>NZ_LADY01000015.1:0-62528 GCF_000961715.1 Roseovarius sp. BRH_c41 | reverse complement strand
AGCGCAGCATAGGCCACGCCCAGCTTGGCCCGCGCCAACGCCCGCTCGCCAAACCGCGAGGGCGGCGGCCCGCTTGCCTCGGCCCCGCCCGCGCCAGTGGTGATCGTCAGGGCAACGGGGGCCTTGGTCAAATCCGGCTCCCCTCCGCCAGCACACCCATATGCCGCGCAAGCTCTAGCCGCGTCAATGCCAGCTCATATTTCAACGCCAGCGCCCGCGCCTGCCGCTCGGCAAAGGTCTCGTAGACGCCCACAACATCCATCACATCGCGCTGTCCGGCATCATATTGCGCCTGAAAGAGATCAAGGTTCGCCTGCGCCGTATCACGCAACACACTGGCCTCACCCACCTGCCGCGACAGGGCACTCAAACGCCCCTCCAGCCGCTGCACCACACGGTTGCTGTCTTCATCAGCCTGCGCGCGACGACGACTCGCCGCCTCTTTCTCCGCATCCGCCGCTCTCAACTGCGCGCCGGTCCCCAAGCCCAGCAATTGCTCGGACCGCAGGTTGAGGCCGAAATTCGTATCGCCAGAGCCAACCGTGCCCCCCGCCGTCAATCCCGGCAAGAGCCCGGCGCGCGCCATCACAGCCTCGGCAGTGTCACGCTCGCCCTCGGCCACAGCGCGCAAGACATCGAGCGCCCGCATAGTGCCCGCATCAACCGACACCTCGGACAGGCCCGTGACCGCCCCAAGGGGCCGCTCCGCCATGGCATTCAACTCCGCCAGCGCCGTGGCCTCGGCCTCAATCTGCTCCGCCATCACCTCGCGGATTTCCGCCAGACGCGAGCGTAGGATATAGAGGTCGGACATATCCGACACCCCGCCCTTGACCCGCTCCGACATGATCCATTCGAACCGGCTCATATCCTCCAGCGTGCGCCGCTCCAGCGCCAACCGTTCGCGCGCCTGAGACGCCGCCAGATAGAGCGTCAGCGCCTCGAACACGCGCCCGTTCACATCCTCGGCCAGCGTCACGGCGGCCACCTCGACATCGGCCTTGGCAAAGGCGCGCTCGGCTTTCTTGCGGCCATTGTCATAGAGCACCTGCTCGACAATCAACTGGCTGACAATATCGCTCAGACTGGTCAGGCTGATATTCGGGCCGATGCGTGGCAACCAGTTCTTTGACGCGGCCTCGACCCGCAACCGCGCACTCAGCAAATCCGCCTCGGCGCTGCGGCTATAGGCGGCCAGAACCGACCCCGCCACCTGATCAAAACTGCTGCCCGGCACCAGAACCGACCGCCGCGCCTGCAACTCACTGATGATTTCCGATTGCGCGGCCTCTTTGGCCCGTGCCTCTTGATCGGGCCGCATATCCGGACCCGCCGCCGCCCGCGACACCTCGGCATCGTCGCTGCCGCCGTCGCGCAGACATCCCGCCAGCACCAGACAGGCCCCCGCCAGAAACAGTCCCCTCGTTACAGTCCCCATACATAGTCCTCCGACCGTTTCGGCCTTGTCGTTGGAGACGCGCGCCAGCATGGACGCGCGTCTCTATCCGGCATCAGGTGACGATCTGGATATCTTCATCCACCACCACCGTGGCATCATTGCCCAGCGTGTAGATGTCAAAGCTCTGACCGTCGATCACCGTACTGCCCGCAGCCTCGGCCCCGGTCAGCGTGACGCGATCATCCGCGCCCCCCTGCACCAGAACCGTGTCGCCATTGCCCGAAAGCGCCAGAACCTGCGCTTCGCTCAGGCTCAACTGCGCCTGATCCCCGAACCGCAGATCAATCGTCTCGATGTCAAAGACGCTGAGGTTGGGATTGGCGATATTGACGACCGATGTGCTGGTCTCATCCAGCACCACATAGGTGCTGGCGGTATTGCCCCCCGCGTCGGTGCTTGTCACCACCAGTTGCGAGCCATCCGACACCGGTGAAAGCCGCCCCGCCCCGTCGAGAAAGAAATAATCCGTCTCGCCGGTAAACGGGTTGACCTGCTCGCCCAGCGCCAATTCGCGGACATTGCCGCTCGTATCGACCTGATGGATGCTCACATCATCGGTGCTGGTTTCCACCGTCGCATTGCGATAGCCATCGCCCTGCCGGAAATAGCCCACGATCCCCGGCGTCTCGGGCGCCACCATGTCCAGCGTCAGACTGCCGGTGATCTCACGGGTATTGCCCGCCCAATCGGTCGCAGACACCACCATCGCGGCCTGACCGTCCTGCCGCGGGATATCCCCGTCGGGCAGGGTCACCGACCAGTTGCCATTGGCATCCACCGCCGCCTGATAGGTCTTGCCAAAGATCCGCACATCCGCGCTCGATCCCGCTTCGACCTGCCCGGTCAGGGTCACGCCTCCCGCCGCCTCAGAGATGTTGACGATATCGTCGGGCGTCACCGGCCCATCTTGGCTCAGGTCATTGACCAGCGTATCGACCCGCACCGTATCGGTCAGAAAGGCGCTATTGCCGGCCGCATCGGTCACATCGACCCGCAGCGCCGCGTCCCGCTCACCGGATGCAATCTCGTTGGGGCCGAAATTGGCCACCCAAGTGCCATTGCCCGCCACCTGCGCCTCGTGCTGCACCCCGTCGATGGTGACAAACACCCGGCTGCCCGGCTCGATCGTGCCGGTGACGTTGAACCCGCCTGTGGCAATGTCATTGTTGATGACATCGCGCCCATCGGCCCCAATCGCAAGGTTGAGATCGCTCAGGCTGAGGTTGTCGACCTGCGTGTCCACCCGCACCGTCGCATCCACCTCGGTCGGATTGCCCGCCGCATCCACCGTGCGCGCGCTCACCTCGGGCACATGGGTGCCGCGCGTGATCTCAGCGCTCTCATAGCGGCTCTGCCACCGGCCCGCGCCATCCGCCTGCACCGTATGCTCAACCCCGTCGAGGCTGACACTCACCGTGGCCCAGGCATCGGCCGTGCCCGTAACCAGCACCCCGGCACCCGCCTCGGCCCCGTTGATCACCCCATCACCGGCAATCGCCCCGGCGTTCAGCGTCAAGAGACCGGCCTCGGTATCCACGCTCACCGCTTGGCGCAACTCGCTGACGTTGCCCGCCGCATCCGTGGCCACCGCCACAACATCGCCGGTATAGGTGCCGCCCGCAATCTGCGCGCCGGTGAATGTCGCGGTCCAACGCCCATCCGCCGCCACAACCGCATCCACCACCGCCGCACCGAACGTGAGCTTCACCGTCGAGCCCGGCTCGACCGTGCCGCTCATGGTGAACCCATCGCCCTGCTCAGCGGCGTTGATCACGCCATCGGACCCACCCGGCGTGCCCGTCATCCCGAAATCGCGCACCTCGGTATCAACGCGAAAGGTTCCACTGGTGCTGCTGGCATTGCCCGCCGCATCGACCGTGGTCGCCGTTACCTCTGTTTCATATTGCCCAGCCGGTAGCGTGCCCGGATCAAATTCGGCTGTCCAGGTGCCATCCGCGCCCACGACCACTTCGCGGGACACGCCCTCGACCGTGACCGTCACCGTGGCCCCAGCCGTCGACGTGCCGGTGATCGCCACGCCTGCCGCCTCTTCCACCAGATTGACGACACCATCGCCGCCAACCGCACCGGAATTGATCGCAATCGGATGCGGCACCGTATCAATCGCCACCACATCCGTGACCACGGTAGAATTGCCAAACCCATCCGTCGCGGTGATCACCACCGCCACCTCGCGCTCGCCGCCGGGAATATCGGCGGGGTCGAACACCACCTGCCACTGACCATCCTCACCGATCACCGTGGTCTCGGTCACACCCTCGATCACAACGGAAACATCCGCGCCCGGCTCACCGTGTCCGGTGATCTCGATCCCGTCCGCGTAATCCTCGGCATTGACGATATCGTCGGTCGAGACCACACCGTCTTCGATCACAACGTCAGGCGGCGTGGTGTCGATCACGACAACCGGCCCCTCCAGCGTGGTCTCGGTGCCATCGGGCTCCGTCACCACGACGACCACATCATGCTCGCCATCCTCGGGGAAGGTCTCGTCCTCAAAGACGACCTCCCACTTGCCATCCCCATCGGCCTCGGTGGTGACCGTCTGGTCGCCAATCGTCACCTCGACCTCGGACCCCGGCTCGGCATCGCCGGTAATCGTGATCGAGGGATCGCTTGCGTCCCCACCGATGCTGATCGTGCCATCTTCATTGACCCTAGGCTCGATGCGCGGGCGTGCACCGCCGCCGCCTTCACCGCCACCGCCAACCACAGCGGCCGCAGCAAGCCCCGCAGCCCCGACGCCGCCCATCCCCAAGAGACCACCGCCCCCCAAGAGCGCGGCCCCCAGCATCGACACCTCATCCTCCTCTGCCGGTGCGATAATCTCGTTACCCCCGAGAAAGATCAGCTCCTCATCCGGGCTCCACTTGGCCCATTGCTCGGTCGGCCCGTATTGCGCATAGACCAGCCCATCGCCACCCTCGCTCAGCGTCACCTCATTGAGATAGCCATCGGCACTGATAAAGAGCCGGCTCGCGGGCGCGCCCGCGTCGGAATAATACCCCTCCAGCAGCACAACCCGACCATCCGCCAGAGTGATCACAAGGTTCGACCCGTCACGGGAAAACCCCTGAATATCCATCTGCCTCAGATTTAAGGAAATCTCTTGTCCGTGACCCGCCGGGATGACCGTAACGCCACCTTGATCCGAAAGAAATCCACGCTGCGCTTCACCCACACCTGTCCGGGCGATAAAATCAATCGCTTTCATAACACCACCACTCTAACCTCAGGACTCGACACTTTGGTGTGTCGATTTGTTTTATTGCTTCACGATTATCTTTTTTCCCCCACTATCGCTAGATGTTTTTAGGGCGTGACCCTCAAAATAAGCCTATTTTCAATAGATATAGACCAATCGAGTCAATTTCGCCACGCAGCACCACACGGCGCGGTCGTTTACGCAACACGCCGCACACGTTAAACGCATGTTCAAGACGTCTTTCAGCCGGACAGGGGGTTGACGGGCCGGTCTCACACCAACACAGTCACACAGTTTCAAATCCCGCCCCATCACAGGATCATAACCCGTGACGACCCAACTTTCCGATACCGTGGGCCTCCTGCGCGACTTGATCGCCTTTCCCACGATCTCCGAACTCAGCAATCTCGACATGATCGCCTATCTCGGACACCGCTTGGAATCCGCCGGGGCGCGGGTGGACATCTTTCACGACGACATCGGCCACAAGGCCAATCTCTTCGCCACCATCGGCCCCGAGGTCGATGGCGGCATCGTGCTCTCTGGCCATTCCGATGTGGTGCCCGTCGCCGAACAGGATTGGGCCTCTGACCCCTTTGAGCTGACCGAACACGACGGGCATCTCTACGGTCGCGGCACCTGCGACATGAAAGGCTTCATCGCCGCCGCCGTCACCATGGCCCCCTATTTCGCCGACCGGGTGCGCGACCGTCCCATTCACTTCGCCTTCACCTATGACGAGGAAGTGGGATGTTTCGGCGCACAGGCGCTGGTGGACAGCCTGCGCGCGCGCGGCATCCGCCCCGGCGTCGCCATCATCGGCGAGCCCACCTCGATGCGCGTGATCGAGGGTCACAAGGGCTGCTACGAATACACCACCCAGTTCTGCGGACTTGCTGGCCACGGCTCCGCCCCGGAGCGGGGCGTCAATGCGGTCGAATACGCCGTGCGCTACGTCAATCGCCTTTTGGAACTCAAAGAGGCCCTGCGCGCCCGCGCGCCCAAGGACAGCCGCTTTGATCCGCCCTGGACCACGATCAACACCGGCTCGCTCAAGGGCGGTGTGGCCCATAACGTCATTGCGTCCAACGCCATTATCGAATGGGAAATGCGCCCCGTTCAGGCCGCCGACGCTCTCTTTGTCAAAGAAGACCTGCGCCGCTACTGCGAGGAAATGCTCCTCCCCCGCATGCGCGAGATTTGCCCCGAGGCCACGGTGACCACCCAAATCATCGGCGAGGTTGACGGGCTGGAACCCACCGAGGTGAACGAGGCACGCGACATCATGATGGAACTCACCGGCGCCAATGGTGCCGACCTCGTGCCCTTCGGCACCGAAGCAGGGCTGTTCCAGAGCTATGGCATGTCCGCCGTGGTCTGCGGCCCCGGCTCGATTGATCAGGCGCACAAACCCGACGAATATCTGGCGCTCGACCAACTCCAGCAGTGCCTCGACATGCTGGGGCGGTTGGGGGACAGGCTGGTCACCCCTTAGGATCACAGTCGGGTCGCAGAACGCAGCCCGACACCACACCGCCGACAAGCGGTCAGCGGTCTCGACCGGCAGAATCACTAGGCCAGCCGCCTGTCTTGAGGTATCCTGAGGGGGATTTCGTCGCGCCTCATAGGTGTTTATTTTAAACAATCGCAGCCACACCTCTGGGCCGGTCAGTCAGGAGAGGTGTAATCATGACCCTGAAAATCATCGGATCGGGTTTCGGGCGCACTGGAACCATGTCAACCAAACTTGCCCTCGAACAGTTGGGCTTTGGCCCCTGTCACCACATGCTCGAGGTCATGCAGAACCCCGCACAACTCGCCCATTGGAGCGCCATCGCCGCCCACAGACCGGTGGATTGGGAGTCCGTGTTCGCGGGCTACACCTCACAGGTCGATTGGCCCGGTGCCGCCGTTTGGCAACAAACAACCAAGGCTTTTCCCGACGCCAAGGTGATCCATACGGAACGGCCCGAGCGTGACTGGTGGTTCAGCTTCAACAGCACCATCAGCAAGTTTTTTACCCACCAGCACAGCATGGACCTGCCGCCGCATATCCGCGACACATTCCAGATCATGTCAGGATGGTTTCTCAAGGAGACCTTCGAGGATCACACCGACCGCGATTGCGCGATTGCCGCCTACCGGGCGAACAACCAGGCGGTGCGTGATCTGATCCCCGCCGACCGGCTGCTGATTTTTCATGTCGCCGATGGCTGGGAACCGCTCTGCGATTTCCTCGACGTGCCGGTGCCGGACACGTCCTTTCCCCGCTCCAACCCGCGCGACGAATTCTGGGCACATTTCGGCAGAGAACCGTCCTAGGGGGCAAGGCATCGTGCGGTCGTACGGTTTCACCGCACAATCGTACAGGTCCGGGTCTCACCCGCCTCAGAGCTTGCGAAAGGTCAGGTAATGCGGCACGCGGCCCTCGCGCAGTGCCTTTTGCTCGTAACGTGTTGAAATCCAATCATTCCATGGTTCGCGCCAATCGGCGGGCCGGTCTGCCAGCCACTCGAACCCCGCGCGCGGCACCTCTTCCAGAGTTTGCCGCACATAATCCGGAATATCCGTCGCAACTCTAAAAATAGCGCCTTTTTTCAATACCTTGCAGAGTGGCGCTAAATGCTCCTGCGTGACGAACCGCCTGCGGTGATGGCGCTTTTTGGGCCATGGGTCAGGATATAAGAGAAACGCCCGAGACACCGACTCCTCGGGCAAAACATCGAACATATTGCGGACATCACCCGGATAAACCGCAACATTTTGTGCCTCCGCCGCCCGGATTTTCCCCAGGAGCATCGCCACACCGTTGATGAACGGCTCGCACCCGATGATCCCGGCCTGCGGATTCTGAACGGCCTGATGCACCATATGCTCACCGCCGCCAAACCCGATCTCTAGCCAGACCTCTCGATCTCCGAAAAATGACTTTAGATCAATCGGTTGCCGCTCTGGGTTCACGTCCCAATCAACGGCCCCCGGAGACAATTTCGCGAGATCTTCATCCAGATAGGTCTCTTGGCTCGGCCGCAGGGTCTTACCCTTGAACCGGCCATAGAAATTGCGCCACGGCGCGCCTGTCGGATGTCTGTCTTGGCTCATTCTCTGTTAAACTGGCACATGAAGATCATGCGCCAGCCCTTTGATCACACAGCTTTTTTCAGGGCGTCAACCAAGTTGGTCCGCTCCCAGCTAAAGCCGCCATCAGCCTCCGGCGCACGTCCGAAATGGCCATAGGCCGCGGTGCGGGCATAGATTGGCCGCGTCAATTCCAGATGCTCGCGGATGCCGCGCGGGGTCAGGTCCATACATTGCGCCACTGCATTTTCTATAGCAGTTTCATGCACTTGTCCGGTGCCGTGGGTATCGACATAGATCGACAACGGCTTGGCCACACCAATCGCATAGCTCAGTTGCAGGGTGCATTTCTGCGCCAAACCCGCCGCCACGACGTTCTTCGCCAGATAGCGCGCCGCATAAGCCGCTGATCTGTCTACCTTTGTCGGATCTTTGCCGGAAAACGCGCCGCCGCCATGCGGGGCCGCCCCGCCATAGGTATCCACGATGATCTTGCGCCCTGTCAGGCCCGCATCGCCATCCGGTCCACCAATCACAAAGGTGCCCGTCGGGTTCACATGCCATTCGGTCTCATCGCTCAACCAGCCCGCAGGCAGCACCTCGCGGATGTAAGGCTCTACAATTGCACGAATATCGTCGCTGGTCTGGCTTTCATCCGCATGCTGCGTCGACAGCACAAGCTGCGTCACCGCCACCGGACGACCACCCTCATAGCGCAGGGTCAATTGCGATTTGGCATCGGGGCCCAGCGTCGGCTCCGCCCCGGATTTGCGCACTTCGGCCAACCGCTTGAGGATCGCATGCGAGTAAAGGATCGGGGCTGGCATGAATTCCGGTGTTTCATCAACGGCATAGCCGAACATGATCCCCTGATCCCCGGCCCCGTCACGATCCACGCCCTGCGCGATATGCGCAGATTGTGCATGCAACATATTGTGCAATTTCAAGGTGTTCCAATGGAACGCGTCTTGTTCATAGCCGATATCACGCACGCAGTCGCGCACGATTCCGTCGATCCGCCCCATGAAATCCGCCAGCCGGGATTTGTCCGTCAAACCGACCTCACCGCCCACAACAACGCAATTGGTGGTGGCAAAGGTCTCGCAGGCAACCCGCGCATTGGCCTCCTCGGTCAGAAACGCATCGAGGATCGCGTCGGAAATCCGGTCACAAACCTTATCCGGATGCCCCTCCGAAACGGATTCGGAGGTGAAAAGATAGTTATGTCTTGCCATGAAGATGCTCCATTGAATGTCACCGCCACGCCAGGAAGCCGTTGTGGGGGATTAGAGCGTGGTTACGCCCGCATATTGCCAGCGTCAATGCCTATCTGACCGGTCTCGCACGCCTGTGGCCAACCCGTGACAACCCCAGCAAAACAAGGAAAACCGCCAGCATCGGCGCATCCCCCAGCCGCGCGTAAACCGTCGGCGGCAAAGCAGGTGGCAGCGCCGCATCCCGCCATCCCGCCTCCCCAAGGGGCAGCGCCTCGGTGATCCGACCCGTGGCGTCCATCATGGCCGACACACCCGTGTTGGCAACCCGGATCATCGGCAGGCCAAATTCCGCGCTGCGCAGCCGCGCCTGCGCAAGATGCTGATAAGGCCCGGAAAACTTGCCAAACCAGGCGTCATTGGTGATCAGCAGGATAAAATCCGCCCGCTCTGGTGCCGATCGCAGATCCTGCGCGAAAACCCCCTCATAGCAGATCAGGGGCAAGGCCCGGCCAAGCGTCCCCATGTCGATCACCTGCGCCCCCGGACCGGGCGAAAACCCCTGACCATCCTTGGAGGCCATGCCGTGAATGCCCCACTCCGCCAGGAGGTCGCCGTAAGGCATGTATTCGCCAAAGGGCACCAGATGATGCTTGTCATAGACGGCCGCCACACGGCCCCCCGCCTCGACCAGCGCCAGCGTATTAAAGAGCCGCTGTGCATCGTAGCGTTGCAAGCCCACCACCACCGGCACAGCACCCGCCGCCTCTGAAATCACCTCAAGCGTCCGTGCTGCATTCTCAAGCATCACCGGCACAGCCGTTTCCGGCCAGACGATCAGGTCGGGCCGTGTCTCACCCGCCGCCGAAAACATCACCTGTCGGTCAAAGAATTCGCGCATCTTTTCGGGACGCCATTTTTCATTCTGCGGCGCATTGGGCTGGATCAGCCGCACGATGGCCGCGTCCGGCCCCGCTGCGGCCTCGGGGGTCAAACCCGCACCAATCGGCCACAAAACCGCGAGCCCCACGACCCCGAGCAAGCCGACACGCGTGCCTCTCAGCCCCTGCCAGAGCACGACGCCCGCCAGCAAAACCAGCGCCATCAGCCCGGCGGAGCCGAGATATGAGGCCCAATGCAAGAGCGGCGTGTCGATCAGAACATGCCCCGGCTGCGCCCAGGGAAACCCCGTCAAAACATAGCCGCGTGCCAGTTCCAGCACCCCCAGACCACCGATGAACCCAAGGGCCCCACCGCCCATGATCCGGCCAAGCGCAAAACCCGCCGCCCAAAAGAGCGCGAGTCCCCCCGCCAATCCCAAGAGCGCAAAGGGTGCCATCCAGCCGTGCCGCGCCACGTCCACCAGAAACGGCTCTATGATCCAATTGAGCGAGACCAGAAAATACCCGGTGCCAAGCGCCCAACCCAACCCGGCCGCCTGCCGCCAGTTCCCGCTCCGCAAAAACAGGCCGAAACTCAGCGCCAGCGCCACAACGGTCAAAGGCCAGGCACCGACTGGCGCCTGCCCAAGAGCTGCCACAGCCCCGATCCCACCCTCCAGCAGAATGCGCCAGCGGCGTGGCAAGCCCGCAATCCGACAGGCAAGCACCGCAGCGCGGCCTGTTTCAGCCATTCTTCGCCTCTGGCAGGCGCACGCGCACCCGCTTGATCCGGCGCGGATCGGCCTCCATCACCTCGATCACCGGGCCCGCAGGATGCTCGATCACCTCACCGCGCACCGGCACACGCCCCAACAGCATAAAAACCAACCCGCCAAGCGTGTCGATCTCTTCCTCGTCGATCTCATCCGACTCGGTCAGCGATTGACCGATCTCGGCTTCAAAATCCTCAAGCGGCGTTTTCGCCAAGGCCACGTAACAGCCGGGTCTTTCCAGCGTCCAGTATTGGCCCTCGTCGATGTCGTGCTCATCCTCGATCTCGCCGACGACTTGCTCAATCAGGTCCTCAATGGTCACCAGACCGTCGACACCGCCGTATTCGTCGATCACCAGCGCCATATGCCGCCGTTCCGCCTGCATCTTTTGCAAAAGCACCCCAATCGGCATCGAAGGCGGCACAAAGAGCAAGGGCCGCAGCATGTCATTGAGAACAAACGCCTCACTGCCACCGTTGAACCCGTGTTTGAGCGCAAAATCCTTGAGGTGGATCATGCCAGTTGGAGTATCCAGTGTGCCGTCATAGACCGGCAGGCGTGACATGCCGCTGTCGCGGAACACATGCACCAGATCCTCTTTCGTGATCGTATCAGGGACCGACACAATGTCAGCCTTGGGGATGGCCACATCCTCGACTGCCATATGCCGCAGGTTTCCCATGCCTGGCACCCCGTTTGCCGGAGCAGCATGCTGATCTTCGGCCTCAGCCGCTTCATCAGTTGTCGAAAAAACCCCAAGTATCCGGCGGAAAAATCCGCCCGAGTCTTCGGTATCCTTCTCGTCTTCAGACGGCGCGCTCTGCGCTGCCGTAGACGATCCGTCTATACTCTCGCCCATCCATCTCTTTCCAGGTGACAGGGCACAAGGCCCCAGCACGGCTAATATGGGTCAGAGACCCCCAGTTTGCCAAGTATCTCCACCTCTGTTGTCTCCATCAGAGTGGCATCTTGGTCACGCAGGTGATCATAGCCCAGCAAATGTAACACCGCATGCACAATCAGGTGCGTCACATGGTCTGCAAGCGATTTATCGCCCTCTGCTGCTTCACGCAGGCAGGTTTCCCAAGCAATTGCGATATCCCCGAGTTCGGGATCAGGGCCGGAAACCGGCAGACCGGGCCGTGCGCCTGCCTTCTCCGCCCCGCGTTCCTCACTTGGCCAACTCAACACATTCGTAGGCTGCGGCTTGTCGCGGAAATCCTCATTGAGCGCCGCGATCCGCGCATCGTCGCATCCGAGGACGCTGATTTCCCACGCCTCAGGATCAAGGCTCAGATGCTCCAGCGTCGCGCGCGCCGCGCGCTCGGCCAAATGCTCCAGTCCCGCCGCCTGCCAGCGGTCGTCCTCGATCACCACATCGCAGAGCATGCCGGATCAGCCTTCCGCCTCATAGGCCTCGATGATCGCGGCAACCAGCGGATGCCGCACGACATCCTTGGAGGTGAAATAGTTGAAACTGATCTGCGGAATGCGCGTCAACAACCGCTCCGCATCCGCCAACCCCGACGGCACACCGCGCGGAAGGTCGATCTGCGTGCGGTCGCCGGTGATCACCATCCGACTGCCCTCGCCCAGACGCGTCAAAAACATCTTCATCTGCATCGAGGTCGCATTTTGCGCCTCATCCAGCACCACAAAGGCATTCGACAGCGTGCGCCCGCGCATGAACGCCAGCGGCGCAATCTCGATCTTCTTTTCCTCGATCAGCTTTTGCACCTGTTTTCCGGGCAGGAAATCATTCAGCGCATCATAGAGCGGCTGCATATAGGGATCGACCTTGTCCTTCATGTCGCCGGGCAAATAACCCAGCTTCTCGCCCGCCTCGACCGCCGGACGGCTCAGGATGATCCGGTCCACATGCCCTTCGATGAACATATTGACCCCAACGGCCACGGCCAGATAGGTCTTGCCAGTGCCCGCAGGCCCGATACCAAAGGCCAACTCATGCTGAAACAGCGACCGCACATAGGATTTCTGCGCCTCTGTGCGGGGCTCCACGTATTTCTTGCGGGTCTTGATCTCGACCGGGCCGCTCTTGAACATCTCAAGCTGATCGCCGGTCAGTGCGCCGGTCTCCACCTCAGATCCGCCCATCCGCAATTCACGGTCCACGTCGCCGCTCTCAACAGCGCGCCCACTTTCCAGCCGGGAATAGAGCGCCTGCAAAACGCCCGCCGCCTCCTTCACAGGGCCATCATCTCCCAACACTGACAGGTGGTTGCCGCGCCGGACGATCTGAACACCCAGCTTGCGCTCAATCTCGGCAAGGTTTCGGTCATATTCGCCGCAGAGGTCGATCAGCAGCATGTTATCGGGGAAGTCGATTACGGCCTCATGCATCGAGGCCATATCGGCGGCGGGGGGCGGTGCGCTATTTCCCAAGCAAATCTCCCACAGACTCAAAGGTTCCCTTACACAGTGCCAAGATGCGTGACCATGCGCAAGCAGCCAGCCTCAAATGACCCGAAACCGGCGGAAAAAAATACGGGCCTCACCGGGCCCGTATGATTTCTTGGCAGTGGCACAGATCCGGATCAGATCGGATCGCCAATGAGATTGGTGGAACCCTGTTTGAAATTACCGGTCGCAACGGTCGGCGGGGCGATGCCGGAACAAACCGGCTTGCCGAACTTGTCCAGACGCTGCGACAGGTAGCCTTCCACACCGTCGTCGATGATCCAGTGATCACAGCCGTTCGGATCGACCCAGATCCCAGCCTGCATCTGGCTCAGGTGGCCCTTGTCAAAAAAGTTGCGATCAAGTGTTTTGTCCGGACCCGCGTCACAGGCCGCCAAAAGTCCGACCATGGGCAGGGCGAGCGCGATTTTATAGGTTTTCATAGCTCAGCCCCCTCAGCGCCAGCACAGGATTTCGACACGGCGGTTCTGCGCCATGCCTTCGGCAGTGTTGTTAGACGCCTTCGGCATCCGTTCCCCGTAACCGCGCACATCCGCGATGCTGGCCCCGATTCCGCGGGCCACTGCCGCAACGGAATTGGCGCGGCGCAGCGACAGACCCATGTTGTATTCGTCCGAGGCGCGGCTGTCGGTATGGCCAACGATCGTATAGGACACGGCATTCGCTTGCTGAAAAAACTCACGCAACCGTTGCTGCCCCGATGCGCCGATGCGCGAACTATCCGTGGCAAAGAGCTGATCGGTATTCACCACGCCGCAGAGGTTCGCCTCCCGACAAACAGGAATACCTTGCCGCGTGACATGCGGGCTCATATAGCCTTCGGCCCCGTCGTCCATCACCCAATGCTCACATCCATCCGGGTCCACCCAGATCGTGGGAATGTAGCGTTCCCCAACGACCGTCCGTTGCTGTTGCGCAGACACGCCACTCGCCATCACCGCGATGCCAAGAGCAATGGCACTTGCCCCCCGCACCAGTTCGCGCAGCGCTCTCGAAATGATTTTCGTCACGACCCCAGTCCTTTTATTGCCCCGCGGCGAGGATACCCAAACCAAAGCTCCCAACCCTATAATAGGGAAGAATAGTATCAACAATTGCCCTAAAGTGAAGCAAATTCCACCAGATATTGTGGCTAATGGGGAAACAATGCCACGCTTACGCCACATTTCGTCACGAAAGCGCGGAAATCAGTGAAATTTCAATGCGAAAGCAGACGCCCGGCCAGCGAGTTCGGCCCACTCTCGATGATTTCAACTTGGCGCAGATCCCCGACCGCCACATCGCCGGTCACATGCACGGCATGCAGATAATCGGACTTGCCCACCATCTGACCGGGCATCCGGCCCGGCTTCTCAAACAGCACGCCGACGGTGCGTCCGACCATCGAATTCTGCGCCGCACGCTGCTGACGGGCGATCAAGTCTTGCAGACGGTGCAGCCGCTCGGTCTTGACCGCCTCAGCCACTTGCGCCCGCTCCGCGGCCGGCGTGCCCGGACGGGTGGAATATTTGAACGAGAACGCATAGCCATAGGTCACCGCCTCGATCAGATCCAGCGTCGCCTGAAAATCTTCTTCGGTCTCCTCGGGAAAACCCACGATGAAATCCCCCGAAATAAGGATATCGGGCCGCGCCGCCCTAATCCGCTCGATCAGCCGCAAATAGCTCTCGGCAGTATGGCTGCGGTTCATCCGTTTCAGAATTTTGTCGCTGCCCGACTGCACGGGCAAATGCAGATAGGGCATCAGCTTGGCACAGTCGCCATGCGCTGCGATCAGATCGTCATCCATGTCATTCGGATGACTCGTGGTAAAGCGGATACGCTCCAGCCCGTCAATGTCATTGAGCGCCCAGATAAGCCGCGCAAGACCCCAGTCTCCGCCCTCACCGGCCCCGTGATAGGCATTGACGTTCTGACCCAGCAGCGTGATCTCACGCACGCCCCGCTCGACCAGATCACGCGCCTCTTCCAGCACCCGCGCCACAGGGCGGCTGACCTCAGAGCCGCGCGTGTAGGGCACAACACAAAAAGCGCAGAACTTGTCGCACCCCTCCTGCACGGTCAAAAACGCCGTCGGACCACGCGCCGCCTTGGGCCGGTGGCGCAGCTTGTCAAACTTGTCCTCAAGCGGAAAATCCGTATCAAGCGCCTTGCCGCCCGCGCGCACCTGCGCCTCCATCTCGGGCAGCCGGTGATAGCTTTGCGGACCCACCACAAGATCGACCAATGGCTGACGACGCATGATTTCTTCGCCCTCGGCCTGCGCCACGCAGCCCGTCACGCCAATCTTGAGATCGGGCTTGTCATCCTTGAATTGCCGCATCCGCCCCAGTTCGGAATAGACCTTCTCGGCGGCCTTCTCGCGGATATGACAGGTGTTGAGCAGGATCATATCGGCCTCTGCCGGATCTTGCGTCTCGACATAGCCTGCGCCGCCCATAGCCTCGGCCATACGCTCGCTGTCATAGACATTCATCTGACAGCCATAGGTCTTGATATAGAGCTTTTTCACATCCGCCATGCGCCCGGCCTCCGCCATTGGGTTCAGGTCGCTTGACTACATCACAGCAGTGGGCACTTGCAATGCCTGAGCGTTTGGCGGAGTCTGCCATCAAAAGAAGAGCATGGATCAGAGGCAGACCAAAACATGAGCGCACCCGATCTCAAGACCTTTCTCGCCGCCCCCGGTAAGGCGCTTGCCAAGGGTCCGATTGCCATGGTGTTCGCCGAGGACGAAACCGAGCTGAATTCCACCCTGCGCCATCACCTCGACACCGGCTTTGCCGCTGTCCTGCTGTTTGCGCCGGATACGTTTTCTCTGGCGCGAGACGTGACCGAGGCCCCGGGCCTGCACCGCATCCGTCACGATCTGGCCTCTGGCGACAGCCTCACCGACGCGGTCAACGCCCTGATCGCCGCCGCCCCCGGTCTCTGGCTGTATTACTGCTATAACGCCGAGTATCTGTTCTACCCATTCTGCGAAACACGCACCGTCGGCGAAATGCTTGCCTTTCACACCGAAGAACGGCGCGACGCGATGCTGACCTATGTGATCGACCTCTACGCCGACGATCTGGAAACCTACCCAAACGCCGTCTGCCTCGAGGCGGCCCATATGGACAAGTCCGGCTATTATGCGCTCGCCCGTCCCGATGTTGACAAGCACAACCACCCCAAGGAACGCCAGCTTGATTTCTACGGTGGCCTACGCTGGCGGTACGAGGAACATATCCCTGCCAAACGCCGCAAGATCGACCGCATCGCCCTCTTTCGTGCGAAACCAGAATTGCGGCTGCGCGATGATCACAGCTTCTCGGACGAAGAATACAACACCTACGCCTGCCCTTGGCATCACAACCTGACCAGCGCCATCGTGTCCTTTCGCACCGCCAAGGCGCTCAAACGCAATCCCGGCTCGACCTTCGACATCCACAGCTTCAAATGGCACAATTCCATTCCCTTCGAATGGCACTCACGGCAATTGCTGGATTTGGGTCTGATGGAACCGGGACAGTGGTTCTGAACGGCGCTTAATTCTGCGCCCGCAGCAGCAGCGCAGTCACCGGATCAAGCCCTGCGTCCTTTGCCAGATCGACGCCCCCATCCAACCGGGTCAGCATGGCGCGGACCGTCTCATTGCCGTCGATCACACCTTGGGCCAGTGTGACCAGACCCTGCAAACCATCATGCACCTCAGGGGCAAGCGCAGGCTCTTGCCATATCGCAATCACCCCGCAGACCAGCAATGAGACGCCTGTCAGCCATGCCCATCGTTGCGCCCGCCGGGCACGGGCCGCCGCTTTGGTCTCGGCAGAGTCAGAAAAAGGGCGCGCATGGGTCATGCGCGAAACCTCACAATTTCCCATGGCAAGATTATGGCAAAAGTCAGCTCCACCCCGGAATAAACCTCGCGCCCACGCGTTCTCCTGACATCCCCGGTCACTGCGACTTGGGACAGGGAATGCAATCGCGCCCATCTCCGGCGCATGAACAAAGGGACCACGACAATGGCACAACTCACAGGAACCGACAGCGCAGACCGCCTGATCGGCACCGCCTTTGCGGATCAGATCGTCGGGCTTGATGGCAATGACACAATCTTGGGCGGGAGTGGCAATGACGCCATCAACGGCAATGACGATGGCGACCAACTCAGGGGCGGCGCAGGGAATGACACCATCGAGGGCGGCAAGGGCGAAGATGCGCTCTACGGCGGCCTCGGCAATGACAGCCTCAGCGACGAGAGCGGCGATGACAGCCTCTTTGGTGGCGACGGTAACGACACGGTCGACGCTGGCGAAGGCAACGATCTGCTCACCGGCGGCACCGGCAATGATCAGATGTTTGGTGGCGAAGGCAATGACACGATGTCGGGCGGCACAGGCAGTGACGTGATGAACGGTGGCTCAGGTGACGACGTCCTGAACGCGGGCACCGGCGCGGATCGCCTCTTTGGCGGCGAAGGCAATGACATCCTGCGCGGCGGCGGCGGGCGCGATACGCTCTCGGGCGGCGAGGGCAATGACCTCATCGACGGTGGCCATGGCAATGACGTGATGACCGGCGGCGAGGGGGCCGATACCTTTGTGTTCAAGTTCGGGCGCGACGTGATCACCGATTTTGAGCCCGGCGACGATCAGATCGACCTGACCGGCATCAACGGCGTCAACGATTTCGATGATGTGCTCAGTGCCGCGCGCGTCTCTGGCACCAATATCGTGCTCGACTTTGGCGCATATGAACTCACCCTGCGCGATTTCAGCCTGTCGCAACTCGACTCGGATGATTTCATCCTGTGAGGATTGCCACGCCCCTGCCACTGGTGGGGGCGTGCGCCCGGATCAGAGGTTCTCGGCCTGCGGCATGCCCAGCACGTGATAGCCACCATCGACATGGATGATCTCACCACTGGTGCAGGCCCCGGCATCGGACGCCAGATAGACCGCCGTGCCGCCGATGGCCTCCAGCGTCGCATTGGCCCGCATCGGTGCATTGATCTCGGTATGGCGAAACGTCTTGCGCGCGCCGCCGATCGCGGCCCCGGCCAGCGTTTTCATCGGTCCGGGGCTGATCGCATTGACGCGGATCCCATCCGGCCCCAGATCATTCGCCAGATAGCGCGTCGCCGATTCCAGCGCCGCCTTGGCCACGCCCATCACATTGTAGTTCGGAACCACCTTGTTCGACCCCTGATAGGTCAGGGTCAGCAGACAGCCACCCTGATCCTTCATCATCGGATAGGCGCGCCGCGCCACCTCGATGAAGGAATAGGCCGAGATTTCCAGCGAATGCTTGAAATTGGCGCGGCTGGTGTTCAAGAACCGCCCCGTCAATTCCGACTTGTCGGAATAGGCAATCGCATGCACCACGAAATCAATCGTCGGCCACCGCCCCGCCAATGCCTCGAATGCCGCATCAAGCGAGGCATCGTCGGTCACATCGACATCCAGCAAAAAATCAGACCCAACGCTCGCCGCGAGCGGCTCCACCCGCTTGGCAAAATTCTCACCCTGATAGGAAAAGGCCAACTCCGCCCCCGCCGCATGCATGGCTCGAGCGATCCCCCAAGCGATGGAGCGGTCATTCGCCACCCCCATGATCAGGCCGCGCTTGCCTTGCATTGCATTCGTCATCTGCGTCTCATCCGTGATATTTGCTCAACAGCATCGAGCCATTCGTGCCACCAAAGCCAAAGGAATTGGTCATCACCGTATCCAGCCCAGCCTTGTCCACCCGCACCGTCGCAATCTCCTTCGGATCAAGCGCAGGATCAAGCGTTTGCACGTTGATCGACGGGGCAATGAAATCATTCTCCAGCATCAAGAGGCAATAAATCGCCTCCTGCGCGCCCGTGGCCCCTTGGGAATGGCCCGTCATCGACTTGGTGGAACTGATCGGCGGCGTGCTGCCCTGACCAAACACCCGCCGCACGGCCTCGACCTCGCCCACATCGCCCACGGGTGTCGAGGTGCCATGCGCGTTGATATAGCTCACGCGCCGCCCTTCGGGCAGCGTCGCCACCGCCAGCCGCATCGCCCGTTCGCCGCCCTCGCCCGAGGGCGCCACCATATCTGCGCCGTCCGACGTGGCGCCATAGCCCGTCACCTCGGCATAGATCTTGGCCCCGCGCGCCTTGGCACGCTCCAATTCCTCGAGCACGACAATGCCGCCCCCCGCCGAGATCACGAACCCGTCGCGCCCCACGTCAAAGGCGCGGCTCGCGGTCGCGGGCGTGTCGTTATACCTGGACGACATCGCCCCCATCGCATCAAAGAGACACGACAGCGACCAATCCAATTCCTCACCACCGCCCGCAAACATCACATCCTGCTTGCCGAACATGATCTGCTCCGCGGCATGGCCAATGCAATGCAGGCTCGTGGAACAGGCCGAGGTGATCGAATAGTTGAGACCCTTGATCTTGTAGGACGTGGCCAGATTGGCCGAAATCGTCGAACACATCGTCTTGGGCACGGCAAACGGCCCGATCCGCTTGGTCGATCCGGTTTCCAGAGCCACCTGATGCGCCGTCAGCATGGCGCTTGTGGACGGCCCGCCCGATCCCGCGACAACCCCGGTACGCGGGTTGATCACGTCGCTTTCCTCTAGCCCCGCATCGGCGATGGCCTGACCCATGGCGATATAGGCATAGGCTGCCCCACCCCCCATGAACCGTAATGCGCGCTTTTCCACATGCTCGGTCACATCGAGCTTGATCGCCCCGGCCACCCGGCTGCGAAAGCCATGTTCGGCCATGGCCTCATTTGCGGTGATGCCCGACCGGCCCTCGCGGAGCGCGGCCAGAACCTCAGAAGCGTTGTTGCCAATGCTGGAGACAATCCCCAGACCGGTTACGACGACACGACGCATGGGTGCCTCCCTCTGCTTTGTTACAGCCTCTGTAAGACAGCGTGAGTTGAGGGGCAAGCGGTTAGCGGGGATCACGACGCAGGCAACGCACGCTCAGGTAACGAATTTCGCAACTCTCCCCCAGAGATCAGCCGACCGCAGCCCCAATCGTAAACAGCCCGAACGCGCCCAAACCCAACCAATCCGTGAACGGGCCGCCCGTTGGACAGGCCAGGATCACCACGCAAAGCCCTGCGTATAAAACCCGCGTACACATGGCACAGGCTGTACACAGCCAAACCTCGATGGATGATCCGATCGGGCCGTCATTCAGCGGAAAATTGCATCGCCCTGCTCGTCGATGACCTGCTTGGCCTTACGCACGCAAAACGCATTGGCCTCGTCCAGACTGGCAATGGTATCGGCCCGCAAAAGCTGATGCACCTTCACCTCGCCTGCGATGTCCTTCTCGATCCGCGCCGCGACCCGATAGCCGCCTTCCGCGGCCTGCGGTGCGGGGAAGATACGGAAATCCTTGTATATTTCCGCCTGCACCTCTGGTTCTGCCTTGGGCTTGCCCCCAAACAATCGCGACAGGATCGACATGCGGCCTCCGATTTGGTTCAAACGACTGGATGGGCGAAATGCCCGTAGGGTGCGCATTCATTGCGCACCCCATAACCCCCTGTTTTCAATTGTGGATTTTCACCCACCCTACTGATCCAGGAAACTCCGCAGCTTGCGGCTCCGGCTGGGATGCTTCAGCTTACGCAGCGCCTTGGCCTCGATCTGACGGATACGTTCTCGGGTCACAGAGAACTGTTGCCCCACCTCTTCCAGCGTGTGATCGGTGTTCATGCCAATGCCGAACCGCATCCGCAAAACCCGCTCTTCGCGCGGGGTGAGGGATGACAGAACCCGCGTCGTGGTTTCCTTGAGGTTGTCCTGAATAGCGCTATCCAACGGAAGAATAACGTTTTTATCCTCGATGAAATCGCCAAGCTGGCTGTCTTCCTCGTCGCCGATCGGCGTTTCCAGCGAAATCGGCTCCTTGGCGATCTTCATCACCTTGCGGACCTTTTCCAGCGGCATCTGCAGCTTTTCGGCCAGTTCTTCCGGCGTCGGTTCGCGGCCAATCTCGTGCAGCATCTGACGGCCCGTGCGCACCAGCTTGTTGATCGTCTCGATCATATGCACCGGAATCCGGATGGTGCGCGCCTGATCCGCGATGCTCCGCGTGATCGCCTGACGGATCCACCAGGTTGCATAGGTGCTGAATTTATAGCCCCGGCGATACTCGAACTTGTCCACCGCTTTCATCAGGCCGATATTGCCTTCCTGAATGAGATCAAGGAATTGCAGGCCACGGTTGGTGTATTTCTTGGCGATCGAGATCACCAGCCGCAGGTTGGCTTCGACCATTTCCTTCTTGGCTTGGCGTGCCTCTTTCTCGCCCTTCTGCACCTGCTGCACGATCCGGCGGAATTCCGAGATATCGAGACCGACATATTGGCCGACCTGCGCCATATCGGCCCGCAGTTCCGACACTTTCTCGGGGCTGCGCTCGATGAACATCTGCCAGCCACGCCCGGCCTTGCGCGCCATATCGTCCAGCCAGTTGGGGTCCAACTCGCGCCCGCGATATTCCTCGACGAATTCCGAACGGTTGATACGCGCCTGATCGGCCAGTTTGACCATGGCACTGTCGATTTGCATGATCCGGCGGTTGATGCCGTAGAGCTGATCAATCAGCGCCTCGATGCGGTTGTTGTGGAGATGCAGCTCATTGACCAGTTCGACAATCTCGCTACGCAGGGTCTGATAGGTCTGCTCCTGTTCGCGGCTGAACGAGCCATCCTCGTTCAGCGTCGCGGAAATCCGGCTGTCCTGCATCTCGCTGAGCTTGGCGTAGTCATCCGCGATGCGGTCCAATGTCTCAAGCACACGGGGCTTGAGAGCAGCCTCCATCGCGGCAAGGCTCATATTGGCCTGCTCGTCTTCTTCATCGTCGTCATCGGAATGGATCGGATTGCCATCGGCATCAAGATCGGGCTCGTTGTCATCTCGACCCAGATTGCCGGGGGCGCTGGTGACATTGGCGGCGCCGACCACCGGCTCTGCATCCTCATCGCCCAGTTGCGTGCCAAAGGTCGCCTCAAGGTCGATCACATCGCGCAACAGAATGTCTTCGCCCAAAAGTTCGTCGCGCCAGATTGTAATCGCCTGAAAGGTCAGCGGGCTTTCGCAGAGACCCGCGATCATCGTATTGCGCCCGGCCTCGATCCGCTTGGCGATGGCAATCTCGCCCTCGCGGCTCAAAAGTTCGACCGATCCCATCTCGCGCAGATACATGCGCACGGGATCGTCGGTCCGGTCGAGTTTCTCTTCCTTGCCAGAGCCCAGAGTGATCTCACCCCGACGCCCGATCTCTGCAACAGCGGTCGAGCGGCCCTCTTCCTCTTCTGCATCCTCGGCCTCGATGATATTGATGCCCATCTCCGAGAGCATCGACATCACATCCTCGATCTGCTCCGACGACACCTGATCCGGCGGCAGAACTTCGTTCAACTGGTCGTAGGTGATGAACCCCTTTTCACGCGCCTCAGCGATCATCCGCTTGACCGCCGCTTGGCTCATATCAAGCGAAACCTCGGTATCCGACTCGTCGGGCTTTTGATCGTCGGTATCTTTGGCGGCCATGAATGACTCCTCAGCTATGGGCGGGACAGGTGATTCGGTTGACCCGAATCAATAGCGCGATATCTTGATTCGCACACCCGTCTACTCCGATTTCTTCAGCACTTCCTTACGAAAAACAGTCATCGTCCCGGTTTAGAAAAGGTTATCTTGCCGAGCAAGGCGTTGAACTGTTCTTTCTCATCACGTTTGATCCGCGCTCCGTTCTCGCCCAGATCGTATTCTGCCCTGTCCTCTTGCTGGCTGCGTGTTGCGCGATTACGCGCCTCTGCCGCCTGTCCCAACCGCCATGTCAGCGCCTCGTCGGCTAGCCCGTCGATATCCTGGCTGGCTTCGGAGACTTCTGCCAGCCACCCACGCTGCGCCTTGAGCTTGGCCAACTCCTCGCTCAGGGTCATGGTTGCCAGATCCTCATCACCGGGATGCCGGACTGGGGGGATCAAAGCGACATGGGGCAAACTCATCAGCTTTTCAAGGGGCCCGAGACCAATCTCGGCTTCGATCTGCTCGCGCAGAGCCTCCACATCGCCACTTTCATACCGCAGGATGATCTCGCGCAGTCGCGCATGATCCGGATCGCGACATTCCAGCTGTTCGATCCCTGTCTCGAACCGCGCCATGACCGATGGGCAGCAGATCAGCGTTGCCAGAATGACCGCCTCCCGAAGGTGGATCTCTCCGCCCGCGCCCGAAGCCACCAGCATCGAGGATTTCGTCACCGCCCGCGCCGGTTCCGGTGGTGGCCATTTGCCGCCACGGGTGCGAGGCGTGAAAGTGCTGGCGCTGCGACGCGGATTGAAAAGTTGCCAGCGCAGGTCCTTGATCGCCTGCCCGTAGTGACTGCGGATCGAGGGATCGCGAATCATCATGATCTTCTCGCGCAGCACCTTGTCGAGCGCCGCCTTGCGCTCCGGGCTGTCGAAATCGCGCCCCTCCGTCTCACGCTGCCACAAGAGCTGCACCATGGGCCATGCGCCCTCGATATGCGCTTGCACCGCGCTTGACCCCTCCGAGCGCAACACATCGTCCGGGTCCTTGCCCTCAGGCATCAGCGCAAAGCGCAGCGATTTCCCAGCTTCCAAGAGCGGCAGCGCCAGATCAATCACCCGGTAGGCTGCGCGCAGCCCGGCGGTATCGCCATCCAATGCAATCACCGGCTCAGAGCTGATCCGCCACATGAGTTGCAATTGATGCTCGGTCACAGCCGTGCCCAGAGGGGCCACCGCCGCCCCAAATCCTGCTGCAACCAGCGCGATCACATCCATATAACCCTCGGCCACGATCAGCGTCTGGCCCTTGCCCGACGCCTCGCGTGCAGGCCCGTGATTATAGAGCGTGTGGGATTTGTCGAAGAGTTCGGTTTCCGGCGAATTCAGATACTTGGCATTGTCATTCGGGTCCATCGCCCGCCCGCCAAAGGCAATGCAGCGCCCGCGCGCATCGCGGATCGGAAACATGATCCGGTTGCGGAATGTGTCATAGGGCTTGCCACCCTTGGTGCTGTCCTTGGCAAGACCGCAGGCCATGATCATCTCGGGCGGCACGCCCTTGCCGGTCAGATGCTCCCACAGACCTTGCCAGCCGTCGGGGGCAAAACCCATATCGAACTGGGCCTGCGTCGCCTCAGTCAGATTGCGTCCCTTGAGATAGTCGCGCGCCGCAGCCCCGGCCCCGCTGCGCAATTGCAGGCCGAAATATTTGACCGCCTGCTCCATCACCTCGATCAACTGCCCGCGCCGATCCGCCTTGGTCTGCGCCTGTGGATCACGCTCGGGCATCGGCATGCCCGCCTCAGCCGCGAGGATTTTCACCGCTTCCATGAAATCGACATTCTCGGTCTCACGGACAAACGCGATCGCGTCCCCCTTGGCGTGACAGCCAAAGCAATAGTAAAATCCCTTTCGGTCATCCACATGAAAAGACGCGGTTTTTTCCTGATGAAAGGGGCAAGGCGCCCACATGTCGCCTTTGCCTTGATTGGATTTGCGATTGTCCCACGTCACCTTGCGCCCGACCACTTGGGAGAGCGAGAGGCGGCTTTGCAATTCGTCGAGAAATCCGGGGGGCAGGCTCATGCCCCTATATTGGACGCGCGCGGCTCAGAGTCCAGAGGGCTTACTGCGCCTCGCACTGGGCTACATAGCTTCCTGCCACATCCTCGGCCATCTCCGCTTCGGTCAGCGAATAGACCCAATCGACCAAGGGCTGAACAGCAGGCTCATAGGCAGCCAGATCGCCCACCATATCCGCACTGATCGCCGTGATCGTCTCCGGCGCGTCCTCACCGGATTTGCGCGCCTCCACCGCACGACCCACTATTTCGCCAGTGGGCGCACAGATGGGATTCTCAGCAACGGCCGTTACCGGCAACAGGGTCAGGGCAGCAATCAGGATCAGACGCATCGCGCACCTCATATCTATCAGTCGCGACGTGCTTAGGATATTCTGAGCGCTTTGTCAGTGCCTCACGTTGGGGAAATATGCCGCGCTGCGACCCGTCGCATGGCGGTTTCCACCTCATGGACCAAGGTTGTCGCCATCGAGCGAAATACCATGACCTGCCAGAGATCCGTCGCTATCCGGCTGACCGATCCCGCCATATGCGCCAACTCCGTGCGTGCGGTATGTCCCGGCTCAAACACCGAAGCCCGCAGATCGAGCGGACATAGCCGCGCCAGTACCTCGCCCGCCTGCCGTCCCTCAAGCTGCAAAACGGCCCAAGCGTCCGATTGATCGCTCAGCGCCGCGTGATCCGCCAAACCGCTCACCGGATCAGGACCGATCAACAACGCCATTTCGCGCCCGAACCAGATAGCCCGCGCCTCTGCGCCCCCGGTCATGCGTCCCGGCTCCGGCCATGCCAAACCATGCGCCGCCTGCATCACTTCGGACAAGGTCGCCTCGCATCCCCGATAAGGCGCCAGCGACGTGATCCGCCCCGCAGCGACTTCGCTCAGTTTCAAGCCCCCCACCGTCACCGGCAAAAGGCCCGCACAGGGGGTCAATGCCCTCAAATCACCCACGCAACCGCCCTCCTTCGGGATCGACCTGCACCAGTTTCATCACCTCGCAAATCGTCTCGGACTTGCGCAGATGATCGACAACGCGCACCCGCTCACCAATCCGCACCGGTCCGCGCTTCAAAAACCCCATACCGATGACATGGCCTAGGCTGGGCGAATAACAGGCACTCGTGACATAGCCCTGATCCGTGTCACGCACCGCCTCGGCTGCCTCGTCAAAGATATGTGCGCCCGCCAGCAGTTCCTTGACCGCGCCCACCGGTTTCAAACCCACCAATTGCTCGCGGCCCGCCTCGGTCAACCCGACCCGCGATGCCGCCGCTTTGCCGATGAAATCCTTCTTGGTGCTCATCATTGCCTGCATCCCAATGTCAAACGCGGTCACGCGACCATGTATTTCGGCATGGGTGATAAAGCCTTTCTCGATCCGCAGGACATTGAGCGCCTCCAGCCCGTAAGCCCCGCCGCCCATCCCCTCGGCGCGCTTGACCAACGCGGCAAAAAGAGCCGCCCCATAGCGCGCGGGCACCGCAATTTCATAGGCATGCTCGCCCGAGAACGAAATCCGAAAGAGCCGCGCCGCGACCCCGCCGATCTGCACCGCGCCGCAGGCCATATAGGGAAATCCGGCGTCGTCGATCTCTGCCTCCAGCACCCCATTCAGCAACTCCCGCGCTTGCGGTCCGGCAACGGCGAATTGCGCCCATTGTTCTGTGACGGAGATGATCCGCACGTCCCAGTCGGGCCGCAACACCTGAGAGACAAACTCCAGATGCCGCATCACCTGCCCCGCCGCCGCCGTAGTGGTGGTCATCACGAAATGCGTCTCGCCCATGCGCGCGCAGGTGCCATCATCCATGACATGCCCATCCTCACGCAGCATGAGACCATACCGCACGCGGCCCACCTTCAGCGTCGAGAACATGTTGGTATAGACGAAATCGAGAAACCGTGCCGCATCCGGGCCTTGCACGTCGATCTTGCCGAGGGTGGACACATCGCAGATACCAACCGATCCGCGCACCATCGTCACCTCGCGGTCGCAGGATTGCCGCCAATGGCTCTCGCCTTTCTGCGGGAAATAGCTGGGCCGATACCATAGCCCCGCCTCGATCATCGGCGCGCCGCGCGCGATACTTTCGGCATGCGAGGTGGTGCGCCGTTCGGGGGCAAAACCTTTGCCCTTGCCCCCGGCCCCCAAGGCCGCAATCGGCACCGGCACATAGGGCGGGCGAAAGGTGGTGGTGCCGGTTTCGGCAATACCCTGCCCGGTCGCGTCTGCCAGCACCGCCAAGGCGGCGACGTTGGAATTCTTGCCCTGATCCGGTGCCATACCCTGCGTCGTGTAGCGCTTCATATGCTCGACCGAGCGAAAGTTCTCGGCTGCGGCCTGCACCACATCCTTGACCGTCACATCATTCTGGAAATCGAGCCAGGCTCGGCCCTTGCCCGGCACCTGCCAGAGCGGGAAAATGTCATAGGTAGCATCGCCCGCCATCGGCGCAGCCAGATCGGGCGCATGAAACCCAAGCTCCACCGCCGCGCGCGCACCCTCGGTCAATCCGCTCTCCAGACAGGTGCGTGTGGAAAACGCGCCACTCGCCGCCCCTGCCACACGCATCCCCGGCACCGCCCCCTCGGGTGGCAAGAATGCCTGCCGCGCCGCATCCCACACGGGCCGCGCGCCCATATGGCAGGCCAGATGCACCGAAGGATTCCATCCGCCCGAAATCGCGAGGCAATCGGCGGCAATTCTGTCCTCACCCTTGGGCATGGCAATCTGCACGGCCTCCAACGCCCGCCGTCCTGAGGTTCCGCAAATCTGCGCACCGGGATAGAAGGGCACGTCGAGGTCGCACCGCGCGTAGGACCGCGCGTCGATCAGCGCCGCAACATGCACCCCCGCCGCCTGCAAATCGGCCACCGTGCGATGCGCGCTGTCATTGTTGCCAAACACCACCGTGCTCTGCCCCGGCGCCACGCCCCAGCGGTTGACATAGGCCCGCACCGCCCCCGCCATCATCACGCCGGGCCGGTCATTATTGGGAAAGGCAATGGCCCGCTCCAACGCGCCCGCCGCCAGCACCGCGCGCCGCGCCACGATCCGCCAGAAACACCCCTTGGGTGCATGCGATCTCTCTACCACGTACGGGGCCAGCCGCTCCAGCGCGCCATAGGTGCCCCCATCATAGGCCCCCGTGACCGCCGTCCGCGTCATGATCCGCACATTCGGCATCGCTGCCAGCTCCGCCGCGACCTCCTCCACCCAATCGACGCAGGCCAGACCATCGACCTCTTCCGTCTCCGCAAGCAAGCGCCCGCCAAGGCGCGTGTCCTCTTCGGCCAGGATCACATCAGCGCCCGCCTCCGCTGCGGCGCGTGCGGCCATCAGACCGGCAGGTCCCGCGCCGATGACCAGCACATCGCAATGCGCAAAGGCCCGTTCATAGCGATCCTCTGCGGCCTCACCCGACAACGCGCCCAGTCCCGCAGCGCGACGGATCATCGGCTCGTAAATCCCCTCCCAAAAGCGCTTCGGCCACATGAAGGTCTTGTAATAGAACCCTGCGCCCAGAAACGGTGCAAAGAGATCATTGACGGCCAGCACATCCAAACCCAGCGTCGGCCAGCGGTTCTGACTGCGCGCCCAGAGCCCCTCTTGCACCTCGACCGTCGTGGCCCTCAGGTTCGGCTCTTGCGCCGCCCCTCGCCCCACCGTCACCAGAGCATTCGGCTCCTCGCTGCCTGCCGTCATAACCCCGCGCGGGCGGTGATATTTAAAGGACCGCGCCACCATCCGCACGCCATTGGCCAAGAGCGCCGAGGCCAGAGTGTCGCCTGCGAACCCCTCATAGCGACGCCCGTCGAAATGAAAACTCACCGGGTGCCTGCGGTCGACCAGCCCCTTATCCTCGATCCTCATGCGCTGACCTCCGCTGCAAGTGCGACGTGCAAAACCTCATGCGTGACCGTGTTGCGTGTCACGATCAGCCACGCGCCACAGCCCTGTTCATGCTGCCACAAATCACGGGTCACGCCCGCCGGGTTCTCGCGGTTGTGGATGTAATCATCCCACTCCGGTGCCCAAGCCTCACCTTCGGGCCGCGTCAACGCCGCCCCCTGATAATAGAACTCGCGACGATCCCGTTCGCCACAGATCGGACAGCCAAGTCTCATCTCACCCGTGCTTTCATCGTTCCAGAAATACTCAATATCTTGCCCTTTCCGCGCCGCTCAATGCAGGTTGTGCTGCGCGCCGGTGCCTTCTTCGTCCATCAGCCCCCGGCCCGTCCGGAACCGGTCCAGCCGGAATCCCGTGGCCGCCGGATGCGGCCTGTCCGTCGCAATAAGATGCGCCATAGCATCGCCCGAACCGGGCACAGCCTTGAACCCACCATAGCACCAGCCGCAATTGAGATAGAGCCCCTCGATCCCCGCGTGGTCGATGATGGGCGAGCCATCGGGCGACATATCCATGATCCCGCCCCAACTGCGCAATACGCGGGCATTGCCGATCATCGGCATCAGCGTCATGCCCGCCTCCATCACATGCTCGACAATCGGCAGATTGCCGCGCGCCGCATAGGAGGAATACATGTCCAGATCACCGCCAAATACCAGCCCACCCTTGTCGGATTGGCTGATATAGAAATGCCCCATGCCAAAGCTGATGACATGGTCAATGCACGGCTTCAGCCCCTCGGTCACAAAGGCCTGAAGCACATGGCTTTCGATCGGCAGGCGCATCCCCGCCATGGCCGCCACCTGAGAGGACCGTCCCGCCACCACAATCGCCAGCTTTTTGGCCCGGATGGTGCCGCGCGAGGTCTGCACGCCGCGCACGCGGCCGCCCTCAACATTGATCCCCGTCACTTCGCAATTCTGGATCAGGTCCACGCCCCGGTCGCTTGCGCCCCGCGCATAGCCCCAGGCGACAGCATCATGCCGGGCCGTGCCCGCCCGGCGCTGCAAAAGCCCGCCATGAATGGGAAACCGCGCCTGATCATAATCCAGATAGGGCACCATACGCTTGAGCTGCGCCAAGCTCAGCAGTTCGGCATCATCGCCCTGATTGATCATCGCGTTGCCGCGCCGCGCAATCGCATCGCGCTGCCCGTCCGAGTGAAACAGCACGATCTGCCCGCGTTGGCTGTGCATGACGTTGTAATTCAGGTCTTCCTCCAGCCCCTCCCAGAGCTTTAGGGAATGGCTGTAAAATTCCGAATTGCCCGGCAGGAAATAATTGGCCCGCACGATTGTCGTGTTGCGCCCCACATTGCCACCGCCCAGATAGCCCTTTTCGAGCACCGCGACATTGGTGATCCCGTGGCGTTTTGCCAGATAATAGGCCGTCGCGAGCCCATGCCCGCCGCCGCCGATGATGACAACATCATAGTCGGGCTTGGGCGCGGCATCGCGCCAGTGCGCCTGCCAACCCTTGTTGCCGGTCAGCCCTTCTTTGAGAACCCTCAGCCCCGAAAACCGCATCCGCCACCCCTTTATCCTGCTGTGCCGCGACTGAACCAACTTCGCCCATCAATAGCAATGGCAGAGCCGAAGCTCTGCCATCTTTCCCGCCATTTTCAGGCCCATGCGCGACGTGGGCCTCAGAGCCCCATGGCGCGATAGCTCGCCGCGACCTTGGCGATGGACACGAGATAGGCCGCTGTGCGCAGGTCCGTCACGTCCTGACGGCCGTGCCAGACCTCGCGCATCGACTGATAGGCGGTGCGCATCGTGTCATCGAGACCCGAGCGAACAAGCTCCAGCTCCCCCGCGCCCTTGAGGTATTTCTGCTTGAAATCCGGCGACATTTCCCAAGCATCCCCAAGCCCCCGGTTGAGCCGCTGCAATTCCGTCACCAAGAGTTGATGCCGCGCCTCTTCCTGTCGCCGCCCGATCCGGCCAAACCGGATATGGCTTAGGTTCTTGACCCACTCGAAATAGGACACGGTCACACCGCCCGCATTGGCAAACATGTCCGGAATGATCACCGTGCCCTTCTGGCGCAGGATATCATCGGCCCCTGCGGTCACCGGGCCATTCGCGGCCTCGATGATCAACGGTGCCTTGATCTGCGCGGCATTGCTTAGGTTGATCACCCCCTCCATCGCCGCCGGAACGAGGATGTCACAGGCATTTTCCAGGACCTTGCTGCCATCCTTGACGTACTTGCCCTCCGGATAGCCGTCGACACCGCCATGCCGTGCGATCCAGTTGCGCACCGCCTCGACGTTCAGCCCCTTGTCATCCGTCAGCGCGCCGTCCCGCTCGATAATACCGGTGATGAGGCATCCGTCTTCTTCGCTCAGGAACTTGGCCGCGTGATAGCCCACATTGCCAAGCCCCTGCACGATGACCCGCTTACCCTCGAGTGTGCCCGACAGGGTCGCCGCCGCAATATCCTCCGGATGGCGAAAGAACTCCTGAAGCGCATATTGCACGCCCCGCCCCGTCGCCTCGACCCGGCCCTGAATACCACCCGCATTGATCGGCTTGCCGGTCACGCAGGCGCGATAGTTGATGTCGGTTGTGTTCATGCGTTTATATTGGTCGGCGATCCACGCCATCTCGCGCTCGCCGGTGCCCATATCGGGGGCGGGCACGTTCTGGGCAGGATTGATGAGGTCGCGTTTGATCAACTCATAGGCAAACCGCCGGGTGATCAGCTCCAGCTCGTGCTCTTCCCACTCGCGCGGATCAATCCGCAAGCCGCCCTTGGAGCCGCCAAACGGCGCCTCGACCAGCGCGCATTTATAGGTCATCAGCGCCGCAAGCGCCTCGACCTCGTCCTGATTGACGCCCATGGCGTAGCGGATACCGCCCTTGACCGGCTCCATGTGCTCGGAATGAACGCTGCGATAGCCTGTGAACGTATGGATCTGACCGCGCAGTCGCACACCAAACCTAACCGTGTAGGTGGCATTGCAAACGCGGATTTTCTCTTCCAGACCGGGCGGCAGATCCATCAGCGCGACCGCGCGGTTGAACATCAGATCCACGCTTTCGCGAAAACTCGGTTCCTTGCTGACGTGCATGTGTCCTCTCCCTGTTGCGACCCGGACCGCTTGTTCCGTGCGGGGACAAATGATCCAAACGTCAAAGCCATGGTTAAGGGTTATGGCCATTTTGTCCACCCGCCTGAATCGCCAAGGGCTTGAAAGCCCCCCGGATGACGGCGCCCCCGCCTTTGTCGCCAGTAATCCAACAATCGCAGAGCAACCTTTATATTGTTGATTTGAGGGGGTTAAACTCTGCGATTCCGTCTGAAACCCGCCTTAATTCGGCCATAGAAGAGCGGAATAAATGCTTTTGGGGAATTGCGTGGCTTATTGCTAGCGGCGTCACAATGAGGTGTTCAAATGCGTATTGAAGGCAGCACTATTAAAGAAATGACGCCGCGTGTTGAAAACGCGACGACCGGGCTGGTCGAACGCACCGAGATGTTCATTCAAGAAGAAGACGGTACTGTAACGGTACTGTCATTTTTCATCTTCGTGATGTTTTTGATGATGGGCGGTATCGGCCTTGATACCATGCGTCAGGAAATGGCGCGCGCCAGTCTACAGGCCACGCTGGACCGGGCGGTGCTTGCCGGGGCGACGGCGAGCACAGAAGCTGGGGCTCGTACAATAGTAGAAGATTATTTCGCCAAATCTGGTCAGAGCGATTACCTTCTCGCTCAGAAAGATGGTGATATATCAACTACCCTAAACGCCGCAAAGGTAACGGCCGGCGCTGAGTTGTCGCTCGACACGTATTTAATGAAACTCGCAGGTGTGCCGACTTTGAGCGCGTCTGGCACGGCAACTGCTGAAGTGCGCATTCCAAAACTGGAAGCAATCTTGGTCCTGGATGTCTCAGGGTCAATGGCTAGCAATTCAAAAATTCAGAATTTGCAGACTGCAGCGAAGGATTTTGTCACGACCGTGATGAATTCTTCAAAGCCGGGTGACACGGTTATGTCGATCGTGCCCTTCAGTTTCTCAGTTACTCCACCGCAGTCAGTTTTTGATGCGCTCGCTGTAGAGGAAACGCACAATTACTCGACGTGTCTAGAATTTAAAGAAAATGACTATCAGCACGCTACGCTCTCAAGCGGCAGTTCGTCGTTAAGCAGTGGTATACCCGTCAATCAAATGGTCTACACTTCTGTATACGGGGATTTCGATAATCTCGATAGTGGATGGAGATCATGCTACACTGATGAATACATTCGTATTTTACCCTACTCCACCAGCATCACTGACCTTCACGCGAAGATCGACGCGCTCCAGCCAGCGGGCAACACCTCTGGCAACGAGGGGATGAATTGGGGCGCTGCGCTTCTCGATCCCACATTCCGTGAAGTGACCGCTTCAATGATTGCTGCCGGTCATCTGAGTGAAACATTGGCAAACGTACCTTCTGATTATGATGAGCCAGAAACGCTAAAGGCCATCATTTTCATGGGTGATGGTGCCAATACGACATCCTACTTCTTTGATCGCAGTTCTCCAAAGTATCGAGGCAAATTCTCGGATCTTTACGAAGTGCGTTTTCAAGAGCGCGTGTTCAAATATGCCTATAACATCTACAATGTTGATTGGAAAAAATACGGCGACGATGGCAAATCCAGATGCTCTCAAAATCGGTGGGAGTGCGTGTATGACGTTGCTGAGAATTCACCGGAATATTCTGTTTACTATCTTCGCAACCCTGATACCGGCAAATTTTGGAGTGTCGCTGAAGAAAAATGGATCGAAGCAAACACGTTCAACAACTTTGAGAGCACGATGGATGGCTTCATCTCCAGAACCCAACTGGACTGGGAGATGGCATGGGGACTGATGTCACCAGAGTATTACGGACAGACCACCGGAAACTGGGGTCCTTGGAACGATTACATTGGTAGTGAATACGTATCCGGATCGATGAAGAATGGTCTAATGCAGAACGTTTGCAAGGCGACTAAGACCGAAGGCGTTGTCGTTTACTCAATTGGCTTTGAGGTGCCTGTCAATGGCACGGCAGAAAACCAACTCAGTGCCTGTGCATCGTCACCTGCTCATTATTTTCGTGCCTCGGGAACGGACATTAAAAGTGCCTTCAGCGCCATCGCGGCCAATGTGAAACAGTTGAGGTTGACCCAATGACCCGTGCGTTCAAAAATTTCCTCCACCGGTTCCGGCGCGACGAACGTGGAACCGCGTCACTTGAGTTCGTGCTGGTGGCTCCCTTCTTCCTTGGGATCATGATCTTTTCGATCGAGTTGGGATTTGTCACGATGCGCGCGACCTTCCTTGAGCGGGGTCTCGACATGGCCGTGCGCGAGGTACGTCTCGGCACCGGGACGGCCCCCCAGCACGACGATATCAAACAGATCATTTGCGACAACACGATCATCATCAACGATTGCGCAAGCAACCTTCAGCTGGAAATGCGCCCTGCGGATATCCGCAACTTCACCGCCCTCGATCAGACCGCTGATTGCACGGATCAGGCCGAACCGGCCAAACCTGTGCGTGAATTCGTACCCGGCCAGCAGAACGAACTCATGCTTTTGCGCGCCTGCCTCAAATACAACCCATTGTTCCCGGAGAATGTTTTGGGCAGCCAGTTGATCAACAACGACAGCAGCGGTCAAGCCGCACTCATCGCGACGACCGCGTTTGTTCAGGAGCCAATCTGATGGGTATGCGTCCTGCCCTTAATTTCCTGCGCCGCTTCTGGCAGCGTGAATGCGGCACGGTGGCCATGGAAACGGTCGTCATGTTCCCGTTCCTCTTCATGGGCCTCACGTTCAGCTATGAATATTACGACATGTTCCGCTATCAGAGCGTGCGCGAAAAGGCGACCTACACCGTTGCCGATATGCTGTCCCGTGAAACGGCAGTTGTCAACGTGACCTACATGGACAACGTCAAGGTGCTATTCGACTTGATGACCAATGACACGGGCGCAAATCAGGTGCGCGTGACGGTGGTCCGCTACCACTTTGACGCAGACAACAGTATCGACGAGTTCGAGCTCAGATGGTCCGAAGTCCGCGGCACAGGGTCTCTCAGCCCGTTGAGCGCCGACGATGTTCGCAACGCGCATGCTACTCTTCCCAGCATGATCGACGGGCAAGAAATCATTCTCGTCGAGACCCTTTCCGAATACGATCCCGTCGTCACAACCGGTCTATCCGCAGGGACAGAGATCAAGACGCGCATGTTCGTCCCACTCCGCTTTGCGGCTCAGCTCTGCTATGAGGGCGTTTGCACCGCCTCATAAGGCCCAGTCTGACATAGCTGCGCGGCACTTTGGGCGCGATCCTGCGTCAGGACTGCGCCCGTTTGGTCAGAAGCTCATGGATCTGCTCGGCCATGAACTTCGCTGGCGTGCCCGAGGTGACACCTCCCACGCCAACACTCCGCCCAGTGCGCCACCAAAGCCCCGGCTGCCAAGCCGCCGGGGCTTTCTGCGTGAGCTTGATCGTGAATCCATTTGACGGTTTGAATGCGAAAACCCCGCGCTCAACCGAACGAATATGCTCGATCGGTGCAATCATGCGTCCTGTATTGTCGCGCAAACCGTCGCGCGTCAGCACAAGCCATTGCGCCGTCGCGCGCCACATCCGCTCTGCCAGGAAAACGCAAGTTCCGCCAAACCCGACCATAAAGACCTGCCAACCAAGGCTGGGCGACTGCGCCAGTGCCAGATAAAGCAGGGTCAGCCCCAGACCCGCGACCGAGCCGACGCCCAACATCCGCCGACCCGCAGAGGCCCCAAGCGCCGCCAATACCTCGTCATCCTGCATACAATCTCTCCCTTTGCGCTCGCCTTTACCCCGGATCGCTCCCCGTGGCGAGAGGGGCGCACGCAAATTGCACAGGCGCGGTTCGCAGGTGAACAGATCGGACCGTTCCACCGGCGTGATCCGCTCCTATATGCTATCCCAAAGGAGACCTATCATGTCCATCAGACCCGTTTTGGAACAGCGCCAAGCAACCCCGACTCTAGAAGGGGCGGGCGTGCATCTGCACCGCGCCTTCGGCTTTCATGACCCCAGCGAACTCGATCCGTTCCTCTTGTTCGACGATTTCCGCAACGATGATCCTGCCCACTATGCAGCGGGTTTCCCGTGGCACCCGCATCGCGGCATCGAAACCATTACCTATGTGCTCCAAGGCGAGGTCACGCATGGTGACAGCTTGGGCAATCAGGGCAGCTTGGGCGCTGGCGATGTGCAATGGATGACCGCCGGATCGGGCATCCTGCATCAGGAAATGCCACGCGGCAATGCGCAGGGGCAAATGCACGGCTTCCAACTCTGGGCCAACTTGCCCGCCGCGCAAAAAATGACCGCGCCCCGGTATCAGGACGTGAAATCCGGGGATATCCCCGAGATTACGGAGGATGACGGCACCCGTGTGCGGGTGATCGTGGGGGATTTCTGGGGGCAGCGCGGCCCGGTCGACGGCATCGCCGCCGATCCGCAATACCTCGATATCTCGGTGCCTGCCGGGGTCAGAAAGACCTTTCCGGTTGATACCTACCGGCGCAGCTTTGCCTATGTCTTCGAGGGTGCTGGTGCCTTTGCCGATGCCTCGAAACCGACCGGCGTCCTTCTGGAAAAGGAGGTGGCGGGGCAAGAGATCCACATCCGCGACCACTCCGGCGACCGCACGCTGATCCGCTTTGGCACCGGCGACAGGGTCACGGTGCAGGCGGGAGAAGAGGGCGTGCGGTTCTTGCTGATCTCCGGCGCACCGATCCAAGAGCCGGTGGCCTGGCACGGCCCCATCGTGATGAACACGCAGGACGAATTGCGTCAGGCGATGCGCGAGCTGCGCGAGGGGTCTTTCATCAAGTGAGGCGCGGGCGGAGGCGAAGGGGGGGCATTTACGCCAATCAACACGCCGCGCGGATCGCTGGGCCGGGGAATAGCGAAGCAACGACTGTGGCTGCCACTTTATGCCTGCAAAGTCCGTGTGATCTTTCAGCGATACACTCCCTCTCAGCATCGCTAGGCCGCGGGACGGCCCAGCGATCCGCGCGGCGGCGCGTGCCGCGCCTTGTTCCGCGCGGGGGGTGGACAAAGAGCGTTTCGAGCACCCCTTGGGGTACCAAGCGCCCCCCCCTCACCCCAGCACCGACCGCCGCACCATGTCCCAATACACCGCCTCGACCTCCGCGAGCGACAACCGCCCTTGTTCGCGATACCAGGTATTGACCCCCGTCAGCATGGCAATCAGCGCCATGCTGGCGATCCGTGGCTCGGCCACCACCATCACACCCGCCTCGGTCCCCCGCCGCAACACCGCCTCAAGCCGGGTCTCATAGTCGCGTCGCAGCCCCTCGATCACTTCGAAATTCGCCGGGTCCAGATTGCGTAATTCCATGTACGAGACAAAGACCGCATCGGCCCGGCTGGTGTTGAAGCGGATATGAAACCGCGTGAACGCCTCCAGAGCCGCCATTGCATCGCCAACAGGCACGGCCGCATCCCAGGCGACCAGCAGGTCCTCCATATGCCCCCGCATCAGATCAAACAGCAGCGTTTGCTTATCCGGTGTGTAATTATAGAGCGCGCCGGCCTGCACCCCCACCGCTGCCGCAATCTGTCGCATCGAGACCGCGGCATAGCCATGCCGCGCAAAGAGATGCAAAGCCGCCTCGCGCACACGCGGTCCCGTAATGTCAGAATGAGAGCCTTGGGTTCGTGCCATAGCATGGCTTTAACTGAACATCTGTTCAGATCAAAGCCCCGCTTGCCCTTTACCCCCAAAGAATGGCAAGACAGCGACACCCGTCGGCACAAGGACCCCGGCCCGCATGCGCATACGCCCCGCTCTCGTCACGCTGCCCTTGATCGCCAGCCTTATCGCCGGATGTAGCGATCTGTTGCCTCTTGATGCCGCCCTGCGCAACGGCACACGGGGGGCCGCGTATCCCGATCTGATCCCCGCCGAACAGATCACAGACCGGGGCACTCCGAACCGGATCACGCCCGAAACCGCCCCGGATCTGGATCAACGCAGCGCCGGGTTGCGGGCACGGGCGCAACGGCTCAAGGGTGGCGTGGTCGACCCCACGACACAAAGCCGCATGCAATCCGGCGTCACCAACTGAAAAACCACGCCCCCACCGCCGCAAGCCGCGTTGCAAGGGACCGCCGAACCCGTTACATCGCGGCTCAATCCTTGCACAGCGACGATCGGAGAGCCCCATGAACACACCCCTGCGCCTTGGCATCGCCGGATTGGGCACGGTCGGCACCGGCGTCGTGCGGATCATCCGACAAAAGGCCGATCTTCTGGCCGCCCGCGCCGGTCGCCCCGTGGTCATCACCGCTGTCTCGGCCCGCACCCGTGACAAGGATCGCGGCGTCACCCTCAGCGATTACGCCTGGGAAGACGACCCCGTAACCCTTGCCAAACGCGACGATGTGGATGTGTTTCTGGAACTGATGGGCGGCTCTGACGGCCCGGCCAAGGCCGCGACCGAGGCCGCGATTGCCGCAGGCAAAGACGTGGTCACTGCCAACAAGGCGATGCTCGCGCATCACGGTCAGGCGCTGGCGCTGGCCGCCGAAAATGCAGGCTGCGTGATCCGGTTCGAGGCCGCCGTCGCGGGCGGCATCCCCGTCATCAAGGCGCTGACCGAAGGTCTGGCGGGTAATGACATCACCCGCGTCATGGGCGTCATGAACGGCACCTGCAACTATATCCTGACCCGCATGCAATCGGCAGGTCTGCCCTACGCAGAGGTCTTCGACGAGGCCGCCAAACTGGGCTATCTCGAGGCCGATCCGACGCTCGACGTGGGCGGCATCGACGCCGGTCACAAGCTGGCGCTGCTCGCGTCCATCGCCTTTGGCTGCCAGGTGAATTTCGAAGGTGTCACGCTGGAGGGGATCGAGAAAATCACCATCGAGGATATCCGCCACGCCGCCGACATGGGCTATCGTATCAAGCTCTTAGGTGTGGCGCAGATGACCGGGCGCGGCCTGGAACAGCGCATGTCGCCCTGCCTCGTGCCCGATACGAGCCCCCTTGGCCAACTGGAGGGCGGCACCAATATGGTCGTGCTCGAGGGTGACAATGTTGACCAGATCGTGCTGCGCGGCCCCGGCGCGGGTATGGGCCCTACGGCGAGCGCGGTGATGGGCGATGTGATGGATATCGCGCGTGGCTTTCGTCTGCCGACCTTCGGTCAACCCGCGTCCAGTCTCGCCCGCTGTCAGACGGCCGCAAGCGCCACCCCCGCGCCCTACTACATGCGCATGTCGCTGATCGACAAACCCGGCGCTCTGGCCAAAGTCGCAACCTGTCTGGGCGAGGCGGGCATTTCCATCGACCGGATGCGCCAATATCGCCATGACGCAACCACGGCGCCTGTGCTGATCGTCACTCACAAGACGACGCGCGACGCACTTGAGACAGCCCTGAGCGCCATCAGCCGCCTTGACGTTCTGTCGGGCGACCCGGTGGCGCTGAGCATCGAAACCGTCTGACGCGGCCCGCCCGCCAGACTTGTGCGCCAGACAGACCGGCGCTAATGCTGATTTGACCCGATTTACAAGGACCGTTCCATGACCTCTGATACCGCCTTCAACGACCGCATGCTCTCACTCGGCCTCGCGCGTGTGGCCGAACAGGCTGCACTCGCCTGTGCGGACCTCATCGGGCGCGGCGATGAAAAGGCCGCCGATCAGGCCGCCGTCAATGCCATGCGCGAACAGCTCAACATCCTGGCCATCAAGGGTGTTGTGGTGATCGGTGAAGGCGAGCGGGACGAGGCCCCGATGCTCTTCATCGGCGAGGAAGTCGGCACCGGCGACGGCCCCGGCGTCGATATCGCCCTCGACCCGCTCGAAGGCACCACCCTGACCGCCAAGGCCATGCCCAATGCCCTGACCGTCATCGCCATGGCCCCGCGCGGCACGCTGCTGCATGCCCCGGACACCTATATGGACAAGCTGGCCATCGGGCCGGGCTATCCCGAGAATGTCGTCTCCCTCGCCATGAGCCCGCGCGAACGGGTCGAGGCGCTGGCCGCCGCGCGCGGCTGCCGCCCGTCCGAGATCACCGTCTGCGTGCTGGAACGACCCCGCCATCAGGAAATGATCGACGAATTGCGCAGCACCGGCGCGGCCGTGTTCCTGATCCCCGATGGCGATGTGGCGGGCGTGATCCATTGCGCCGAGGCTGACCGCACCGGCATCGACATGTATATGGGCACCGGCGGCGCACCCGAGGGTGTGCTGGCAGCCTCCGCGCTGAAATGCATGGGCGGGCAGATGTGGGGCCGCCTCGTGTTCCGCAACGAAGATGAACGCGCCCGCGCCGCCAAGGCCGGGATCACCGATTTCGACCGTATCTATTGCCGCGACGAGATGGTGACATCCGATGTGATCTTTGCCGCAACTGGCGTCACTGACGGCTCGATCCTCTCGGGTGTCAAACGCCGCCCCGGCTATGTCGAAACCGAGACCCTGCTGATGCGCTCGCGCACCGGATCGGTACGGCGCATGATCTATCGCAGCAAGCGGGACTGAACCGATACGCGGCGGGGGCTCTGCCCCCGTCCCGGACCAAGTCCGGGACTCCCCCGGAGTACTTGACGCCAGATGAATGAGAGGAGGCGCGAATGGGACCGGCCTTTCTCGGAGTGGAACAGTCGCTGACCGGGCGCCGCTGGATTGGTCCGGACGTGGAAACCGACCGTCTTGCCGAGGCAATGGCACAGACGACCACCCTGCCCCGCCCGCTCTGCCAGACGCTGGCGCGGCTGGGCGTGGCAGAGGAAGATGCGGAAGCCTATCTCAGCCCAGCCCTCCGCGATCTCTTGCCCGATCCGCGGTCACTGCGCGATATGGAGCGCGCCGCCGCGCGCGTTCTCAAGGCCGTCAAGGCTGGCGAGCGGATTGCGATCTTTGCCGATTACGATGTCGATGGCGGCACCTCTGCGGCGCTGCTGATCGACTGGCTGCGCCAGATGCAGGCCCCCACTCCCACGCTCTATATTCCCGACCGGATTGACGAGGGCTATGGCCCGAACGTGCCTGCCATGACCGATCTGGCGGCGCGCCATGATCTGATCCTCTGCGTTGATTGCGGCACCCTGAGCCATGAGGCCATTGCCGCCGCAAAGGGCGCTGATGTGGTCGTGCTCGATCACCATCTGGGCGGCGAGACCCTGCCGCCGGCCCTCGCCGTGGTCAATCCCAATCGACAGGACGAGAGCGGAGATCTGGCGCATCTCTGCGCCGCCGGGGTGGTCTTTCTGATGCTGGTCGAGGCGGGACGTCAACTGCGCGCCAGCGGCACACAGGGACCAGACCTGATGGCGCTGCTTGACCTTGTGGCCCTGGCCACGGTGGCCGATGTGGCCCCGCTCATCGGCGTCAACCGCGCCTTTGTACGCCAAGGTCTGCGTATCATGGCGCGCCGCGATCGTCCGGGCCTTGTCGCGCTGGCAGATGTCGCCCGGATGGACACCGCGCCCAATGCCTATCACTTGGGCTTTCTGCTGGGGCCGCGCGTCAATGCCGGCGGGCGGATTGGCAAGGCAGACCTTGGCGCACGGCTCTTGGCCTGTGACAATGCCTCAGAGGCCCGCGCACTGGCCGAACGTCTGGATCAACTCAACACCGAGCGACGCGACGTCGAAGCACTGGTGCGCGCCGCGGCACTTGCACAGGCCGAGGAACGCGGGCTGGATGCCCCCCTCGTCTGGGCCGCAGGCGAAGGCTGGCATCCGGGCGTTGTCGGCATCGTTGCAAGCCGTCTCAAGGAAGTCTCAAACCGCCCCGCCATCGTGATCGGGCTGGACGGCGACGAAGGCAAAGGCTCTGGCCGCTCGGTCTCGGGCGTGGATCTCGGAGCCGCCATTCAACGGCTGGCCAGCGAAGGGCTCTTGATCAAGGGCGGTGGGCACAAGATGGCGGCGGGTCTCACAGTGGCACGCGAGCGGCTAGAGGCGGCCATGGCGCGGCTCTCCGAGTTGCTTGCCAAACAGGGCGCGGGCCAAAACGGCCCCGCCGATCTGCGGCTTGACGGTCTCCTGATGCCCGGCGCCGCGACTGTAGACCTCGTCGCGCAGATAGACTCCGCCGGTCCCTTTGGCGCGGGCGCGCCCGGACCGCGCTATGTCTTTCCCGATTGCCAGATCACCTTTGCCAAGGCCCTGAGCGGTGCGCACCTCAAACTGCGCTTTGGTGACGGCATGGGTGCCAGCCTTGACGCCATCTGCTTTGGCGCACTCGATGGGCCGCTGGGGCCTGCCCTGCTGGCCCATGGCGGCGCGCGCTTTCATCTTGCTGGCCGGTTGGACATCAACAGCTGGGGCGGGCGCCAAACCGTGCAACTTCGCCTCGAAGACGCCGCGCCAGCCTGAGACACGCCAATCAACCGGATGTACCGCAAGGCTCAGGAAATTTTCTGAAAGCCGCACCAAGTTTTTGCAGAATCCCTCTTGCACCCCCCGCCGCTTTTGCCTAGTTACGCGACACGCCAAGGCATGGCCCGTTCGTCTATCGGTTAGGACGTCAGGTTTTCAACCTGAAAAGAGGGGTTCGACTCCCCTACGGGCTGCCACTTAAATCACCCAATATATTGATTTTACGTTAAAGTATGGCATTTTTTGCCTTGCCTGCCCCCATATTATTCCGCAGGAAGATGAGGATCTTCCTGGAACGAGCCGGATCACGGTATGCGACCAACCTGCGCACGTGATCCTGGAAACATGCTCGATTTTTGCGGGGAATGGCACAGGGCACGTGGCAAGCACCGTCGAGGGGCGGTTTTCGGTTCCGCACGGGTTTCTTCGGAGAAACCGGGTTGGTCAGGCGCTTACGGTGACGTCGTGGCTTGGGGGTGTGATCTTCTCGCAGGCGGCATCGCTTTTTCGGCCCAAAGCGCCCTTGGTTGGATGGCGTGCAGGGTTGTCTGACAAAATGGACGTGCTCTGCAAGCGGCCTCAAGACACTAGCGACGAACGGCACCCGGCACAAAGCATCCCTCTGAAGTGTCGGCGCGAGATGCGCGATAAAGGGAGTCAAGAACCGGCAACTCCCGCGAAAGATTTGTGATGCGGGCCGTGGCGGTTGGTGAACGCGCGGGCGGTAACGCATCCCGGACAGATCGATCAGCGAGCGAATTCCTGAGGCACCGAAAACCGGGGCGACAAGGGGGTACGGCATTTGGATGAAGAGAAACGAGGCGGCGAAGGGCACCGTTGAGGGGGATGCGGAGCGCAGGGTCGCCCTCTGAGCTGTGCAGCGACAGCGCGCGGACGATCGAGATCAGTTGTCCCTGCGTGAGGCCTCCGGGCTGGCCGAAGAACAGCCGCTCGACGCGCGCGACACCGGCCGGTCCGCCGCTCTCGATCGCGGCGGTGATCCAGGCTCCGAGGTCGGTGTTGGCCCCCGAGGATGCCAGTCCTGCCAGCCGCGCGGCGATCACGTCCCGTGCGGCGCCGCCGCCGTTCAGCCCGAGGAGAAGGATCCGAATCGCGGCGAAGGGCATGTCCTCGATATCGGCAAGGCCGCGCAGGAGATCCGAGTCAGAGATCGTGTAGACGCCCGACCGAAGCACGCCATAGGGGAGAGCGTCGAGTTCCCGAAGGGCGAATCTACGGAGTTGATCGTCGGGATGGTCGAGAAGCCCGGCAAAGTAGTCACGCCGTTCGGCCGCGCCGCCGGGCGTCGCCCAGACAGCCGCCCGCGCGAGCACGTCCTCGACAACGGGACGCGTGGTGGCGTCAAGGACGAGCAGCCGCGTCCACGACCCGTCGACGTTATGTGCAAAGAGCACGGCGTCGTCCGGGTCGCGCGCAAGCCGCGCCCGCATGCCGCTGTCGACGAGGTGGGGCGGACTGGTTTTGGAGGCCGCGCCCCTCAGGACCGCAACGACCTCGAACCGGAAAGGATCAGCAGCCGAAGGTCGGGCGGCGATCACTTCGATGCTGCCGGCGATCTGCTCAGAGATCGTCGCCTCTGGGAGCACGGAGTGGAAGGCGCAGGCGGCGGGGCGCTCGGGGGCGGTCAAGACAAGAAGTCCTGCCAGCGTGGCGGCTCTGAGCATCGCAGACAGTCTCATCGGTCTCTCTCGTCCGACGCAGGACTCTCGAGGGCTTTGTCCAGCCTCGCATCACGGACGCTCTCTGGCGCGGGCTGCAGCGAAAAGGCCCCGATGAGCATGCCCACGGCGGCCACCCAGGACCCGGCAACGGCGGGCGCGACCGGAGAGACCCGTCGGGCCAGCGCGTCCAGCATGGCCCAGACGAGCGTGACGAAGATGGCAATCCCAAGAACGGTCCCGAGGACGGGCTGGAGCGCGACACCGTCAACGGACTGACGATCCGGCGCGAGGCTGACGAGGGCTCCGGTTGCCGCGACCACAAGAACGCCAGACCATGCCGGAACCCAGCGGTCGGCAAGCATCGCCCCGCCTCCGACCACAATCGCAGCGGCGGCCAACAGGAGCGGAGGCACCACGAGTCCCAGAAGTTCGGCTAGAAGAACATGAGAGAGCGCCGCCGCAGCAAGAAAGACAGGAAGCGCGAAGCGGACCGTCGCAAGCGGCCGTCTTGCCAAAAAGGCGGCCGTGCCAACCACAAGCGCGCCCTGAAGCGGATCGGCCAGAGGATGAAGCAGGCTGCCGTAGAACGGCCCGAGATCTCCAAACGCGTCATGGGCAAGCGCCGCTCCGGGGGCGACCGCGAGGACGATGGCGATCCACGGACGCCTCATGCGACGAACCCCGCCACCCGCTCAACAACCCAGAAGGCAGCGAGAGTGCCAACCCCGTAAGCGAGCACGCGAAGTCCCTGCGCGCCCGGGGCGAGGGCCGCCCAAGCGGCGGGATAGAGCCGCGCGAATGCCGCCCCAAGCGCGAGCGTAACGGCGATAAAGAGGATCTGCCCCGCCTCGACACCCAGGTTGAAGGCCAGCAGGGCGAGGGGCACGTCGCCCTCGGGAAGTCCCACATCGAGCAGGGCTCTTGCGAAACCAAGACCGTGCAAAAGCCCGAAGGCAAAGGCCACGACCCACGGATAGCGCTCTGTGAGCCGCTTTTTCTCGCTTGGAGGATGCAGGAGTTCCGCCGCAAGGAAGGCGATTGAGAGCGCCACGATCGCCTCCACAGGAGGCGCGGGGACGATGATCCAGCCAAGGCTCGCGGCAGCGAGCGAGAGGCTGTGGGCGACCGTGAACGCGGTGACGGCGCCGAGAAGCGTCTTCCAGTTCCGGATGAGGAGGAGGAGCATCAGGACAAAAAGGAGATGGTCGATCCCCTTCAGGATATGATCGATGCCGAGGGTAAGGTAGCTCGTGAATACTCCGAGCGGCCCCTGGACCTCGGGGACGGTAAAGGCGGGCGACGCAGCGGTGAGGCGCATGACCTTGGGCGAGAGGTCCTGACCGAGCGTGTAGCGCACGAGCACGTCGGTCCGCGTCCGCTCGAGGCCGTCGATCCGGATCTCGCCCCCCGCGAGACCGCCCTTGCAGAGCGCGATCCAGCCGGACAGAAAGGCCCGTCCGTCGAACGCTGATGCCTGCCCCCGGCGAGGCTCGCAGCGCTCGGGCAGGACCGCCTCGATGGCCATCGGCGCGCCTGACACCTGCGGCTTGCGCCAGGTGACGCGCCATTCCTCCCCGCCGAGATGCAGGAGTTCGAGAAAGCCCGGCTCGAGCGCATGGGCGCCGGCCCGCGTGGCAGTGATCGGAACACTGAGAACGAGCGCGAGGAGGAGAGCCAAACGGAGCATCATGGCGCGAGCACCGTGCTTGCGTCGGGTCGGACGAGGTCGTAGCGTGACAAAAGCGCCTGATACCGCTCCTCGCGGAGCGCTTGCGTGAATGCGGCGCGCCAGTCCTGCTCCACGCGCCCCCGGATCTCGGAGAGCGGCGGCAACCGCGCTGCCCGTCGCTCGGTCACGCGCACGAGGTGGCGGCCGAGCGAGGTCTCGACCGGGCCCGCCCATGCTCCCGCCGGCATCTCTGCAACCGCGTCGAAAAAGCCGGTCCCAAAGGTGCCGTCGACGACCTGCACGCGGCTGAGGCGGAAGGCCGGGGGCAGCACTGTCGGACGGGCGACCTCATCCGGATCAGCGCCCCGATTGAGCCGCGCCTCGACACGTACGATCTCATCACTGCCGATCCGGTCGTCGAGCAGAAGCTGCTCGAAGGCGACGAGCGGCGGCTCTGCAAAGCGGTCCGGGTGCGCGTCGAGATGCGCCTGAAGCGTCGCATCGTCGGGTTCCACGCCCTCGGCCCCGGTTTCGGTCAGGAACTCCATCTTGGTCTGAAGCCGAGTGCGTATCACCGCGTCGTCCCGGTCGAGCCCGAGGGACAGCGCCTCGCGGACATAGACCTCTTCGCGAACATACTGGCCAATCATGTGGTCCAGTTCCTCGACCGTCGGCGGGCGCCGCCAAACCGCCTCGAACTCTGCCGCGAGGCGGCGAGCATCGGTCTCGGTCACGATCAGAACGCTCTCGGACACCGCCGGAGGCGTGTCGTCGAAAACGGCATAAAGCCCAAAGATCGCCGCCCCGAACAGAAAGAAGCCGACCAGCGGCTCACGGAGAAGGCCCTTCACCATCACGGGCTCCTCTGCCCCAGATGCCATCACACGGCGCCCGTCAGGAATGCGCCGCCGACCGCAGCGATGATAAGCCCAGCGGCACGCACGGCATAGCTACCCCAGGGGCGGTTTGTCAGTTGCCCCACCGCGATGCCCGCGAGGTGCAACAGTCCCGTGGCGACGACAAAGCCCAGCGCATAGGAATAGGGGCTCACGGCCTCCGGCAACTCGGTTCCGTGCGCGTGGCCGTGGAAGATCGCGAAAGAGCCGACGATCACGGCGGCGACCCAGAGCGGTGCCCTTACGGCAAAGGCAACGAGCAGGCCGAGGATCACGCCCGAGAGGGCAATCCCGGTCTCGACCGCCGGCAGCGGCACGCCCGCCACGCCCAGAGCTCCGCCAAACGCCATCACAACCGGAAAGATGATCGGAAGAAGCCAGATGGCAGGCGCTCTTAGAAACGCCCCCCACAATCCAACCGCCACCATGGCGACGACGTGGTCCCAGCCGAAGAGGGGGTGGGTGAACCCGCTGACAAATCCGCCCTGATCCCCCCCGCCCGTGTGCGCCTGCGCCGTCCCGGCGATGAGCATGCCGAAAGCGGCAATCCAGATGGTCTTCCACATGTCCTGTCCTTCCAGTCGTCGGAACCGCTGCCCTGAACGGGTTGCCGGGGCGATTGCGCGGGTTCTCGAGTCCTTGCGTCTCCTGTCGTCCGGCCTCTGCCTATCCCGCATGCGAGGACCGAAACACAAACGAATGTCCTCACGTCAGAATGTCGCACGGTGCTGACACACTCTCAATTCCAAAATCCGTGCGCATGCCAACCGTCGTCCGCCACTCTGTCGTCCCACTCAGAACGCGAGGGATAGATTTGCCGTGAAGATGTTGTTTTCGAACCGGCGCTTGGCGGCAAACTCGGCCACGTATTTGATCTTGAGGCTGACATCGGCACCAAAGAGCTGTCCGCCACTGAAGGTCACGATCGGACCGGCGCCTGCAACCCGCGCCTGCAGGCTATCCGCGCCCAGCGCCACGCGGGTCTGTTCCGCACCGCGTCCGGTGTCGTCGTCGAGCTGCTGATAGAAATAGCCGGTCAGGCCGAATCCCCATCCTGACCGAAGGCGCTGGACCACGGCACCTTCGAGTTGGAGCGCCGGCGCGGTCTGATAGTCGGTGGCGTTGTTTTCGGTGCTGAACATAAGGCTCGCCGCGCCCGAAATCTCGAGCCCGCTGGAGGGATTAAGCCATGTGACCGCAACGAAGGGCTGAAAACTCCAGACGTTCTTGCCGTTCGACAGGGCGTCGACAGTTCGAGCCGCCACGTTGACGGTCGCCGTGTCATAATCACCCGTGGGCGCGTACACGCTCAGACCGGTGCTGTAGTGCAGCTTGTCGTCGTGCCAACCGACAAGCCCGGTGAAGATCAGGTCGCCGATGCCCGACGTGCTGTCGTCGAGCGCCGCGCCTGCGAGGGGAGGTGTGACGGCGGTCCAGGTCAGTTCGGGGTTCACGATCGGGATGGTCACGTTGAACGCCGGGGTGCCGCCCCAGAGGTCGATCGCGAAGGACTGGGTAATTCCGAGCCGCAGCAGATTGAGCTTGACGTCCGTGTCCGCCGCGATCGGAAGACCGCCGACTGACAGGCCATCGATCTGCCCTTCCAGATAGTCATAGCTAAAGGACAGGTATGTGCCGGGCGGCGGGACGATCCCTGCAAAAGTGTCGCGCGTGCCCAGGAAATAGGCTCCGATCCCGCCCTCCACGGCCAGCACCGGTGCGGCGGTGACCGCGAGGACCGCACCAAGTGTGGCGGCCCACAGCGGCTGTCTGTATGTCGACATGGTCAGATGTCCTTTCATGGCGTGTACCAGATGGGCGAGGTGTAGGCGCGCTCCTGAATCGAGGCGGGCGCACCGTCGGGGATCTCGATGCCAAAAACCTTGGCATCGTAGGTGGTCCAGCGCGGCGTCGGAATCTCGAGGACGCGGACGTAGTAAAAGGCGCGCTGCGCAGCGTCGAACTCAGGGTCTTCCCAGAAGCCTGCGAGAATCGCCTGCCCGATGTCGTTCGTCCAGGTGGCGTTTGCCGCGTCGACCGTGTTTCCGACCGCGCCGTCACAGCCCTCGGGCACAAGCGCGCGCCCACCGCAGGCAATGTCGTAGACTCTCTCGGCAGTCGTGCCGTCGGCATTGAGCCAGCCCTTGACGATCTGGATGCGGTCGAGATTGGCACCGTCCGGGTCCCGCAGCGCACGGACCATGAGGCGCGGCGCGCGCCCATCGGCGTCGACGGCAAGATCGCTCCCCATCGGGACACCGTTGGCGTATCCGTGGGCGTCGAAATCCGCGCGCGGGAGATCGGTCTTCTCAAAGTCGTAGCCCGCGAAAACGCGCACGCGGATGCGGGTCCCGGTCGTCGCGTAGACCTCCTTGCGCGCCATCGCATCCCAAAGCGCCTCGCGGGTATTCTCCCGCGCCCAGACCGCCGCGAGTCCGGCGGCCGAAGTCTGCCACGCCCGTTGCTGGCCCTCCGGGCCGCTCCCCCGACCCGTGATGACCTCCTCCATACGGATCGGATCCGACGTTGGTTCGAGCGCGCTGATCTTGCCGAAAAAGTTGTTCTCCTGCGTCGTCGAGAGCGAGGTATGCGAGTCGGTCGAGCCGATCATTCCAAACTTGAACGGGTTGCGACCAAGCGCCGCCTCATAGGCAAGACCGCGCTTGTAGGCTTCGCGGGCATATTCGCGCGGCAGCATCTCGGGGGTCTTCGGCGCCGGGCCGAAACTGCCCTTGTCCCATGTTTCGAAATCGGCAAACGCGTCATCGGTGGATAGGAACGGGTGCGTCTCCCCGTCGCCCTTCATCTGGGTGACCTCGTAGAGCGGCTCCCACCGCATCCGGGCCGCCGCGTAGTCTTCGGTCAGCGGACCTCCAGACAGCGTCACGTCGTCGAACATCAATCCATTCGAGACGTTTCCGTTGTGCGGGATGGCGAGCAGCTTTCCGCCGGTTTCGTCCTCGTAGGTCTGCATCCACTCCCAGAGCGCCTCCGGGTCTGGGTTGCGATCCGAGGATAACGGGATCATTCGGTCCGCCAGAGCTTTGCCATCCCGATAGACGACGACGCGGTGCAGGTTGTTCCCGTTCGGCATTGACGTCCATTCGTAGCCGATGAAGGCCGTAAAGGCGCCCGGAGTGCTGGCCGTCTCTGCCGCTTCGGTGATCTGTTCCCAGGCGATTTCAGAGACGGCTTCGTTGTCGGCGAGCGTGTTCGTTCGGTCAATCTTGCCCGTCCGCCAAAGATCGTACGCGCCCGGCGAGTCGCCAACCTGAAGAAGGGCAAAGAGCTTCGCGCCAAAGGGTTCCTCGGTGACGATGGGGTTCGCCTCGGCCAAGAGCGGCGAGACGCCCAGACCTTCCGAATGGTCCGCGACGACGAGGAAATCGAGGGGCCGCGCAAGACGCGCGGGAACACCCATACTCGACACCACCGCCTCACCTTTGGCGAATAGATAGGCATCCGCGGGACCCAGAGTGTTGCCGATCATGCCCGCATCGGCCGAATAGCTCGTATGCAGATGCGTGTCGCCGAAAAAGACCTGATTGGGATAATCCTCGCTCAGATACGGGGAATAGGTCGCCGTGGCCGATGGAAAGACCGCGGGTGCGTCCTCTTGGGCGAGGGCCGGCACGGCGCAAACAACGAGACTGGTCGTGGCAAGGAGGCGATACATTATGATTCTTCCTTTCAGCCCGGTGTGTACCAAATGGGCGAGGTATAGGCGCGCTCCTGCGTGATCAGCGGCACGTCGTCCGGCAGGTCGAGCCCGAACTTCACCGCGTCATAGGCCGTCCAGCGCGGAGTTGGGATCTCGATCACCCGCGCGTAGTAAAAGGCCGAGAGCGCCGGGTCGAACTCGGGATCGCTCCAGACCGCGCCAAGCTCGGGTGCGCCGATGGTGTTGGTCCAGGACGGGATAGACAGATCGACCGTGTTGCCCACCGCCGGAAGCTTGCCGTCGGTTCCGGGCGCACGCCCGTCAGACCAGGCGACATCATAGACCTTTTCGCGCGGCGTCCCCTCGGCGTCGATCCAGCCCTTGATGATCTGGATGCGGTCAAGATTCGCCCCGATGGGATCGCGCAGTGCGTAGACGAGGAATGAAGGCGCCCCGTCACCGCTCGGCAGGTCGCTCCCCATCGGAACGCCCTTGGAATATCCGACAAGCGCCAGATCCCGTCCCGACACGTCGCTTTCCTCGAAATTCCGGCCGCCGAACAACCGCACCCGCATCCGCGGACCGGTGGTGGCATAGACCTCGCGTCGCTCCATCGCGTCAAAGAGAGCGCCGCGCGTGTTGCTTTCAGCCCAGACTGCGGTGAGACCCGAGGTGATGTATTGCCAGGAGTTGAGCGCGACGCTGCCGTCGGCATACCGCTTGCTCACATGCTGTGACCGCTCGGGGCTCGGCTCGTATGCCGCGTATTTGCCAAAGAAGTTGTCATTGTCCGACGTGGTCAGCCCGACATGGTTGTCGGAGGCGCCAACAAGCCCGAACTTGAAGGGGTTGGCACCAAGCTCTGCCTCGAGCATCAGCCCGCGCAGCAGGCCCGAGCGCGCGTATTCCCCCGGCAGCATCTCCGTCGTCTTGGCGACCGAGGCGTCAAGATTGCCATAGTCCCATGTCTCGAAATCGGCGAACTCGTCCTCAGGCGACAGGAACGGATGCGCTTCCCCGTCACCCTTGTTTTGGGTCGCCTCATAGAGACGCTCCCACTTCTGGCGCGTCGCGGCATACTCGGCATCCAGCGCCGCCCCACCGGCAAAGTCGTCCTGAAGTGCGAACATCATACCGTTCGACAGGTTCCCGTTGTGCGGAATCGCAAGCACGTCTCCCCCGGTCACGTCCTCATAGTTCTGCAGCCAGGCCCAGAGGTCGCGCGGATCGGGCGAGCCAACCGGCGGCGTCGTCGTGTAGGGAACCATCTGACCCGCGCGGTCGGCATTATCGCGGAAGATCACGTTACGATGCAGGTTGTTGCCGGAGACCAGAGAGGTCCACTCAAATGCAATGAACGTGGTGAAAACGCCCGGATTGTCGAATTCCTCGGCGGCGGCCACGATATCGTCCCAGACGCGCTTGTAGCCCGGATTGCCCGGCTGGTAGTTGAGCGCAGGCGAAACCGTCCCCTGCGAGAACGAGGCTGTCAATTCGAACGCGGCCTGCTGGGCCGCGTTGCCGCCCTTGTTGAACGCCTCGTGAAAATACCGGCCCTGTTCGTCAGCCATGATGTTGGGCGCGCCGCCGATGATGTCGGTAATGGCGCCCATTCCATCCGTGTGGTCGGTGATCATGTAAAAGTCGAGCGGGCGGGCGAGTTTCACCGGCTGGCCGGTGTTTGAGATCACTTGCTCGCCGCGGGCAAAGCGATAGGCATCGCGGGGGAGCAGGCGTGTGCCAGAGCCGCCCGCATCTGCTGACAAGGCGGTGTGGACATGCGTGTCGCCAAAATAGACCTCTGTTGGGAAGGCCCGGTTTGCATAGGGCGAATAGGGCCGCCCCGCAGGTCCGGAGAGGCCCTCGGCCTCGATGGCGTCCTGAGCAACAGCGGTCGTCGCAAGCAGGACCGCGCCTATCGTCACGAAAAGTCGTGTCATCGTCGACATGGCAATCTCCCTAAGTCTTGAGCTTCTTGACCGGATTGGTGTCGTTGCGACCCTTCACGGCATCAACCTTGCCGTTGATCCCGGCCGTGTCGCGCGCCGTCTGTCCGACGTCGCAGCGATTGCCGACGCCTACCGTGGCCGTCATGGCCGCGCCCGTCGCCACCTTGGTCGGCGTGCAATTCGGATCGACGGCATCCTTCACCGAGCCGACGCGCCCCGCAGGGGCTGATGCGCAGCGAACAAATACGCGCAGGCGATGAGGCCGAAGCGGATCATGGGCGATGTCTCCTGAAATGTGCGGCAACGTGGGTGCCGGAATGAAAAGGCGCGCGCGCAGCTGCGCGCAGAAATCGTCGAAAAAAGGAGGGCCAAAACCGTCAGCCCCATGCGCATGAAAAATCCTCCGGTGGGGACCCGCCTCTTCTCGAACCCGCGGCAGCAGCCCCACGTCCGAGTCGGCCACAGCAGGAAACATGCGCAGAATGCATCGGTTTCGACTCTCCCTATCTTGACAAGGCACAAGTTCGCGCTGTGAGATGATCCAAAACTGGATAATTCGACCGAAAAATTTGAACCCGGAGATCCTGTGGACGCGACTGTCGCCAAGACTCTGACCACCGGATCGCTAGCGCAGGCCGACCCGGACCTGTGCCACGAACTGCTCGGCACTGGCAGGATCCGGCGCTTCATCGACGGAGCCATGATTTATGGCTTCCACCAAGAGCAGATCTGCCTCTGGGGCGTCGTGTCGGGGGTCGTCCGCATCTTCGCGACGATGAACGAACAGGACCCAAAACTCGTCCATTGCGCAGGTCCAGGGTTCTGGTTTGGCGAGGTCTCGGTCATCACCGGGCAGACCCGCGCCGTGCAGGCCGAGGCGTCTGGAGATCTCATGCTCTGCGCAATCGACCGGAGCGTTGTCACCCGCATCGCCCAACGGGATCCGGACGTGTGGCGGGCGGTCGCCATGCTGTCGGTGATGAACGAGTTGATGGCCATCGGGGCGGGCGAGGACCTGATGATCCGGGACTCGAGAAAGCGGCTCGTCGCCGTTCTGCTGCGGTTCGCCGGACACCGGAACGGCTTCCAGGGCGCCCCGCCAATCCCCACGGTAGCGGTGAGCCAACTCGAATTGGCGGCGGCGTCCAGCCTCTCCAGATCATCCGCAACTGAAATCCTCCGAGACCTCGCGCAACGCGGGCTGATCCGGACGGATTACAGGACGATCGCGATTCTGGATCCCGCTGCGCTCAAGGATCTGCTGTCGGATTGACCCAATGCGCGATGGCGGCCGCCCAAGGTCTATGACCGCACCCCGTTCAGGATAGGCAGATGACCGTCAGCCTGCGCCTGACAGTCGTTTCCCCTGTCTATCCCTCGCAAGATCATCGAACAAATCGGATTGTGATGAAACATAGTGCCAAGGAAGGTGTTTTTTTCGCTTATTATATCGACATATATGGTTCCTTCCGACAGGTCACAGCGCCTATCATGGCGGCTGCTCGGGCTGCCATTTAAATCATGCAAGGCATTGATTTTGCTTGGCCCTTCACACACGAGACCACATCGTCACACAGCGCGTCAAGGAATGCGCGCCACCTGAGCGAAGTACGCGTAGCACTCCGCAGAGTGCGATCTGTCGGGCACGGATGTAGTGACCTTATAAACACCCGGCACAGCACGGCTAAGAGCAGTCGATCAATCGCTCCAGATCGCCCCATCCTGCCTGATAATATTTCATTAAATTCAATTTCTTACGAAATATCCACGACGCCAGCCTCCCGAATGCGCACAATTTGGGAATAAGTCTAAGTGAGGGTCGTTCTTTTGACATGGTCTTGACACCAACGCGCCCCTGCAAGGCGGTGAACTCAAGACCCAAACACAGCAGTCTTGGCCGCAACAGCCAAACGCCCTCGTCAATTGGAGTCCATATCATGAGAACCATCCTGTCATTTGTCACTGCCATTACGCTCGGTCTGACCGGGGCCGCGCATGCGGATGTCTCAAAGAAAGTCGGGCGCGCCACTCAGATCAAGGTCGGCAACAGCAGCGTCATGCCCCCCGCCAACCATCAGGGCCAATGGTGGACCCACCCCTCGGGATGCGAATACTCCCGCACCGGGCGGCCCGGAGAAACCGTCTGGTATCTCATCATCAACACCGCCCGGCCCGGCTGCGCGGCCTATATTTCCGTAAGCGGTCGCAGCGATGTCTACTGACCCTGCTCCGACAACACCGGCGTCATATGGATCAGCGTGGGGCGGTCCGCACGCAGCGCTGCCTGCACCGCCTCTTGCAACGCCGTGGCACTCTGCGGGGCCACGGCATGCGCGCCATAAGCCCGCGCAAGGGCGCAGAAATCAGGATTATGCGCCTTGACCGCATTGGGCGCGATCTGCGCGCGCACCATGCTGTCCTCGATCTCTTTCAGCTTGGTATTGTCCCAGATCAGGATCGGCAGGGCCAATCCCTGCTCGACCGCCGTGCCCAGTTCCTGCACCGTATACTGACACCCGTAATCGCCCGCGATTGCGACCGTGGGCTTGCCCCGCCGCGCCATCGCCCCGCCAATCGCTGCAGGCAGCGCATAGCCCAGCGTGCCAAAGCCGGTGGGATGATGCCAGTGACCGGGCCGCGCCATTGGCCAGACCTCCTTGGCGACATAGGCGAATTGCGTCATGTCGGAATAGATCATCGTGTCCTCCGGCAGCGCCGCGCGCAAGGTGTCGCAAAGGCTGGCAATGCCGGGCCGCTCCGCACCGCTCTCGGCCCGCCACCGCGCCCGCGCGGACGCGATCTCTTCAGGCCGCCAGCCGCCGCGAGACCCAAGGTCGTGCCTCAAGAGCGCCCGCCCGAGCGCGCCCGCATCCGCGAGAATCCGGCGATCTCCCGATACAGCCCCACCCAGAACGCTCGCGTCGATATCCACCCGGATCAGCGGCGCACGATGCCCCAAATCTGCCCGCCACAGATCGTTCTGCGACAACTCGCTGCCCACGACCAGCACAAGATCGGCCTCAGCGATGACCGACACACTGTCAGGCCGCGCCAGATAGGCCCCGAAATCGAGCGGCGCCTCCACCCCCATGATCCCGCGCCCGGCATAGCTGGTAAAGGTCGCAGCCCCCAGCCGCGTGGCAATCTCGCGCCACGCCTCGGCACTTTTCACAGCCCCGCCGCCCAGAATGAGCAGCGGCTTGCGCGCGTGCGTCAGCGCCTCGGCCACCTCCGCCGCCGCCTCAGCGGCCAGCACCGGCGCATGATCCAAAGCCACCGCCACAGGCGCCGCCTCGGCCATCCCTTCCAGCGCCGCAATCGGCACCTGAATATGCCGTGGCCTGCCGCGCCGCGTGGCAAACTCCACAAGCGCGCGGTCAATCAGCCGATAGGCACTGGCGGCATCCCGCGCCTCTTCGCTCCACTCACAGACACAGCCCGCCGCCGCGCGCTGATCGCGCATCTGGTGCAACTGCCCCTGTTGCGCCGCCGTCTCGTCCAGACAGGACGACAGCACCAGCACCGGCACACTGTCCGACCACGCCTGCCCCAGCGGCGTCAGGATATTGCACAGCCCCGGCCCGGTGATCACATAGGCCACACCCGGTTGGCCCGTGGCCCGCGCATAGCCATCGGCCATGAACCCCGCGCCCTGTTCATGCCGCGCGAGAACATGCGTGATCCCGGCCTCTTCGATCCCGCGATACATTTCCTGATTATGCACCCCCGGAATACCAAAGATCACCTCAACCCCGCGCGATTTCAGCATATGGCTGATCTGCGCCCCCAAGGGTGCCTGTGCGCGAAACTCAACGGATTTCTCAGCCATCTCAGGCTCCTTATGAGGTCAGAATGTTAAGGACGCCAGAATGACGGCAGAATGAGCACGATGACGGCCAGAATCTCCAACCGCCCCATCAACATGGCAAGAATCATCAATACCTTGGCCGCATCTGGAAAAGCCGAGAGCGATCCAGTCGCCCCGACACTCTGGCCAAAGGCGGGACCGACATTGAAGATCGAGGTCCAGGCCCCTGTGACCGATTCCATCAAGGTCAACCCTGTGAGTTCGAGGGCCACCGAAAAGAAGCCCAGCGACAGGATATAGACGGTGAAGAGGAGCATCACCGATTGCAAAACCTCATCTTCCACCTTTCGCCCCTCATGGCGCAGCACCATCACACTCGATGGGTTGAAGATTCGACGCGCCTGCTGCCCCAGAGCCCGCAACATGAGCTGGTAGCGGAAAATCTTGATGGAACAGCCCGTGGACCCCGTGCAGCCGCCAATCGCGCCAACCGCGATCAACACAACAAATGGAAAATTGCCCCAGGCCGTCACGTCGCCGTCGCCATATCCCGTGCCGGTGAAAATCGAGACCACGTTGAACAACCGCTCCCGCAGGCTTTCTTCGGTGATCCGGCCATTCATCAGGAAATCATAGACTGCCACCAACGCAAACGCATAGAACAGCCAGCGCAGATAGGTGCGCACCTGCGTGTCGCGATAGATCGGTTCCAGATTGCCATGCACCCCCTGCATCATTCGCACAAAGGGCAGACTCGCAAGGATCATAAACACAACGCAGGCATATTGCGGTGGCCCTGGAAACGCTCCGAAGGACACATCATAAGACGAGAAACCGCCAGTGGACACAGTGGTCAGCGCATGCACTGTCGCATCGAACGCCCCCATTCCCAGCGTCAAATAGCTCAGCGTACAGACCGCCGTCAGCCCAAGATAGACGTTCAGCACCCCTTTCGAGATGTCGATCGTGCGCGGCAGCGCCTTGCCAAAGGTGTCAAACCCTTCGGCGCGAAAGAACTGCATCCCCCCCACCCGCATTTCTGGCAGAAAAACCAGCGCAACGATCACGATCCCAAGGCCGCCCAACCATTGCAGAATGCCGCGCCACAGCAACAGCCCCTTTGGCAGGTCATCGAGCCCGGCGATTACTGTCGCACCTGTCGTCGTGACGCCTGACATCGCTTCAAAAAACGCGTCAATGAACCCCAACCGGGTCTCACCCAGAATGAACGGCAGCGCTCCAAAAAGCGGCAGCGCCACCCAGACCAGCGTGGTCAGCAAAAACGCCTGTTGGATCGTCAGCCCCTGACCCACAGAATTCTTGCAGGCCAAGGCCACGAGCCCCCCCATCAGGCAGGTCACGATCATGCTTTCGGCAAACACCGGCCAATGTTCCCGCCCTTCGGCGATATCCACCAAAAGCGGCAACGCCATGGTCAGGCCCATGGCCATGACCATCAGGCCAACGAGATATCCCACGGGTCGCATATCGAACATGAGGCGCAGAGTTGGCGGTTGCCACTCAGACTGTCAAGCTGGATCAGCGCTTGCGCGGCCCTCTTAATCCGGCAGAATGTCCTCGAACACAAAGCTCGGTATATCACTACGGCTCAGGCCCATGCTTGCCAGTTCCGACTCGCTTAGGCTCTGAAGATAGGCCACACTCGCAATCCTCTGGCGCGCCAAGAGATAGCCATTCATCCCGGCGGCGCGTTCCACCAGAAAAAGATCCAGATCGCGCCGCCATTGGGCGGGCATGAACCGGGTTATCAGGTCGCTTTCGGCCATGGGGTTCCCCTTCTTGGATCAGACAGGTCCCCTCCCTCTGCTCATGATACCGCAACAGATCGCAAAAATCGCGCACCCTGTTGAATGCCGCGCAAAGTGTTGCTGCATTGCAGCATTCCAATCAACTCGGCCTCACCCACCGCAATAGCCGTCTGCGACTCACGGCTTCGCGGTCGGATCACGTCGCTTGTCGGCATGCAATGCCCGCCCGCGCCGGACCCCCTCCCGCGCTCCCACACGCTCGAGCCAGCGGGCGAAATGCGGCTTGTCCTCCAGCGTCTGTTGCTGCCCCTCCCAGAGCGAGCACCAGCCCCAGAGCGCCATATCGGCGATGGAATAGAAATCACCCGCAACAAAGTCATGGCCGGCCAATTGCCGATCGAGCACGCCATAAAGCCGCGCCACCTCACCACGGTAGCGGTCCTTGGCATAGGGGATATCGTCCTTGGCGAATTTCAGAAAATGATGCGCCTGACCAGCCATTGGCCCGACACCGCCCATCTGCCACATCAGCCATTGATCGACCGCGATATGGTCGCGCATGCTCTCGCCGTAAAACTGCCCGGTCTTGCGCGCCAGATATTGCAGGATCGCCCCGGATTCGAAAATATGGATCGGCGCGCCGTCCGGCCCGTCGGGGTCGGTGATGGCGGGGATGCGATTGTTGGGCGAGATTTTCAGATACTCAGGGGCATGCTGATCGCCCGCCCCAATATCAATTAGGTGACAGCGATACGGCAGGCCCATTTCCTCGAGGGCGATGGAAACTTTCCAGCCATTCGGCGTGGGCCAGTAATAGAGGTCAATCGGGGCGGGCATCGGTCAATCTCCTGCGCAGTGTGCGCGCTCAGAATGACGGTTTGCGCCCCATTGGCAAGGGCAGGCGTATCTCTGGCAGGGTCAGAAGGCGCGACCAGCGCGGTTCGGACACGCAAGGCAGCGCCGCCCGGAGCGCGCCAAGCGGCAAATCCGGGCCACGGCGCAACAGGCTGTTGTAAAGGCCAAAGACACCGGGCCGGGTATAGGGCGACCAGTGACAGATACGCGCGGTCGCAGGCGCTATGGCAAATCCCGCGCGCTCCAGCGCCGCCAATGTGCCGGAATGATCCATCTGAAGGTTCAGCACATTGGCCCCGCTGGGCAGCGCAAGACCCAGACTCCGGTCCCCGCGTTTGGGCGGAGCAATGAGACATTCCAACAGGAAATCGTAAAAATCATTCTCGCGGCTGGTGATATTGATCACCTCCGCACAACGCCCCGCAGGTGTGTCGAGCGCCTCTGCCGCGCGCTGACCAAATTCCGCCCCAGCCAACAGGATCACCCGGCTCAACGCCCCCGCCGGCAAATGCCGCAGCGCCGAGAGGACAACCCGCGCGCCCAGCGAATGCGCCACCGCGTGAATGGGCCGCTCCGGGGCAATGGCGCGACACATCTCAATCACCTGCGCCAGTTGACGACCCGCCTCGGCCGCCTCGGCATAGGCACCCCAGATATGGCCACGCGCCTGCCAGCCAAACCCGATGCCCAACCCTTCGTCAGGCGCACCCGCGCCAAATCCCAACCCGGCAGGCCAACTGCGCACCTTGAAACAGGTGCGCTCCGGGGCGAGCGAAAAAATGTGGCGATGCGGGCATTCCGTGGGATGGTTGGGCGCGTATTTGAAGCCATGCACCATCACGATCACGGGGCCATCTCCCACCGGGAGACCGGACAGGACAGAGTCCAGATCACCCGGCCCGTCATGCACCATCGGCCCCATTGGCCCCGCATTCACATGGATCAGCGGCATGTCCCTCATCCCACTAGATGTTGTGGGTGTGGGGTAACCGACACATACGTCGCTAAGGTGACGCTTGCATGAAACCTGCGTGACACAGTTGACGACGCCCGCACGCAGGAGTAATGCGCGACTGTGGCGATTTGTTACCGGATTGCGGGCCACGTTAAACAAACCGCTAAAAGGTCAGGATGAAAGGCCCCTTTCGCTTGACCGCGTTGGGGCTTTTTTCATGGGCGGGCTGCCCGGAGGTTGGATATGAGCGAGACTTGGCAAAAGCGCACCAAACTGGTGCATGGCGGCACGCGACGCAGCCAGTATAACGAGGTGAGCGAAGCGATTTTCCTCACCCAAGGGTTTGTCTATGACACCGCCGAGGCGGCGGAGGCGCGGTTCATCAAGGCGGGCGCGGATGAGTTCATCTATGCCCGCTATGGCAACCCCACCGTCGCGATGTTCGAAGACCGGATCGCAGCCCTTGAGGGTGCCGAGGATGCCTTTGCCACCGCAAGCGGCATGGCGGCTGTCTCGGGCGCGCTCACGTCGATGCTGCGGTCAGGCGACCATGTGGTGTCCGCCCGTGCCCTATTCGGCTCCTGCCTCTATGTGCTCGAGGAAATCCTGACCCGGTTCGGGGTCGAGGTGACTTTCGTCGATGGCACCGATCTGGACCAATGGCGCGCGGCGATCCGGCCCGGCACCAAGGCGGTATTCTTCGAGACCATCTCGAACCCCACGCTCGACGTGGTCGATATCCGCGCGGTGGCGGAGTTGGCCCATGCGGCGGGCGCGCTCGTGCTGGTGGACAATGTCTTTGCCACACCCGTCTTTTCCCGCGCCATCGAACAGGGTGCGGATGTGGTGATCTATTCCGCGACCAAGCATATCGACGGGCAAGGCCGCACGCTGGGCGGGGTGATCCTCGGCACGCGCGATTTCATCCGCGGCACCGTCGAGCCCTACATGAAACACACCGGCGGCTCGATGTCGCCCTTCACGGCTTGGGTCATGCTCAAGGGGCTCGAGACCATCGACCTGCGCGTGCGCGCACAGACCGCAAGCGCACAGACGATTGCCGATGCGTTGCAGGGCGATGCGCGCCTGGCGCGGGTGATCTATCCGGGTCTGCCTAACCATCCGCAGCACGCTCTGGTGCGCGCGCAGATGGGCGAAGGCGGCACGGTTCTGGCGCTCGACCTCAAGGGCGGGCAAGAGGCGGCCTTCCGCTTCCTGAACGCGCTGGACATCGTGATCATCTCGAACAATCTGGGCGATGCGAAATCCATCGTGACCCACCCCGCCACCACCACGCACCAGCGCCTGCCTGCCGATCAAAAGGCGGCGCTCGGTATCACACCGGGTCTTGTCCGATTGAGCGTAGGGCTGGAAGATTGCGGCGATCTGATCGACGACATTCGCAATGCCCTGGAGGCCGCAGGCTGAGAGCAAAAAGTTTTTCAGCTATTTCCGGGGCTTGAATGATCCGCTTTGCCGCATTTGGCGTAAATCCCTACGATAATAGCAATTCCTGCCAAAACGCTATATGTAAGGGTCTGGCAGAGCTGAAGGGAAGTTTTGCGATGAATGTGCATCCGTCTGAAATGAAGCCTGCACCGGATCGGGACGAGGCTAAGGAAGCGCTTGCGCTTTTGCGGGATTGGGCGCGCGCCGCCTCCCCCGAGGAAGTGGCCGATCTCGACCCGGCAATCGCGCGGCTCCTGCCCTCGGGCGAACTGTCGAATTACCCTCATTTGGCGCGCGACTACCCAGAGGATTTCGCGACCAATCCGGCCTATCTTGCCACCCTGCCCGACCTGCAAAACGGCCCCGCGTCACTTATTCGCGGCACCAGACAGCAGTTGCAACATGTGGGGATTTCCAATTTCCGCCTGCCGATCCGTTACCATACCCGCGACAATGGCGACTTGACGCTCGAGACTTCGGTCACGGGCACGGTCAGCCTTGATGCGGGCAAAAAGGGCATCAACATGTCCCGGATCATGCGCAGTTTCTACAAACACGCCGAAAAGACCTTCAGCGCCGAGGTGATGGAGGCGGCTTTGGCCGATTACATCACCGATCTCGAGTCGGTCGATGCGCGCCTGCAAATGCGCCTCTCCTACCCGGCCAGGGTGCGCTCGCTGCGCTCCGGTCTGGAGGGCTTTCAATATTACGACATCGCAATGGAACTGGTCGAATCCGCCGGGATCAAGCGGAAGTTCATGCATCTCGATTACGTCTATTCCTCAACCTGCCCCTGCTCGCTGGAACTCAGCGAACATGCGCGGTCTGCACGCGGCCAGCTTGCGACGCCCCATTCTCAGCGCTCGGTTGCGAGGATTTCGGTCGAGCTGATCGAAAACGACTGCCTCTGGTTCGAGGATCTGATTGAATTGGCCCGTCGCGCCGTGCCAACCGAGACGCAAGTGATGGTCAAGCGAGAGGATGAACAGGCCTTTGCCGAATTGAACGCCGCCAATCCGATTTTTGTCGAGGATGCGGCACGCCTCTTTTGCGAACAGTTGCTCTCCGATCCCCGCATCGGGGATTTCCGCATTATCGCCAGCCATCAAGAGAGCTTGCACAGCCATGATGCCGTCAGCGTTCTGACCGAGGGCGAGACCTTTGCCGCGCAAAGTCTCGATCCAAAATTGTTTCAGACGCTGATTCACGGGCGATAAGCGCGGAAATCAGGCGAGACGGCGAGAATTTAAGCAGAAATCCGCGTAGCGCTACGATTGTGATTTGACCTACGGTCAAATTGCTGCAACGCAGCGATGCGCGCGTTATATTCTGTCATCCGTCTGCGCTAAGCGTAGGGCGCACCTGTTGAAAGGGACGAAACCATGCTTGCTCCTGACCTTCCGCTGAAACTTTCCGCCGCCGGAATCCGCTTCACCGGATATATGATTGAAAAACAGCTGCGCGTCGCGCAGGTCTTCGGCGAGGCTGCCTTAAAGGCGGGCCCCTTCGCGCGGGGGATGGCCGACAAGGCCGCAACACCTGCCGCTCCGGCCAAAACAGAGGCGCCAAAATCAGAGGCACAGGCGGCAAAATCCCCCGCAAAACCGCGTCCTGCCAAACGGGCCAAGACCGCCGCGACGAAACCAGCCGTGGTTGCAACGCCGAAACCCGCCCCAGTTCCCGAGGCAAAAGCCGCCCCCGCCCCTGCCCCCGTGGCCAAAACCCCAACGCCCGTGACCGCGCCGACACCGACACCGGCACCCGCTCCAGCACCGGCCGCCGCCCCAAAGGCAGCAGTCGCGGCACCTGCCCCGACGCCCAAGGC
>NZ_LADY01000046.1:0-15943 GCF_000961715.1 Roseovarius sp. BRH_c41 | reverse complement strand
CCGCGGCGGCGGCGCGAGGCACAGGGGCGGCTTGGGCGGGGGCCGTGGGTTGCGGGCGGGGTGCGGCCTGCACCACGGGTTGAGCAGGCGCCGGGGCGGCTGCCTGAACGCTGGGGGCGAGGCTGGGCTGGAAGCCGCAGAGCTGATCGCGACCGCGGGTCACGCGTGGCACCCATGTGACATTGCCCGCAACGCCCGCGCGGACATAGACACACCCGGCGCTGTCGACATATTGCCGCCCCTGATAGCTGGACGGGGGGAATTCTGCGGGTTCCGAAGCGGTGCGAAGGGTCTGCGCGGATAGATCGCCCGCGCCAAGCAGGGCGACGGTCGAGGCCAGCATGGCAAGTCGGTGAAATCTCATTTTGCCCCCAAGGTCAATTCAGGGCAGGTTGCCTTATTTTTGCGATTTAGTAAACAGTGATTGGCTTATTTAGTGCCAAACATGCGGTCACCCGCATCCCCTAGTCCGGGCAGAATATAACCCTTGTCATTCAGGCGCTTGTCGAGTGCTGCGGTGACGACTGGCACGTCGGGATGCGCCTCTTGCATGCGCGCCACGCCTTCGGGAGCGGCGAGAAGGCAGAGAAAGCGGATGTCGCGGGCGCCTGCCTCTTTGAGCATGGTCACGGCGGCGGCAGAGGAATTGCCGGTGGCCAGCATCGGATCAACCACGATCGAGAGACGTTCGCCAAGCTGCTCGGGCACTTTGAAGTAGTATTTGACGGGCTGAAGCGTGGCCTCGTCACGGTAGAGGCCGACAAAGCCGACGCGGGCGGAGGGGATCAGTTCCAACATGCCGTCAAGCAGGCCATTGCCGGCGCGCAGGATCGAGATGAGCGCCAGTTTGCGCCCAGCAAGGACCGGCGCGTCCATTTCCATCAGCGGCGTGTCGATGGCACGGGTGGTCATCGGCAATTCGCGGGTGATCTCATAGGCGAGAAGCTGGCTGATCTCGCGCAGGAGTTGGCGGAAGACGGCCGTCGAGGTTTCCTTTTGCCGCATCAAGGTCAGCTTGTGCTGCACGAGCGGATGATCGACGATGGTGAGATTCGGAAACATGGCGGGCCTCTTGTGCTGCGGTGGTGTCCGTCATTCCAGAAAACGCGCCCAAGGGCAACGCTGTGGTTTGCGGTGCGCAATCGGGATTGCGCGGCCCGGTGCGGCGGTGCAAGCTCGGGCTTGAAAAATAACGGGGGCATGGTATGAGCATGCCGTAGCGGTAGTTTAACATTAAACTATTTTTATCCGCAGGGAGATGAGGACCATGACCGACAGCCACAAGGAAGCCACCCGTCAGGCGGCGCTGGATTATCACGCGCTGCCCCGGCCCGGCAAACTGGAGATCCGGGCGACGAAACCGATGGCCAATGGCCGCGATCTGTCGCGCGCCTATAGTCCCGGCGTGGCGGAGGCCTGTCTGGAGATCAAGGCCGATCCGGCGGCGGCCTCGCTCTATACCACGCGCGGCAATCTGGTGGCGGTGGTAACCAATGGCTCTGCGGTGTTGGGTTTGGGCAATATCGGGGCGTTGGCGTCCAAGCCGGTGATGGAGGGTAAGGCGGTTCTGTTCAAGAAATTCGCCAATATCGACTGCTTTGACATCGAAGTGAACGAGAGTGACCCGGAAAAGCTGGCGGCAATTGTCTGCGCGCTGGAGCCGACCTTTGGCGCGATCAATCTGGAGGACATCAAGGCGCCGGATTGTTTCATCGTTGAACGAATTTGCCGCGAGCGGATGAATATCCCCGTGTTCCATGACGATCAGCATGGCACGGCCATTGTGGTGGGCGCGGCGGCCACGAATGCGCTGCATGTAGCGGGCAAGACATTTGAAGAGATCAAAGTGGTCTCGACCGGCGGCGGGGCTGCGGGCATTGCCTGTCTCAACATGCTGCTGAAATTGGGTGTGAAGCGTGAGAATATCTGGCTCTGCGATGTGCATGGGGTGGTGCATGTGGGCCGCGAGATCGAGATGAACCCGGAAAAGGCGGCCTTTGCGCAGGTGACGGACCTGCGGACGCTGGGCGAGGTGATTGGCGGGGCAGATCTGTTCCTTGGGCTGTCGGGGCCCAATATCATGACGCCCGAGATGGTTAAGGCAATGGCCAAGCGGCCGATCGTTTTTGCTCTGGCCAACCCGAACCCCGAGATCATGCCCGATCTGGCGCGCGCGGCGGTGCCGGATGCGATCATTGCCACGGGGCGGTCGGATTTCCCCAATCAGGTGAATAACGTGCTGTGTTTCCCGTTTATTTTCCGAGGCGCGCTCGACGTGGGCGCGACCGAGATCAATGACGCGATGCAGGTGGCCTGTGTGCAGGGGATCGCCGAATTGGCGCGCGCCTCGACCAGTGCCGAGGCGGCGGCGGCCTATCATGGCGAGCAGATGACATTCGGCGCGGATTACCTGATCCCCAAGCCGTTTGATCCGCGCCTGTCGGGTGTTGTTTCGACCGCTGTGGCGCGGGCGGCGATGGAGAGCGGCGTGGCGGCGCGGCCGATGGCGGATCTGGAGGCCTATAAAGCGGGGCTGGACGCCAGCAAGTTTAAATCGGCGCTTCTGATGCGGCCGGTGTTTCAGGCGGCGTCCACAGCGTCGCGCCGCATTGTCTTTGCCGAGGGCGAGGATGAGCGGGTCTTGCGCGCGGCGCAGGCGATTCTGGAGGAAACCACGGAACAGCCGATCCTGATCGGGCGTCCTGAGGTGATTGCGCGGCGGTGTGAGCGGGCGGGGCTGTCAATCCGTCCCGAGCGGGATTTCAATATCGTCAACCCGCAGGACGACCCGCGGTATCGCGATTACTGGGAGACCTATCATGGGCTCATGGCGCGCAAAGGGGTGACGCCCGATCTGGCGCGGGCGATCATGCGCACCAACACCACGGCGATTGGCGCGGTGATGGTCCATCGCAATGAGGCCGATAGCCTGATCTGTGGCACCTTTGGGGAATTCCGCTGGCATATGAAATATGTCAATCAGGTGCTGCAGGACGAAAGCCGTCGTCCGCATGGTGCGTTAAGCATGATGATCCTCGAAGATGGACCGCTGTTCATTGCCGATACCCATGTGCGGGTGACGCCGAACGCGGCGCAACTTGCCGAGACCGCGATTGGTGCGGCGCGGCATGTGCGGCGGTTTGGGATCGCGCCCAAGGTGGCGTTCTGTTCGCAGTCCCTATTCGGCAATCAGCCGGATGAGGGGGCAGAACGGTTGCGGCAGGCGATTGCGCTCTTGGATGAGGCTCCGCGTGATTTCGTCTATGAAGGCGAAATGACGATTGATGCGGCGCTTGACCCCGATCTGCGCGAGCGTCTTTTGCCGGGCAACCGGATGCAGGGGGCGGCAAACGTGCTGATCTTTGCCTATGCCGATGCCGCGTCGGGCGTGCGCAATATCCTCAAGATGAAGGCCGGGGGGCTGGAAGTGGGACCGATCCTTATGGGGATGGGCAACCGGGCGCATATCGTGACGCCGTCGATCACCGCGCGGGGCTTGCTCAACATGGCGGCCATCGCGGGGACGCCGGTGGCGCATTACGGGTAGAATCAGGGTTTGCAGATAAAATCTTTGCAGGTTTGCAAAGATGGCATCACTTTATGTCAAGCTGAACAGAATAAGCCGCTTTGCAAAAATTTGCAGGGCGGCTTTTGTCTATTCTGCAAAATTTCTGCGGCCTTCTGTCCCGTGCCCCTGCATGATGCTTGCTCCAAGGCAGGGTGATCCCTAACACATATCCAACGGATCGGAGGAGGATACCATGGGATACACTGAGGTTTACGAGCGGTCGCTTGCAGATCCTGAAGGCTTTTGGATGGAGGCGGCGGAGGCGATTGATTGGGTGAAGAAGCCCAGCAAGGCGCTGTTTGACGAGGCGGCCCCGATCTATGAGTGGTACAAGGACGCCGAGGTCAACGCTTGCTGGAATGCCGTTGACCGGCATGTGGCGGCGGGGCGTGGCGCGCAGACCGCGATCATCCATGACAGCCCGGTTACGGGCATCAAGCAAAAGATCAACTATTCGCAATTGCGCAGCCGCGTGGCGCGGCTGGCCGGGGCGCTGCGGGCCCGGGGGGTGGAGAAGGGCGACCGCGTCATCATCTATATGCCGATGGTGCCCGAGGCATTGGAGGCGATGCTGGCTTGCGCGCGGCTGGGCGCGGTGCATTCTGTGGTGTTCGGCGGGTTTGCCGCGCATGAATTGGCGGTGCGGATCGACGATTGCACGCCCAAAGCCATTATCGGCGCCTCTTGCGGGATCGAACCGGGGCGGGTGGTGCATTACAAGCCACTCCTCGATGGGGCGATTGAACAGGCCAAGCACAAGCCTGACTTTTGCGTGATTTTCCAGCGCGAGGAAGAGGTGGCCAAGCTGATCGAAGGGCGCGATTACGACTGGCACGCGTTCCAGTACGGTGTGGAGCCTGCGGACTGTGTGCCGGTATCGGGTGATCATCCGGCGTATATCCTTTATACCTCTGGCACCACAGGCGCGCCCAAGGGCGTGGTGCGGGCCACGGCGGGGCATCTGGTGGCGCTCAACTGGTCGATGAAGAACATCTATAACGTGAATCCCGGTGAGGTGTTCTGGGCCGCGTCCGATGTGGGCTGGGTCGTGGGGCACAGCTATATCTGTTACGGGCCGCTCATCCATGGCAACACGACCATCGTGTTCGAGGGCAAGCCGGTGGGCACGCCGGATGCCGGCACGTTCTGGCGGGTGATTTCCGAGCATAAGGTACGCAGTTTCTTTACCGCGCCGACAGCGCTCCGGGCGATCAAGCGCGATGATCCCAAGGGGGAATTGATCGGGAACTACGACATTTCGCAGTTGCGCGCGCTCTATCTGGCAGGGGAGCGGGCGGATCCCGATACCATCGAATGGGCGCAGAAGGTGATGCAGGTGCCGGTCTATGACCATTGGTGGCAGACTGAGACCGGCTGGGCGATTGCGGGGAATCCTGCGGGGATGCAGGCGCTGCCGGTCAAGATCGGATCGCCGACGGTGGCGATGCCGGGCTATGATGTGTGCATTCTGGACGAGGGCGGACATGAGGTGGCACCTGGCGCCTTGGGGGCCATTGCGGTGAAATTGCCGCTGCCGCCGGGGACATTGCCGACGCTGTGGAATGCCGAAGGCCGGTATCGCAGATCCTATCTCACCACCTTTCCCGGCTATTACGAGACCGGCGATGCCGGGATGAAGGACGAGGATGGATACCTCTGGATCATGGCGCGCACCGATGACGTGATCAACGTGGCGGGGCATCGTCTGAGCACTGGGGCGATGGAGGAGGTTCTGGCCGGGCACCCCGATGTGGCCGAATGTGCTGTGATCGGGGCTGCGGATGCGCTCAAGGGTCAGGCGCCTGTGGGATTTCTCTGCCTGAACACCGGATCGGACCGGGACCGTGCCGAGGTGGTCCGCGAAGTGGTGACGCGGGTTCGGGATCAGATCGGGCCGGTGGCGGCCTTCAAGCTCGCGGTTGTGGTGGAGCGTTTGCCCAAGACCCGTTCAGGCAAGATCCTGCGCGGTATCATGGTCAAGATCGCGGATGGCCAAGACTATAAGATGCCAGCAACGATCGACGACCCCATCATTCTCGATGAGATCAAGAGCGCCTTGCAAAGCATTGGTTTGGCAAAATAATGCGGCGAAAAACAAGAGGGTTCCGGAGGAAGCCGGAACCCTCATCCCCCAGAAGGGACATCTGGAAGAAATGCTGTCTGGCGCGGCGCACTCACAAACGCTAGGCCAGACAGCGAGACCGGTCAAAAATTGCCCGACATGAAGATCAGGCGGCACTAGACCGGTGCGTCCCGCCAAAAGGGTAAGGGATTGCGATATGAAAAGGGCTTGGGACACCCCTACACGCGAGACACATTCACTGTATTACAGGGATTGCGCCTAGCTGCTGTGATGCATCTCACAGTGCGTAAAAAAGAGAGGTCGCGTAGATGATTTCGAAAGCCGAACAAAGGCAGGCGACGGAGGGGCTGGTTGGGCTTCTGGAGCGGCATGGCCGGGCGGTGGAGTTCAAACGCGGTCAGATGATCTATACCACCGGGGCTGATGACACCTCGATGATGCTGATCACAAAGGGTCGGGTCGAGATCAGCCGAAGCTCTCTAGAGGGACGGCGGTCGATCCTGACGCATTTGGGACCGGGGGATATGCTGGGGGAATTGGCGGCGCTGGACGGTGGGCCGCGCAGCGCTGACGCGGTGGCGGCAACCGGGGTCCGGGGGCGGGTTCTGGCGCGGCCGCAGGTGTTGCAGCTTTTGCAGGATCACCCGGACGCGGCGATTGATGTGATCGGCATGCTCTGTCGGAGGCTCCGCGAGACCTCTGGCATGTATACGGCGCATATGCTGGCGGACGGGCAGGCCCGTCTGGCGCGGCTCTTGTTGCACCTTTCGGAGAAATGGGGCGAGGTGCTGCCGGGGGGCAAGCTCCGGTTGGCCGAGCGGTTTTCGCAATCTGATCTGGGGGATCTGGTGGGCCTGTCGCGGGAAAGTGTGAACCGTCAGATCCGCGAGTGGGAGCAGGTCGGGCTGATCGAGCGGCAGGGCCAGGGGATTGTGCTCTGCGATCCTGCAGCCTTGGCGCAAGCGGCGGAGACGGCGGAATGAAACGGATTATGGCGGTCCTGATATGGCTTATGGCCGGGCCGGGCGTGGCGCAGGAGGATGGCATGCTGGACTACACCCCACCCCCGGCGGACAGTTGGCGCTATTTCAGCGATCAGGTGATGGGTGGCGTATCGACGGGGCGCGCAGAGGTTCTAGGCCCGGAGGGTGCGCGTTATGTGCGGCTTACGGGAGAGGTGAGCACCGCCAACCGGGGCGGGTTCATTCAGGTGCGCGGCGAACTGGAGACCGCCTTGCCCGACGGCGCGCAGGGTGTCGTGGTGCGCGTCAGGGGGAATGGCGAGGGCTATTTCATCCATCTGCGCACGCGGGGCACGATGTTGCCGTGGCAGTATTATCAGGCGCCGATCCCAAGTGGTCCGGCCTGGCAAGAGGTGCGTGTGCCCTTTACGGCCTTTCGCGCCTCTGGGGCGATGTTAAGGGATGTGCCGCGTGCCGAGGCGGTGAAGAGTCTTGCTGCGGTGGCCTATGGGCGGGATCATCAGGCCGATTTGTCGTTTCAGTGGATCGGGATCTATTGATCGCTTTTTTATAACTCTATGGAGATATTTTGCGGCCTTTTGCCATCAAAATATCGAATTATGTAAACTGCTCTCGCAGAAGCCGCTCTTCCAGCCCATGTCCGGGATCGAAGAGAATGCGATGTTTGATTCTGGTTTCGGAGCGGATTTCGACCCAGAGTACGTTCTCCACCCAGCGGCTGTCGGCATCGGCCATCACCGGTCGCTTGTCCGGATCGACCACGTCAAAACGGACCAATGCCGTCTTGGGCAGGAGCGCGCCGCGCCAACGGCGTGGGCGGAAAGCGGCCACCGCCGTCAGCGCCAGCACATCCGAGCCGATGGGCAGGATCGGGCCATGGGCGCTGTAGTTGTAGGCGGTAGACCCGGCCGGCGTGGCGACGAGCGCGCCGTCGCAAACGAGTTCCTCCAGACGCAGCCGCCCGTCGATGGTGATGCGCAATTTGGCAGCTTGAGGGCCTGCGCGCAGGAGCGAGACCTCGTTGATCGCCAGCGCCTCGTGCAGGGCGCCATCGCGGGATTCGGCGCGCATGGAGAGGGGGTTGATCACCTCTTCCGCAGCGGCGACGAGGCGGTCGATCAAGTCTGTCTCACTGTATTCATTCATCAAAAACCCGACGGTGCCGCGATTCATCCCGTAGACCGGAATGTCGAGCGCCTGCGTGCGGTGCAATGTGTGCAGCATGAACCCATCGCCGCCAAGCGCCACGATCACATCCGCCTCGACCTCGGGAACCTGTCCAAATCGGCCTGCAAGCGTGGCGCGTGCCGTCTGGGCGATGGGCATCTCGCTGGCGACAAAGGCGATCTTGCGGTTCATGGGCGGTCCTGTTTCCAAAAGGCGATGGCGTGCGGCGGATCGAACCACAATTCCCCCGCCAAGACCAGCCATGCCGGTGATACAGGTGAAATCGTCGCTTTACATTCTTTCAAACCGGACGAGTTTCCTTTAGGAAAATGACCAATTCACCAATTTTTGGAGTTGCCCAAATGCCCCATGACGGACACCAGCCTGTTGCAGATCAAGGCTTTTTCACCGAATCCCTGTCGTCGCGCGATCCCGAACTCTTTGGCGCGATCCGCTCTGAGCTGGGTCGGCAGCGAGACGAGATCGAGCTGATCGCGTCTGAGAACATCGTTTCTGCCGCCGTGATGGAAGCGCAGGGCAGCGTGATGACCAACAAATACGCCGAAGGATATCCCGGCAAACGCTATTATGGCGGCTGCCAATATGTTGATATCGCGGAAAATCTGGCGATTGAGCGGGCTTGTGAGCTGTTTGGCTGTAGCTTTGCCAACGTCCAGCCGAATTCCGGCTCTCAGGCCAATCAGGGCGTGTTCACTGCCCTCTTGCAGCCGGGTGATACGATCCTTGGCATGAGCCTTGATGCGGGCGGGCACCTGACCCACGGTGCGGCACCGAACCAGTCGGGCAAATGGTTCAACGCCATTCAATACGGGGTGCGCAAGCAGGACAACCTGATTGACTACGATCAGGTGCAGGCGCTGGCGACCGAGCACCAGCCCAAGCTGATCATCGCGGGTGGTTCGGCCATTCCGCGGCAGATCAACTTTGCCCGGATGCGCGAGATTGCCGATAGCGTTGGGGCCTATCTGCTTGTGGATATGGCACATTTTGCCGGTCTGGTGGCCGCGAAAGAGCATCCGAGCCCGTTCCCGCATGCGCATGTGGCCACGACAACGACGCATAAGACGCTGCGCGGGCCGCGCGGTGGCATGATCCTGACCAATGACGAGGCGCTGGCCAAGAAATTCAACTCGGCGATCTTCCCCGGTATTCAGGGCGGGCCACTGATGCATGTGATTGCGGCCAAGGCGGTGGCCTTTGGCGAGGCGCTGCGCCCCGAATTCAAGGCGTATATTCAACAGGTTATCCGTAATGCGCAGGCGCTGTCGGATCAGTTGATCAAGGGCGGTCTGGACACGGTGACGCATGGCACCGACACGCATGTGTTGCTGGTGGACCTGCGGCCCAAAGGCGTGAAAGGCAATGACACCGAAAAGGCATTGGGCCGGGCGCATATCACCTGCAACAAGAATGGCGTGCCGTTTGATCCGGAAAAACCCACTGTAACCAGTGGGATACGGCTTGGCTCTCCGGCGGGAACGACGCGCGGTTTTGGCGAGGCGGAATTCCGGCAGATCGCGGATTGGATCATCGAGGTGGTCGATGGGCTGGCGGCCAATGGCGCCGAGGGCAATGCCGCGGTCGAAGCCAAGGTGAAGGCCGAGGTCGAGGCGCTCTGCAAGCGGTTCCCGATTTATCCGAATCTCTGAATCCGGGTCACGATACTGCCCCGCGTGAACTCTGGTTTGCGCGGGGTTTTTATTTGAAATTCAGGTATTTGAAGGCGGTTCTTAAATCACATTCTGCCAGCGGAGCAGGGCGTAGATCAACCCGGCGAGAACCATCAGATTCAGTAGCATCCCGCCCACGAGGCGGAGAATGGCGGTTTTGCGCGCCTCTTCGGGATTGAGCCCGTCGAGATGGCTGTGCAAGTCAGTGAAGGCGGCATTGACCTGTGCCATGTCGAGGACGCGGGCGAGTTTGGGGTGGGCCATCCAATCCTGTGCGCCCAAAATGACCGCTGCGGCGCGGCGCGGGCGGCGGGGCAAGCGCCGTCCGGCGTGACGCAACTGACGCTCAAGCGAGGGGCCACGCAGGCGCATCTTGTCGCTCAGAGCCTTTTGAAGCTCGGAGACTTTCCCTTGAAATTGTTCCGTATCAATCACTTGGGTGTTCCTTTTGATGTAGTTTAATGGGTCTGCGCCGTGCAAGCAATAGGGCTGGAATCCGGGCTGAGAGGGCGGTATTCAAGGGTATGTTGAACCTGATTGAACATGGCACGCCAACAGAGCGTCCGGGATTGGTGATTGTGCACGGGCTCTATGGGTCGGCGCGCAATTGGGGTGTGATCGCCAAGCGGCTGTCGGACAGCCGTCATGTGGTCGCGGTTGACATGAGGAATCATGGGTCAAGCCCTTGGTTTGAAACGCATTCCTATCAGGATATGGCGGGTGATCTGGCTGAGGTGATCGAGGGCCTGACGGGGCCATATGATGTGCTGGGTCATTCCATGGGCGGCAAGGCGGCGATGGTGTTGGCGGTGACGCAACCGGCACTGGTGAACCGGCTGATCGTGGCAGATATAGCGCCTATCGCCTATGGGCATAGCCAGATGCAGTATATCGAGGCGATGAAATCGGTCGATCTGACCCGTGTCGAGCGACGTTCGGATGCGGCGACGCAATTGCAAGGCAGGGTGGATAATCCCGCCTTGGTGCCGTTCTTTCTTCAGGCGCTGGATGTGGCGGAAAAACGGTGGTTGCTGAACCTCGACACGCTGGCGCGCGAGATGCCGAAAATCCTTGGGTTTCCTGATATATCAGGCGCTTACGAGGGAAAGGTGATGTTTCTGACCGGGGCGGAGTCGCCCTATGTCACGCGTGAGCACCGCGACCGGATCAAGGCGCTGTTTCCAGCGGCGCAGTTCGCCAAGATCCCCGGCGCGGGTCATTGGCTGCATGCCGAGAAGCCGCGCGAGTTCGAGGCGGCGGTGCGGACATGGCTGGGGTGAGTCGTACGGTTGTGCGGTCAAACCGTACGATCCGGACCTAGCGCAGCTCGTAGAGCTTTTTGGTGACGAGATAGGTCACCGGAAAGGCCGCGAAAAATCCCAGAAGGGCGGCGATCAGGATGGGATACAACGTGTCATATCCCATGGTGAGGGCGGCTATGACAGCCGAGCCGGACAGGGTGGAGCCGATGAAGAGATGCAGGATGAGGCCAAGGCGCAGCATTGGGCACACTTTCTATGATGTTTCTTTAACCTCATAGTAACGGTGACGTGTCTAGATGGCCTTGATCTGTGTCACAGGCTGGGTTCGGACATGAAAAAACCCGCCGGTGGATTGACCGGCGGGTTCTGGTAGGATGGTTTCGCGGAAGCGACCGCTGTTATTCCTGTTGCCCCATGAACATGAGGAGGAACTGGAACATGTTGAGGAAGCTGATGTAGAGGTTCAGCGCCCCGTCATACGCGGCCTTGTCCAGCCATTCCTGATCACCCTGAGCGGCATGTGCCACATAGGTGCTCTTGATTTCCTGCGTGTAAAAGGCGGTGAGGCCCGCGAAGATCAAAAGGCCGATGGCGGAAATGGCGAACATCACAGCCGGGCTCTGCAGGAAGATGTTGATCACCATGACCACGATGAGACCGATCACGCCCATGATGAGGAACGATCCCCAGCCGGAGATGTCTTTTTTCGTGGTGTAGCCATAGAGCGACAGGCCCGCGAAGGCGATGGCGGTCACGATGAAGGTCTGCGCGATCGAGAAGCTGGTGAAAACCAGAAAGATCGAGCTCATCGAGATGCCGATCAGCGCCGCAAAGGCGAAGAAGCCAAGCTGAACGGCGGCAGCGGAGCCGCGCCGCAGGAGCGCGCCCCAGCCGAGAAAGATGAAGGCGAGCGGGGCCAGCATCACCACCCATTTGAGCGGCGAGAGGTAAAGGGCGGCACCGAGGCCCGACAGCATCGTGCCGTTGGGCAATTGGGCGGCCGCAGCCGAGGGATCGGTTGTCACGGCAAGCCCCGCGATGGCCCATGCCGCCAACGCAGTGATGAGCATGCCAACGGACATCGTGCCGTAGACCTTGTTCATATGCGCGCGCAGGCCCGCGTCAATCTGGGCGGTGCGCGTGCCCGTCGCCGTCCGGATCGTGTTAAACTCTGCCATGTAACCCTCCGATATGTGAATGGCCGTCCCGGTTCCGGGACATTGCCAGTAATATCGGGTGCCACCCCCCACATTTCAAGCGTTTATGACTGTTTCCGACAGGTTTTCTGCGGGGGACTGGCGGTGGGTGGTTGGCGGGGGTGTTTCCGGGTGTTGTGCGACGTGGTTTTGACCTGACGCTGTGGGTCGAAGCCGTGCAATTTCGGGGTCTGGTCCGATCCTGCACGGCCGTGTCAAACCTGTCTTCGGGGTCAGAGCAGCCCTGCTCAGCAATGCAGGCGACGGGGCAAATCCCAGAAGGCGCGCTCTGCTTCGCGCAAGGCCGCCTCGCGGGTCAGGCCAATGTCCCGAAGGGCTGCGTCGTCGAGGTAACGCAGGGCGCGGCGCTGATGCCAAACCGCCAGCATATCCGCAAACCGCAGGCTCAATCCGGGGAAGGCGGCGCGAAGGGCGGGGGTGTTACTGTGAAAGGTCATGGTTTTTTCCTTTCCCTTTGGTGATGTGAGGGCGGGTTTGCATTTCTGATATTGATCTTTTGCCACGATTGGTTCAATTTTGAAAATGAATGTTTGATTATCATATCATCAAGGACTGTGATGAATGCGAAATCTGGATATCACGACATTGCGCTCTTTGGTCGCGGTCGCCGATCAAGGCGGCGTGACGCGGGCGGCGACCGCGTTGAACCTCACGCAATCGGCGGTGTCGATGCAAATCAAGCGGCTCGAAGAGATGCTGGACCTGACGCTGTTTGACCGGGCCAATCGGCGGGTTTCGCTGACTGCCTCGGGCGAGCAATTGGTAGGGTATGCGCGGCGGATGCTCGATCTCAATGATGAGGTCGTGGGACGCTTGACCGAAGAGATTTTTGAAGGGGAACTCGCGCTTGGGGTGCCGCATGACATCGTCTATCCGGTGGTGCCACGGGTTCTCAAGCAGTTCAACGCCGCCTATCCGCGGGTCAAGGTGAACCTGCGCTCATCGAGCACGATCAAGCTGCGCGAAGCCTTGGCGCGGGGTGAGGTGGATGTGATCCTGACCACCGAAGAAGTCCTGGGCGAGGGGGGGGAGACGCTGACCGAAATGATGCTGCGCTGGACGGGGGCGCCGGCGGGTGTGTCGTGGAAACGTCGCCCGCTGCGGCTGGCGTTTTGTCGTCAATGCATTTTCCGGCCGATGGTGCTGCGCAAACTGGAGGCGGCAGGCATCGATTGGGAGATGGCGGTGGATTCTGAGGATGACCGCGCGGTTGAGGCGTTGGTGAGCGCCGATCTGGCGGTCGGCGCGTTGCTGGAGGACAGTATGCCGCCGCATCTCGAGGCGATCCATCCCGGTGGGGCTCTGCCTGAGCTTGGGGTGCAGAAGATCAATCTCTATGCGCGTGCGGGCGGCGACGAGGTGCGGTGTGCCTTGATGCGGATGCTGCGGCAGGGATTCGGGGCGCTGACGCCGCCGGTTCTCAGTCCAGTGTGATGACGACCTTGCCGGTGGATTTGCGCGTGCGCAGCAGATCGAGCGCCTCTGCGGTCTGTTCAAGCGGCAGCAGGTGCGAGACATGCGGGCGCAGGAGCCCCTGCGCGTACCAGTCAAAGAGTGTCGCGAGGCTGTTTGTCACCACCTCGGGACGGAATTTGAGATAGCCGCCCCAGTAGAGGCCCATCACGCTGATATTCTTGACCAAGAGGTGATTTGCGGGGATTTGGGGCACCTCGCCAGAGGCAAAGCCGATGGTGAGAATGCGCGCCTCGGGGTTGCAGGCGCGAAAGGCGGCCTTGAAGTGATCGCCACCGACCGGGTCATAGACCACGTCGACGCCTCCCAAGGCGCGGCACGTCTCGCGGATGTCCTGAGTCGCGGCGTCGATCAGGTGGTCGGCCCCGGCGCGTTTCGCCACGGCGAGTTTGTCTGCGCCGCGCGCGCAGGCGATGACACGCGCGCCCATTTGCTTGCCGATCTCAACTGCGGTCAGACCCACGCCCCCGGCGGCCCCCAGAACGAGCAGGGTCTCGCCCGGTTGCAGATGCGCCTTGTGATCCAGTGCGACATGGCTGGTGCCATAGGCCACCTGAAAGGCCGCCGCGTCGGCAAAGGTCATGCTGTCGGGCAGAGGCACGGCGCGGGCGGCCGGAAAGCAGCCATACTCCGCCAACCCGCCCTGACCGGCGAAGACCGCGACGCGGGTGCCGGGAGCGGGGCCGCGCGTGTCGGGCCCGAGCGCCTCGACCGTGCCGGCCACCTCCATTCCGAGGGTGAAGGGTGGCTCTGGCGTGTCCTGATACGCGCCCTTTATCATCAAGAGATCCGCGAAGTTGAGCCCGCAGGCGGCGATTCGCAGGGCGAGTTCGCCCGATTTCGGGAGCGGGCGGGGGAGGGTGGTCAGGGCTGGTTCTGCGCCTCGGGCGGGGATCTGATAAGCGCGCATGTCGGACCCTTGTGATTCTGGCGTTGCGAGGTAAGTCTAAGTGGGTTGGTTAGACGAATTCGATTCGGGCTGTCAAATCGCCTGAGGTTTCAGGAGGCGTGACCGTCTTTACCCTGTGCAATTGGGTAGGCGCCCGCTTAGATTGAGTTTCTTTCGTATAGGTCACGCAATTGGATAGCGATATTTCTTGAATTTTAACACCATCTTGATAAGTTCTGACACACGCCGCTGGGATGCGTGGCGTGATTTCCGAGATTCAAGTCCCGGTTTGTCAGAATTACGGTAAATCTCAGAGTAGGTAAAAAGGAACATTCAATGCCGCACCCCGTAGATGTGCACGTCGGAAAACGCATTCGCCACCGCCGCTGGCTGGTGGGAATGACCCAGCAGCAGCTGGCCGAGAGTGTGGGAATTAAATTTCAACAGATTCAGAAGTACGAAACCGGCGCGAACCGTGTCAGCGCGTCACGGCTCTGGGATATCGCAGAATCACTTGATGTGACGATCAGCTTTTTCTTTGAGGGGCTGGAACAGGATGGCGGCGTGGAGCGCGAGAAAAGCGATCCGGCGCGTGCCGACCTGATGGGAGACAAGGAAGCGCTCGATCTGGTGCGGTCTTATTACGCCATTCCAGAGAACCAGCGCCGCCGCCTGTTTGACCTTGCTCGGGTGTTGAGCGAGGTGGCTTGAGCCTGACCGGCCCAAGGGCTATCCCTCTGCGCATGCGGTAGGAAAGGCGGGCCGGAATGGATAAGACAGATATCGTCAGGACAGCCCATGCGGTGGCAGATGCTGCGCGCGGGGCTGTCCTGCCGTTTTTTCGCAGTGCCGATCTGACGGCCGAGAACAAGCTGCCGGAAGGGCGGTTTGATCCGGTGACAGAGGGCGACCGCGCAACCGAACGGGCGATGCGCGAGGTTCTGGGGCGATTGCGTCCGCAGGATGGAATCCTTGGTGAAGAATATGGCGCGGTTGAGGGCACGAGCGGCCTGACCTGGGTGCTTGATCCGATCGACGGCACGCGGGCGTTCATGTCCGGGTCTCCGACCTGGGGCGTGTTGATCGCGGTGTCCGATGCGAGCGGCCCGATTTACGGCATCATCGACCAACCCTATATCGGCGAGCGGTTTGAGGGCGGTTGGGGCGCGGCGCGGATGGTCGGGCCGATGGGCACACGGGATTTACGGGTGCTGGGCGCGCGGTCCTTGTCCGAGGCGATCGTCTTTACCACATTCCCGGAATTGGGCAGCCCGGCTGAGGCGGCAGGCTTTGCCGACGTTGCGAGCCACGCGAAGTTGACGCGCTATGGGCTTGATTGCTATGCCTATTCTCTGGTTGCGGCAGGGCATGTTGATCTGGTGATCGAGGCCGGGCTTGCGCCGTATGACATTCAGGCGCCGATTGCGGTGATCGAGGCGGCGGGCGGCATTGTCACCAACTGGCAGGGTGGCCCCGCGCATCACGGTGGCCGGGTGATTGCCGCAGCCGGGCACGCGCAGCATGAGGCGGCGCTGGAGATTCTGTCGCAGGTGGTGTGACGGGGGTGCGTGCCGCGCGGGACAAGGCGCGGCACGCGCCGCCGCGCGATC
>NZ_LADY01000054.1:0-6159 GCF_000961715.1 Roseovarius sp. BRH_c41 | reverse complement strand
GCGGTGGCCCCGAAGCTGCGCGCCAAGGCGGCGGGCCGGGCGGTCGATCTGTTCCTGTCGCGCGATGCGCTGGTGCCGGGCGCATTGGCCTTCATGTCGGATCGGGCCGCGCGACGGCTCTGCGACCGACTGGTGGCGCTCGGCGTCTTGCGCGAACTGACAGGGCGGGACACGTTCCGACTGTACGGGGTTTGAGCATGGGGCGGCGCGAGGACACAGAACTTGACCGCGAATTGCCCGTTCTTCCCCCTGAGCTGCGCTGGCGGGAATGGATGCGTCGGATCGAGGCGGTGCTGTTCGCAAGCACGACCCCGGTGGCGCGCGAGGATCTGGCGCGGGTCGTGGGGCAGGGTGCCTCAGTCGATCTGTTGATCGAGGATCTGGTAGTGGATCTGGAAGGCCGACCCTATGAGGTGGCACAGGTGGGCAAGGCGTGGATGCTGCGCACGCGCGCGGCCTATGCCCCAGCTATCCGCGCCGCGGCGGATGTGGGCGGCCAAGCGCTGAACCTGTCGGAATACGATCTGGCCGTGCTGGCGGCGATTGCGTATCACCAACCGGTCAGCCGCGACGGGTTGAAGGACATCTTCGGAAAAGAGATCAGCCGTGACCTGATCGGCCGACTTGCCGAGCGGGACCTGATCGGCACCGGCCCTCGCGAACCCCGCCGTGGCGCGCCTTATACCTTCGTCACCACCGAGGCGTTCTTGGCTGCCTTCGGGATGGAGTCCTTGCGCGACCTGCCAGACCCCGAGCAATTGGACGATGCAGGCTTAGCAGGTCCATCGGAAGCCACGGAAGGTTAGGCGACTGGCCAAGCCTCAACAGGAAATCGGCGACGTTGGTGAAGCCGGATTGCTGCCCGCAGCAAGGCGGCCAGATCAGGCTCTCTGGAGGAGGAGGTCGGCACCGGCCCGGCAGTTTCGCCAAGCCGATCTCTGAGCGTCCTGACCAACCCCTTGTGGTTTTCGGAGGCGCGGGCCAGCCCGAGCCAGAAGGTCAGCGGGCCGCGTTCTGTGGGGTCTCTTACCTCGATCTGCCGCTCTGACAACCGCTGGAAGAAATTGTAGCGAACCCGATGCGACAAGAATGGGACCGTTGATGTCGCCGTTCTGACGGGCACTGGGTGTTTCATAAGCTGCACGGCAAGAGACTTCCGGTCGTCCTGCGCGCGCTCAGCGGAATCAAGGCGCAGCAGATCGTCGATCAGCCGCTCGAGGCGCCGGGCGCCCGTGCTTGCCGGGCCAGTCGGTTTTGCGAGAGGGGCGTCGCAGAAGGCGCAGTACTGTTGTGGCACGAGGCGAGCCTGACGAAATGGCGCAAGGCTCTGCCCACAAGACGGGCAACGGTCGCGCAAGCGGCAGCCATGGCGAAAGCAGGACACGCGGGTTGCCAAGGTCCAGCTCCGCCGGAAATAGGGCACCTCGTCTTCCCCCAGGCAGGAGGGACAGAACTGCAACCAACAGGACTGCGCCGTCGATGTCCCTGCATCTTGCGGCCGGGTCCGCAGCCGCAAGCGCAGGGTCGAGAGTGGACTGTTGGCCAGACAAAGACCGTCGATCTCGTCGGGGCAGATCGCCGTATGGTCGAGCAGCAAGCGACGAACAGAATCCGGCAGATGCCGGTCAAGTTGCGCCGACCATGTCTCGCCGGCCACCCCGAGCACCGCTCCAAAATAGCGCGGCGGCACACCATTGGCATGTGCAAGCCGATGCAGCCAGCTTGACAAAAGCTCCCCAGGAGCTGGCCGGACGTCCACCGGCCAGCGATGCCCCGCGGCCACTCTATAGCGGCGGGCCGGGGAGACGGTGATCCTCTGCGCACCGCTGGTCATGTCATTGAATGGCGCAAGGCCGAGTTCCGTCGCCGTGACAGCGGTACATAGCCGAGGGCCATGACGGTGCTGGACGTGATCCTTTCCTCACCGCTCTCAACAGCTGCCACCGCCGTCCGGGTGACGATGTCGACCACCTCGCCAATCAGCCCTTCCGACAGATCATGGATCATTTTGGCCAGGGGAGGTCGTGAGAGGTTTGAGGCATGCGCAAGCGGCATGCTGGCCTCGAGACTGTCGAGAAGCGTGGCGAAGTCTTCGTCGAATCCCCACCGTGACACTGCGACCGTATCGAACCGCGAGCCCATTTCTTCAGTGTCGTGCAATGCATCATAGACAGCGATTTCGCCGACAAGCACGGGCGAGATGTCATGCACGCGTGCGATCCGCCGCAGGAACGAGAAGATTGCCTTCACATCCTGTCGGCGTCCGCGCAGAACACTGTGGAATTCGTCGAAGATGAGCAGGCGCGGCTTGACGCTGTCGAGAAGATGATCGACCTGTTCGCTGGCGCGGGACAGGCTACGCCAGCCGGCAGCTTGCGGGGCGCGCAGTCCGGACAGAATGCTGGCGTAGAAATGCGACAGGCCTGCCCCCTCCCGGGTCTGGATGACCCAGACCCTTTGCCGGTCGGCACGGCGCAGATGTTCGACGGCGAAGCGTTCGGCGATCATGGTCTTGCCGTTGTGATAGGGACCAGCAATCAACAAGCCGCGTGGACGGAGTGATGGCGGGCGTTCCAACAGCTGCCGCATCGCATCATGTGCCGCAGAGGCACCGGTATGGCCTATCCAGCGTGGCGCCCGAATATGAGCAATGCGGGTGGCAGCATCCGCATCGAGCAACGCTGAGGTTGATGGTAGGAGATGGTCGGCCATGCTACCAGGTCTCCACAGGAAAGACGCGGCGGGGTCGGTCAGGTTCTGGTCCGGTATGGGTCGCCTCCGAAACCTGCCCGACATTTTGATACGCCTTCGGCGCGTCTGCGGCGTGTCGGGCCCTGGTCATTTCCCGCAGGTGAGCCTTCTTGGATTTGGCCCCGGCGACGGTCGCCGCGATTTCCCGGCGCAGAAGCGTCTTTTCCTGCGCCGGTCGTTGTTGGCTCTCTCGCGTGCGCGCTCGGTCGGCTTCATGCTGCCAAAGGGTGATTGGCATGGTCACCCCATCCCGCCGCTTTACCGGACGCCAGATCCGCGTGTCGGGATCGGCGATGTAGATCCGGCTGATGTCCCGGGGGTCGTAGCATAGATCCAGAGGTGGCAACCGGTCACGGCGGGCGACGAGAGGCCCAAGCCATTGCTCGAAGTAGTCGGTGGCGAACAGGCTGACGCCCTGGGGAGAGATGCGGCGTGTTGTGCGGGGGAGAAAGTTGAGCAGGACTTGGTCAGGATCATCGATCGGCCGGTCCGTCGGTGGAAGTCGCAGCTCCCATTCGAGGCGAGGCACAGTCAGCTTGCGCGCGTTCTGGGTCTGGTTGTGATCGACGATTGCCAGGGCGATGCAACGCTCGAGGGCCGCGAAGGTCAGACTTGCCCTCTCATCGGACGAATAGTCGCCGCGATCCGCGATCGACCGTCCGGTCTTGCCAGGAAGAGAGCGAAGCACCGTGTTCACTTTTCCAAGGAGGCGCTCGACAACCCCACCTCGGTGAACTGTGCCCTTGTTCCGGGTTCGGACGGTGATCCCGAAGTCGGCGCATCCTTTCGTAAAGGTACTGCTCTGAAATTCCTTGGCGGAGTCCACGACGATCTGCTTAGGGCGGCCATGCATCACCCACGGGTGCGCGATCCCGCGTTCGGCCAGCCAGTTATCCTTGCTGCATATCGCATGGGCAAGGCACAAGGCGACCGAGAGCCGGGACGGACGCTCGAGGGTCAGACAGAAGCCGATGATGGCACTCGTCGCCACATCGGCGGCGATGGTCAGATAAGGTCTGCCAACGAAGATGCCATGATCGTCGATCACCTCGACGAACTGGATGTCGGCCGGGGTATGATCGATCTGGACGACCTCAAGGGCGTGGGCGGCACGGATGTATCCCGGACGCGGCTTCAGGCGGTGAAGATGCTTGCCACCGGAAAGCCGCCGCCGCGCGATCTCCTCTGGGGTGAACACGCGCGGGATCCGCTTGGCCACAGTGACATAGGACGGGGGCTTGTACCCTTCGCTGTCACAGCGCGCACGGATTTCGTCGACGATGGGCGCGAGATCGGGTTGCTCTGGCTGCAGCCACATCTTTCGCAAAGTGTCGGAAATGATGGCTTCCACGCTGGCCGATATCCTCGCACGCCGCGCGCCATTCGTCCGAGGAAGAAGCGACGAGACACGGCGGTCCTCCCGATACCGGGCGAGGTGATTGTAGACCTGACGCGTCGAAAGGCGCAGTTCCACCGCTGCCCGGCTGACAGCCTCCCGCATCGGCAAGTCGCCATCGAGAACCCGGTCAAGTTCGCGAGCGATCCGAACCGCCTTCGACCAAGCCTCGTCTGAAGCGCGGTAAGCTGCCCGCTCCAAAGGCCGATCTTTGCTGAGCGCTGTCATGCCGCCGTGCCCTTCAAAACCTATTGAAGTCCATAATGAAATTGAAATCGCAAAGCAGAAACCCGCGCCACTTCCGGAGGTACCTTGCGGAAATCATGTGAAAACCACGCAGTGAAATCGTGAAGGAAAAGCGACAGTGGTTTCTGCCCGGCCCGATGGAAGAGGAGCCCGACGATCTGCCTCCCGGGCCACGAGCAGGGCCCAGCGAGACCGTAGTGCTCGATGACTGGCGGAAGGCAGAAGCGGGCCATGCGGCACGTCTTGCTCGCGTCGCGGGCAGGCAAGGTGCTCTGGACGAGCGGCTTCGGCGTGGGCCGGAGGGTTGGCGGCACAGACTCGCCCTGATCGAAGCGGCAGATCTGAGTTGGTTCGCAGGTGATCGCATCGGGCCTGATAGGCTGGCGCTCTGGATGTCGTTGCGCTTGTCCGGCGTTCACGACGAGACAGCGGCGCTTGCGCGTGTCGGATGGGCCGTGCGGCGGCTGACGGGTGGACCGGGGCCCGAGGTGGACCTGTCGGCTTTCCTCGACCGCCGCGACCCCGAGAACCTCAGCGATGAGGCCGAACCATTTGCGGATCGCGCGGGCGGTTGGCTGGACCTGATGGCGCAAGCCAACGATCTGCACCCGATAACCCGCGCAGCAATGGGATTTCACCTGTGGAGCCTTGCGGGCCTTGGGCAACAAGGCGACCGGATGGAAGCGGCTGTCACGGCCGCACGGATCGCAGCCAGTGAGGGGAAGGGGGCGGTCTTTGCGCCTTTGGCAATGGGCGGGGCAGGGGGGCTGCGCGCCGGTGGCCCGCCCGCTGACCGGCTGGCGCGGTGGCTCGACGGGATGGAGACGGCTTGCCTGACCGCTATGCGGCACCTCGATGATATCGAGACTTGGGCGGCAAGAGCTGAAGCCGCGATGACCATTCTCTCGGGCAAGACCCCGCGCGCCTTGCGCGCCGTGCTGACCGAGTGGCCACTTATATCCGCTCCGATGGCCGAGGCACTGACGGGAGCCAGCCGAGCCGCCATCCAGCGCAACCTCGGCTGGATGGAAGCGCATTGCCTGATCCGCGAGATGACCGGGCAGGGCCGGTATCGGATGTGGCGCGCAGCGAAATAAAGGCCTCGACTGGGCGGTAACCGTCGGGGAAGAGGATTGCCTCGACGTCCATAGCTTCATTGAGGATGTGGAGGATGGTGATGCTGTCGGCGCTAATGCGGAAAAAGATCAAATACCGGCCATGCACTCTGCGACGGGGCAGAAGGGCTGCTTGCTCTCAAACGTCTCGGATACGAGGGCAAGGGCGATATCACCGTGATTTCTGACGGTGAGGACTGTTTGAAGCGCTTGAAATTAGCACTTCCGCAGCCGGCCAAGCACATCCTCGACTGGTTTCACATTGCCATGAAGCTGCATCCCATCGAGCAGACTGCCGAGTGTTGGGCGCGCCGACTGCCGCCGAACGAGCGGAAGGAGCTTCTGGAAGACATAGCAGCGGTGAGAAGGCGTCTCTGGAATGGTCAAACAGACAGGGCAATTGACCTTGTCGGTCGACTGTTTCACGACCTGAAGGCAGATGAACAGGGCAGCTCCGCGATCGTCTCGCTACGCGGCGGCCTGTTGAACTTGCGCATCTACATCGACCAAAACCGGGGCTCGATAACCAACTACGGCGCGAGATATCGCGAAAGGAAACGGATCGCCTCAACGGCCGCTGAAGCGAGCGTCAACAATTTGGTCGCAAGGCGAATGGTCAAAAAGCAGCAGATGCGTTGGTCGGAACGCGGG
>NZ_LADY01000055.1:0-33064 GCF_000961715.1 Roseovarius sp. BRH_c41 | reverse complement strand
CCCGCCCAAGCCGCCCCTGTGCCTCGCGCCGCCGCCGCGGCAACGGCTCCCGCGCCCACTGCGCGCGTGATCCGTCAACCGGCACCTGTGGCCACAGCCCAGCCTGTGCGCCGCGTTACAGCCGTTCAGGCTCCTGCTCCGCGGGCTGTCGCCTCCGGTGCCCCGCTCAATGCGCTGCGCCCCGAGGCTGACCCGCGCCCGGTAGCCATCAGGACTCCCGCTCCAGCACAATCGCCGAGCCGCGCGATCCGCGTCACCCAACCCGATCCCGCACGCAGCGCCTGTGCCAATCTTACCGGGGTCTCCGCCGCCTACACGGTGCAGCACAAGGGCTCGCCCGTGCGTTGCGGTCCGCAGGGGTCGCCGCATGTGACCTATTCCAACCGCAGCACGTCCAGTCGCACGCTCGTCGCAGCAGCCCCCCACCCCGGCACCCCGGCCACGCCCGAAACCGTGCCCGCCTATACCCGCGTCGCCCCGGCCCGCGTCTATGCTAGCCAGCAGGCCAGCATGGCCGGGGTCTCCGTGCCCCAAGGCATGCAGCCGGTGTGGGAGGATGACCGCCTCAATCCTTACCGCGCGCATCAGACCTTCGAGGGGCGCGACCAGATGCTCGTGATGTGGACCAACACCGTGCCGCAGCGCCTCATTGACCGGCGCACCGGGGCCGATGTGATCCACCAGTATCCCGGCCTGCAACCGCCCTACACGAGCTTTGAGGCGCAGCGCGCAGCCGGTGTGACCGTCGCCACCCAAGGGCGCTATGTCCCGGCCCCGATGACACGCCAGCAGTTGGCAGAGCTGCCCACTCACCCCACCCCCCGCGCCACGGTCTCGACCCGCTCAACGCCTGCCACCGAACGCCAGAGCACGCCAAGCCACCGCTACGCACAGGCCGGTCTCTTTGCCGATCCCGCGCAGGCACAGGCTGCGGCGCAGCGCATCGCGCGCAGCGGCCTTCCGGCGCGGCGCGGCACTCTTGCGCGCGACGGCCGCGCGTTGACCCTCGTGCTGGCCGGCCCGTTCAATACGCAATCCCAACTGGATGCGGGCGCAAACCGCCTGCGCGCCATGGGCTTTGCCAACGTCACCCTGCGCAAATAACGTCCGGGCGGCGCGTCACACGCGTCGCCCGATCAGCCGCGCCATATCCAGCATGCGGCAGGAAAACCCCCATTCATTGTCATACCAGCCAAACACCCGCACAAGACCGCCAACCGAAACCGAGGTTTGCGGCCCTGCGACAATCAGGCTTTCGGGACGTGCCCGCAAATCCGACGACACCAATGGCGACTCGGTCCAGCCCAACCAGTGATGCCGCGCTGCCGCCGCCTCTAACATCGTATTGACGGCCGCCACCGTCACATCGGCCTGCAACTGCACCACCAGATCAATACAGGACACGCTCGCCACCGGAACCCGGATGGCCCGCGCCTCGATCCGTCCCTTGAGCCCCGGCAGCACTAACCCGGTCTGATGCTGCGCGCTCGTCGTGGTGGGCACCATCGACAGGGCGGCCGCACGGCTGCGCTCGAGCGCATCGCGCGGCTTGTCCACCGTGGGTTGACTGCCGGTATAGCAATGCACCGTCGTCATCTGCCCGCTGACGATGCCATAGGCCTCGTCCAAGAGCCGCGCCAAAGGCGCCAGCGCATTGGTGGTGCAGGAGGCGTTGGAAATGATCCGATGCTCGCCCAGATCACCCTCATTGGCGCCGATCACCAAAGTCGCATCCGCCTCCGCCGATGGGCCAGAGACCAAGACCGCCCGCGCGCCCGCCGCCAGTCCGCGCTCGGCTACAGCGCGCGCCCCCCCCATGCCAGTGCATTCCAGCACCAGATCGACCCCGCTCAAATCGAGCGTGCTCAAATCATGCGCGGCATGAAACGGGATCTCCTGCCCATCCACCACCAGAACGCCGGGTCGGGTCGCCACCTCCCCCGGCCAGGGTCCATAGACGCTGTCATATTGGAACAGATAGGCGCAGGTCTCCAACGGCTCGATATCGTTGATACACACCAGATCGAACGCTGCCCCCTCGCGCATCAGAATGCGCAGGATGCTGCGGCCGATCCGGCCAAACCCGTTTATGACAATACGAATACGGTCCTCTGGCATGACGTCCTCCGGCGTGACAGGTCAACAGGGCTGACATTGTCGCGCCATGTCGGGAAACGCCAGCCCCGAAATATAATTTGATCAAATTCTGCCCGCCTGCCCCTGCCCTCACCGTTCTGCCAATACTCCGGGGGTCCGGGGGCAGCGCCCCCGCCTCACAGCGCCACATGCCGATTGACGTCCTTGTAGAGCAGATAGCGAAACCGCCCCGGTCCGCCCGCGTAGCAGGCCTCCGGACAAAAGGCGCGCAGCCACATGTAATCGCCCGCCTCGGGCTCGGGCCGCGTGCTGCCACCTCCCGGTGCCACCGCCATCACATAATGCGAAAAAGTCTCGGCAAAGCCGGGCATCGGCCGCGAGATCACCCGGACCCGCGTTTGTGTCAATGTCGCAGATAGCTTGTCACAATATGCCGTATCACCCCGCAGGGATCACGCCTAGGCCTCGGCAAACACCGCGCGGTCACTCAAAAGCTGGCCTTGCGAGGGCAATCCGCCCTCAGGTCTGGCAAAGCTGCGCGGATCGGTCATGGCGGGCCGCCTCTCGGGCGTCGGTGGTCTGCGCCCATCAAACTCTGCGCCGCACTGCCTGCCAGGGGCCAATCGTTCCAGCATCGTTCAGACCGCCATATATCCGCGCTCTGAGGACTCGCTCACCGGATGCCCAAGCGCGCCGATCCGGGCCATGGCCAGCACCAGCCCCCGCGCCTCGACGATCGGCAGTACCTCATAGGACACCTGCTCTGGGCCCAGCCCATACTCCAGAAGATCGCGTGAGGACGGACACAGCACCATCAGACCATGCTCGGCAAACACCACCTGATCGGTCTCGAACTGCAATAGAACAACCTCCGCTCCCGGATCAGGCGGCACCCGGTCAACACCGGGCATCGCGTCAAGCGCCGCACCGGGCAAGAGCGCAAAGGGATCACCCCAAAGTGTCTCGGCAAGATCACTTTCCACCATCACCGCCTGATGCGGCATGATCCGCAGCGGCGCGCGATTGCCAAGCACCCCACGCGACAACTCCAGCGGCCAAAATCGCGGCGGACAGGCGCTTTCGCCGGTCCAGAGCCGATGCCGCATCACCCCGGTGAGGGGCTGCACACCCGCATCAAAGGTCACGACCAGATCCCCCGCACAGAGCGCTTGAACCGGACGCCAGCCATGTCCCGTTGCCACCCGCGTTCCGCTCAAAAGGCCGCTTTTCACACCAGACGGCTCTGCCATCTGCTCCGTGGCAGCCCTGCCTGCGCCCATGCCAATCCAGCCCAGCATCCCGGTCCCGGTCCCTCTCAAACTTGTACCCATAGTCCTGCCTGTCCGACAGTCCAACATTCCGACAGAGTGACTAAGTCATGGTTAACATGACCCGTTTTTGCTCGGATTCAGGCAGGAAAGAGGCACCGTTGCGACGTGGTGAACAACCCAGCCAAAGCTGTCGGATTAGCGCATGCGACGCTCGCAATCTCACGAAACTGTCACATCGCGTCAGAAGTCATAGCCGAATCGCGCGATATCCTCAGCCGCGCATTCCGCCACGATCGAAACCTCGCGGGTGCCGTAATAATCGCGGTAATGCCCCCGCTCCGAAGCATTGGCGCGCGCCACCGCAAGCGTAAATCCCAGATGCGCCCAGAGCGGTGCGGCATCCGCCTCCAAATGCTCCAGCCGGATATAGAGACGGCACTGTTCCTGCCCATCCGCCGCCGTCATATAGCGTCGTGCGGGGTTTGCCCGCAGCGCGGCCTGTGTCTCGGGCACCGCCAGAAATCCCGCGAAATCATGGGTTTTCGCCAGATGCACCGCCGAATGCTCGAAATCCTGCCCGCGCAGCCAGTGGTAATAGCTTACCATCCGATCCCACGGGTTGCGCACGAGTGTAAAGGTAAACGCATCCGCCACCACCGCAGCGCTCACCAGCCCGTCAATATCGGCCAGTGTCGCATGTTTCCACAGCCGCCCGCGCGCCTGCACGCCCTTCAACCGCGCCCGCCTGCGCTGCGCCTTGGGCGTATCCCCGATCAGAATATCCTCCGCTTGCGCGCGCCCCTCCAGCGCCAGCGCCAGCGCGGTGCCGCCGGTCTTGGGGATATGCACAAAGATATAATTGCGGCCGGGCGAAATGATCATGGACGCATCCTAGCCGCTGGCCCGCGCGGGACCAGCCCCTTTCAACAGCAGCCCCCCCGGATCCAAGGATCTCCCGCTTGCAAGCCTCCGAGAAACCCCCATATTGCCTCGGTATATCAAGGGGGATGATCCGATGGGCTATCTGCGCACAGGCATTTTGATGGCGGTGATGACCGCGCTCTTTCTGGGCATCGGCGCGCTTTTGGGCGGCATGGGCGGGGCGATGATCGCCTTGGTGTTTGCCTTGGGCATGAACGCCTTTGCCTGGTGGAATTCCGACCGCATGGTGCTGCGCATGCACAATGCGCGCCCCGCCTCGGGGCCAGAAGGCGCGGCACTCACCCAGATGGTGCATGACATGGCCGATGCCGCCGGGATGCCGCGCCCGGCGGTCTATATCCTCGACAATGATCAGCCCAACGCCTTCGCCACCGGCCGCAACCCGGCCAATTCCGCCGTCGCCGCGACCACCGGCCTCCTGCGCAACCTCAGCCGCGAGGAAATCGCCGCCGTCATGGCACATGAGCTGGCCCATATCCGCAACCACGACACCACCATCATGACCGTGACCGCCACCTTTGCAGGGGCCATCTCCATGCTCGCCAATTTCGCGATGTTCTTTGGCGGCAACCGCAACAACGGCATGGGATTGATCGGCACGCTGGCGCTGATGATCCTCGCCCCTATGGCCGCAGGTCTCGTGCAGATGGCCATCAGCCGCAGCCGCGAATACGAGGCCGACCGCGTCGGTGCCGACATCTGCGGCAACCCGCTTTGGCTCGCCTCCGCGCTCGAGAAAATCTCAGGGCTGGCCCAGCGCATCGACAACGACACCGCCGAGCGCAACCCCGCCACGGCGCATATGTTCATCATCAACCCGCTGCACGCCCATGCCCATGACAAGCTCTTCTCCACCCACCCCAACCCCGCCAACCGCATCCGCGCCCTGCGCGAGATGGCAGGCGAGCGCAAGGGGCGTGGGCCTTGGGCGTGAGGGCGTTGGGCGCGTTGGCGTGTGTGAGCCATGCGGTATCCGCAATGCGTGGTCGATATTAAGTTTTCCCGCCACATCGCAAAATTTTGCGCTCGCCTTGAAAAAGACTGCACGCGAATGAAGGGACTGAGAGCCTACGCGTAACCAGAGAAGAACATTGAAGTAGATTTTTTCCCGTCGACACCTCATAAACGGGGCGGCGTGAAGGAAGAGGTCGAACTTGAGCTGGGCACTATTTGTAGATGAATCTGGGCAGGATCAGCGGAATTCCCCGTACGAAGTGCTCGCGGGTGTTGCGGTAGAGGATCGACAGATTTGGCCGCTCATTCGTCAAATATCCGACGCTCAGCAGCATTTCTTTGGTATGCGCTTATTTGAGGCCTATGGTGCAGAAGCAAAGGCCAAAGAGCTTCTTAAGACGAAAGCTTACAAGCACGCAGCTCAGATGGATGCTTTCGGGAACGCAGATCGCATGCGCCTCGCGAAAGAGATGCTGGAAGACGGGGAGAACCCAACGCGCGCGCGCCTTACTGCTCTTGCGCAAGCGAAGATCGCTTACTGCGAGTTTATTCTAGAGTTGACACGACGATATGGTGGTCGAGTTTTTGCCACTATGGTTCCCCAAGACGCACCGAGACCACCTAACGGAGAGCAAATGAGGAAGGACTATGCGTTCTTCCTTGAACGCTACTACCATTTCCTCAACCAGTCACATGGTGACCCAATGGGTTTCCTTGTGTTTGATGAGCTTGATAAAACCTCAAGCCACGTTCTGCTTGGCCAGATATCACGATATTTTCAGAGAACATCAAACGGCCGAACGCGGTCTCGGCTTATTATTCCTGAGCCATTCTTCGTCCATTCTGATCTGACAGCTCTTGTTCAACTCGCAGATCTAGTGGCCTACTTAATCAGTTGGGGCTTGCGATTGCCCCGTATGCCCGCTTCCCCTCGTCCCGAGCTCGAACCGCTCGTGGATATAATCCAACGAATGAAGTACCAACATATGACTGGAGGTGGATATCCAGTGTGGGGAATCAAAGAGGTTCGGGATCTTCGCCCACAACCAACTACTCCACATTAAAAAAAGGCAATGCAACGTTCCCATCACAAAGCCTCCATGCGCAACATGGGGACAAATGCCGCGTATGTCAATAGTGTGGGAGACCGAGTGGTGATGCGAACGGCAACTGCGTCCGCATTACCGCCCTTCGCCACCACCCCCCCCTACCCCTCCCCCTTCAACACCTCCGGCCACCTTGCGTCCCCCCGCGCGATGAACCCCGGCACATCCGCCTGCCATTTCTCCTCAATATCATCGTTGAAATTGAGATAGAGCTTGCCCTCCACAATCGCCCAATTCTCCGGCTGCGTGGAATAGAGCTTGCCCTTCTCCGCCACCGCCCAGGCGCAGAACCCGCCGTATTGCGGCGCGTAGCGGGCGGGGTCGGCGGCAAAGGCGTCGCGGTTCTCGGCGCTGGCGAAATGCCATGTCGCCCCGTTCCACTCAAAGCTATGCGCAGGCAATCCCGCCACCGGCCGCCCCTCGCGGAAATACCCCACCGGATCGGTGCCGCCCAGCGCCACGCCCTCTTGGGCGAACACCGGCACCGCCGCCAGTTCCTCGAACCTGCCCCGTCCCCAGACCAGATAGGCCCCGGCCCCCGCCGCGACCAGAACACCCCCTGCCAAAACCCTACGCCGTGTGATCATCGCGCTCATCCCTTGCTGACCCATCCTTCTGTATAGCTAAGCTCACCGCCCTGAAATCCAAATCACGAAACCGCCAGAGGCCCGATCCCATTGCCATTCCCGCCGCAAATCCCCTAAAAGACCCGCAAACCCCAACGCCCGGAGGTCCGATGCCCGACGCCCAGCCTTTCCTCTCCGCTTTCCACCCGGTCGAAGAGGGCTGGATCGACTATAACGGCCATATGAACATGGGCTATTACACCGTGCTCTTTGACCGCTGCGCCGATGAGGCCTTCGAGGAAATGGGCTTTGGGCCAGAGTATCGCGCCACCCGCAACCTCACCACCTTCAGCGCCGAATTCCACATCCGCTATCTGCGCGAGGTGAAATTGGGCGACCAGTTACGCAGCAGCTTTTATCTGCTCGACCATGACGGCAAACGCTTTCACTTCTTTCAGCAACTCTTTCACAGCGACGGCTGGATCGCCGCCACCGGCGAGGGGCTGACCCTGCATGTCGATCTAAACGGCCCGCGCGTTGTGCCCATGCCCGAGGATGTCGCCGCCCGCGTCGCCGCCATGGCCGAGGCGCATGCCGCCCTGCCCCGCCCCGATGGCATCGGCCGCCGCATCGGCCTCAAGGCCAGGGGCTGACCGCCGCGATGTCCGCCGTCCTGCTCATCGAACAGGCCCTCAACGGGCTGCAATTCGGGGTGATGCTGTTTCTCATGGCGGCCGGGCTCACGCTCATTTTCGGCGTGATGGGGCTGATCAATCTCGCGCATGGCTCGCTCTACATGATCGGCGCCTTTGCGGCGGCTTGGGTGGCGGGGCTGACCGGCTCGTTCCTCTTGGCTCTCGCCGCCAGCCTCGCCGCCGCCGCCGTGGCCGGCGTGCTGATCGAGCTTCTCGTCATCCGCCGCCTCTATGACCGCGACCACCTCGATCAGGTCTTGGCCACCTTCGCCCTCATCCTCATCCTGTCCGAGGGCACCCGCTGGGTCTTTGGCTCTTTCCCGCTCTATCTCGACACGCCCGACTGGCTCTCGGGCACGCTGCGCCTGCCGTTTGGCATCGACTATTCGCGCTACCGCCTTGCGATGATCGGCGCAGGGCTGGTGATCGCCGCCGCGCTCTTTGCCATGATCTCGAAAACCCGCCTCGGTATCCGCATTCGCGCAGGCGAGAATGACCGCGAGATGATCGCGGCCCTCGGCGTCAACATCTCGGCGCTCTACACGCTGGTCTTCGCCCTTGGCGCGGCGCTCGCGGGCCTTGCCGGCGCACTGATCGGCGCCATTCAATCGGTGCAGGTGGGCATGGGCGAGCCGGTGCTGATCCTCGCCTTTGTCGTCATCGTGATCGGCGGCATCGGCTCGATCAAAGGGGCCTTTGTCGGCGCGCTCCTCGTGGGGCTGACCGACACATTGGGCCGCGCCCTCCTTCCAACCTTCTTCGCCACCTTCATGGAGCCAGCAGCGGCCAATTCCGTCGGCGCATCTCTCGCCTCGATGGCGATCTATATCCTTATGGCGGGCGTCCTGATCTTTCGCCCCCGTGGCCTCTTCGGAGCCACCGCATGACCCGCGAGCGCCTGCTCAACGCCGCCCTCATGGCTGCGCTTCTGCTCTTCCCCCTCTACGCCTGGGCCAGCGATGAGCCCTTTCTGATCACCCTCACCACCCGCGCCGTGATCCTCGCCATCGCCGGTGTCGGCCTCAACATCGCGCTCGGCTTTGGCGGGCTGGTGAGTTTTGGCCATGCGCTCTTTTTCGGGCTTGGCGGCTATGCCATGGGCATTCTGGCCTATCACGCCCAGACCTATACGACCCTCACCGATTGGCCCCTCACCCTCCAGGGCACCAAATCCATGCCGGTGATCTGGATCATCGCCACGCTCACCTCGGCCCTCGCCGCCCTTGCCGTGGGCGCGCTGTCCTTGCGCACCACGGGGGTCTATTTCATCATGATCACCCTCGCGTTTTCACAGATGTTCTACTATTTCGCGATTTCCTGGCCCACTTACGGCGGCGAAGATGGCCTCTCAATCTATGTCCGCAACGGCTTTCCGGGTCTCAACACCATGGACCCGATCCAGTTCTTTGCGCTCTGCTACGGCCTTCTGGCGCTCATCCTTTTCTTCACTGCCCGCCTCGCCCGCTCAAACTTTGGCCTCATGCTGGGCGCGGCCCGCCAGAACGAGGCGCGCGTTGCCGCCATAGGTCAACGCCCCTACCGCCTCTATCTCATCGCCTTCACCCTCTCGGGGGCGATCACCGGGCTTGCGGGCGCGCTCTTTGCCGATCTCAACCGCTTTGTCAGTCCGGTGATGTTCTCCTGGCAAACCTCGGGCGAGATCATGGTCTTCGTGATCCTGGGCGGGGTGGGCCGCGTCTTTGGCCCGGTTGCGGGGGCCGCGCTCTTTATCCTGCTCGAACATAGCTTGGGCGGGCTCAGCGAGTATTGGCATATCTACCTCGGGGCCATCCTGCTGGGCACCGTGCTTTTCGCACGCGGCGGTCTCTTTGGACTACTTGCCGGACGGGGGCAGCCGCATGACTGACCCCATTCTCGCCATATCAGGCCTGTCCAAGAGCTTTGGCGCGCTCACCGCCAGCCGCGACATCAGCCTCGATCTGAGGCCGGGCGAGATTCACGCGCTGATCGGCCCCAATGGCGCGGGCAAATCCACCCTGATCGCACAAATCGCTGGCGTGCTGCGCCCCGATGCAGGCCACATCCTCTTTGCCGGACAGGACGTGACCGCCCTTGATACGGCGGCGCGCGCGCGGCTTGGCATGGCCCGCACATTCCAGATTTCCGCCCTGCCGATGGACTATACCGTGCTGCAAAACGCCGTGCTTGGCGCGCTCGGCCAACGCGGCGATGTGGTCCGCTTTCTGCGCCCGGTGCTGCGCGATGCCGACCTGCGCGCCCGCGCCGAAGCGGCCCTTGATACCGTTGGCCTGCTTGATGCCCGCAACACCCGCTGTGCCGAGCTGTCGCACGGCCAACGTCGCCAACTCGAGGTCGCCATCGCCCTCACCCTGCGCCCCCGCGCTTTCCTCATGGATGAACCGATGGCCGGGCTTGGGGCCGATGGCACCCGCGCGCTGACCACGCTCCTCAATGGCCTTCGCGTCGAGGCACCGATCCTGCTGGTCGAGCATGACATGGATGCGGTCTTTGCGCTCGCAGACCGGATCAGCGTGCTGGTTTACGGCCAGATCATCGCCACCGGCACCGTGGACGAAATCCGCCGCGACCCCGAGGTGCGCAGCGCCTATCTCGGTGACGACATGGACGAGGCCGCGCCATGACGCTTCTGTCCCTCACCCAGATCACCGCCTCTTACGGCGCGAGTCAGGCGCTCTTTGATGTCAATCTCTCTGTCAGCGAAGGCGAGGTTGTCGCCCTGATGGGCCGCAACGGCATGGGCAAATCCACCACCGTCAAGGTGATCTGCCGCCTCCTGCGCCAGAGCGGAGGTGCCGCCACCTTTGCCGGGCGTGACCTCAGCGGTATGCCCGCCCACCGCGCCGCCCGCGCAGGCATCGGTCTTGTCCCCGAGGGGCGGCGCTGCTTCGCCAGCCTCACCGTGCGCGAAAACCTGATCGCCGCCGCCCGCCCCGGCCCTTGGGACATGACCGCCGTCACCCGGCTCTTTCCGCGTCTCGCCGAGCGTCAGGATCAAATAGCCGCCTCCCTCTCAGGCGGCGAACAGCAGATGCTGGCGATTGGCCGGGCACTCATGACCAACCCCCGCCTCCTCATCCTCGACGAGGCGACCGAAGGGCTGGCCCCGGTGGTGCGACAGGAAATCTGGACCGCCTTGGCCCGGCTCAAATCCGAAACCGGCATGGCGCTTTTGGTGATCGACAAATCCATCCGCGAACTCGGGCGCGTCGCCGACAGCGCCGTGATCCTTGAAAAGGGGCGCACCGTCTGGCTGGGCGGTTTTACCGACCTGACCCCAGAGATCACCGATCAATACCTCGGCGTCTAACTCGGTATCCCAACGATGGGAATCCCGCGATCTCCGCCCGTTCAATTCCCCTTCACAGCCCATACGCGAAAATGTGACAGGCCGGTCCAAACGCCTCGATCCATGCTCTGCACCCGCAAAACCACGGAAATTCCAGCCCATCCGATCCTGTGTACATAACCCGTGTACAAAAGGCACAGGATGTACACCGCCCAAGCCCAAGAAACACTCGACGCAGGCACAGGCGCTGGTCTAGGCTGCGCTCAGGCACAGGCAGGGGACCGTGACCTGTTTCAGGGGAACAGGACAGATGTTTTCTATGATTTTCAAGCGGTTGGCGCTTGGACTTGTCACAGTTTGGCTCGTCTCGGTGATCATCTTTCTCGGCGTCGAGGCCTTGCCCGGCGACGCCTGCACCGCCATTCTCGAACGCGACGCCCACGGCGAAGCTCTGGAAAAATGCCGTGAAATCATGGGGTTAAACAGTCCCGCCCTCAGCCGCTACCTGTCTTGGGCCGGCTCCGCCCTACAGGGTGACTTCGGTCTGTCCGCCAATGGTAAGGATAGCATCACCGACCTCGTCGGCTACCGCGTTCGCAACTCCTTTCTCTTGGCCACAGGGGCGCTAAGTGTCGGAATTCCCTTGTCTATTTTTCTTGGAACGGTCGCCGGGCTGCGCCGTGACACGTGGATAGACCTGCTTTTTTCCACCGGTGCGATCTTTGCAATGACCATCCCCGAATTCGTCGCCGCCACCCTTTTGATCCTGATCTTCGCCATCTGGCTGGGATGGGTTCCGGCTATTGTCCTGACCCCTGCTGACGCGCAACCCCTTGAATTCTTTCCTGAATTCATCCTCGCGGCGGTGGTTTTGACGATGCTCATGGTGGCCCATATCATGCGCATGGTGCGCTCGTCGGTGATCGACGCCATGGCCAGCGACTATGTTCAAATGGCCACCCTCAAAGGCGTTCCCTACTGGCAAATCGTCTTTCGTCATGCCCTTCCCAACGCCCTCCTGCCCGCCATCAACATCATCGCCCTGACCGTTGCTTGGCTCTTGGGTGGGGTGGTCGTAGTCGAAGTTGTCTTTAATTATCCGGGGCTTGGCCGGTTGTTGGTGGATGCCATTTCGGGCCGCGACCTGCCTGTCGTGCAGGCAATCACCATGATCGTAGCCGCGACCTACGTCGCCATCAACCTCATCGCCGACATCCTCAGCCTCGCCCTCAACCCCCGCCTGCGCAGCCACCGCATGAGGCAGGGATGACCCGAACTGCCGCCATCTTGCGCAACATGATTGCGCGCCCGTCCGGGGCAATCGGGCTGACGCTGGTCGTCTGTCACCTTCTATTAGCGTGCATCAGCCCTTGGATAGTTCCCTTTGATTACAAAGAGATGAACGCGCTTCAGACCCTTTCTGGCCCCTCCTCCGAGCATTGGCTGGGCACAGATCATCTCGGCCGCGATGTTCTGACCCGCATGCTCTTGGGCGGTCGCGAGGCTCTCTTGGTCACCGGCATCGCCACCCCGATCGCCATGATCTGGGGCGGTCTTCTGGGCGTCTACCTCGGCCTGCGCGGTGGCTGGACAGACGAGGTCGCCATGCGCCTCGTCGATGCCTTCCTCGCCCTGCCCGGCATCTTGCCCCTCTTGGTGCTCATCACCGTTTTTGGCAGCGGCGGCGAGGTCTTAATGCCTACATTGGCGTTTTTCTTTGGAATACCCGTGATCCGCGTCGCCCGCGCCGCCGCGCATGAGGTGGTGGCCCGCGATTTCATTTCTGCCGCCCGCGCGCGTGGACATCGACGTTTAGACATCGTGCGCCGCGAACTTTTGCCCAATGTGGCCGATGCTCTGCTGGTTGAAGGCGCGATGCGGTGGTCTTGGATGCTCCTGGGCTTCTCCGCCCTGTCGTTTCTCGGCTTTGGGGTCGCCCCTCCACGCCCCGACTGGGGGCTGATGGTTTCGGACGCGCGAGTCTATATGTCGTTGGCCCCGTGGGGCGTAATCGCACCAGTTGTGGCCCTCTCCAGCCTGATCATTGGCATCAACCTGACCGCAGACGCTCTTGCGAAAACTCTTGGCCTCGATCAGAGCCGCAAGGCGGTGGTGTGACATGGCCAGCCCCCCCCTGATCGACATTCGCAAACTTTGTATCGGGTTCCGGGGCCGCTCCGGGGCGCTCCTTCCGGTCTTACATGACGTCGATCTGACCGTTTGCCGCGGCGAAAGTATTGGCATCGTCGGCGAAAGCGGCTCGGGCAAAAGCACTTTGGCCCTTGCAGCCATGGGCTATCTCAAACACGGGCTGCAGAAAATTTCAGGTGAGGTGATCTATGACGGGGCGGATATGTTCGCTCGTACATCTCACGACTTGTCCAAGATTCGGGGCGGTCAGCTTGGCCTCATTCCTCAAAACTCAGGCCAAGCCTTGACCCCGACCCTACGCATCGGGCAACAGATTCACGAGGCATTGCGGCTGCACTGCTCCATGCCGACAAGTTCTCATGCCGAGCGCGCCATTGATCTGTTGACTCAAGTCCGGCTGCCAGACCCCAAAGCAATTCTGCACCGCTATCCGCATGAATTATCTGGCGGTCAGCAACAGCGCGTGGCCATAGCCATGGCCCTCGCCGGTGAGCCAGATGCGCTAATGCTGGATGAGCCCACCACGGGCCTCGACGTCACCACACAGGCACATATCCTTGAATTGCTGAGAGAATTAGCTGCTTCACGCAACATGGCCATGGTCTATGTCAGCCACGACCTTGGGGTTATCGCGCGGGTCTGCGACCGGGTGCAGGTGCTTTATGCCGGGGAAACCGTCCTGTCGGGGCCCACGCGCGAGGTGCTCAGACATCCCGGTCACCCCTATGCGCGCGGACTTTTGGCGTCAATCCCACGGCTGGGCGACCGCACCCTGCCCCGCGCTCTTGAAGGGCGACCGCCGGGTCCAGACAGCCCCCGTGACGGATGTGCCTTTGCGCCGCGTTGCGGAATGGCGACCAAGGATTGCACCACTACGCACCCACCAATGATCGCGGGCATGGCCCGACAGATGACCCGCTGTCTTTACCCGATGCAGGTGGCGGAGCTTGATCTAGGCGGCGTTGGAGCAGTGCTCAGCTGTTGCGCGGCCGATAGCCCATCTGCGCTGCGACTTGACGAGGTGGCAGTCCGCTATGACCAACCCGGTATCCTGGCCGCACTCAGAGGCGCGCCGCGCCCCCCTTCCACCGTCGATGGCATCACTCTGGACCTGACACGCGGCGAGACTTTGGGGCTTGTCGGGGAATCCGGAAGCGGGAAATCCACTATTCTCAAGGCAATCGCGGGCCTGCTGCCTCCTGCCAAGGGGCGCATCACTCTCGGCGATGGCACAAACCTCAGCCCGACCGTTGAACAGCGCCGCCCGGATCACCTACGCCGCATCCAGATGATCTTCCAGAACCCGGACGACAGTCTCAACCCACGCCAGTCAGTAGTCGAGATACTCGCCCAACCTCTACGCCTCTATTTTGGACTCAGAGAGCGCGCCCTGCGGGACCGTGCTACCGAGTTGCTCGACACAGTTCGGTTGGGGTCACATTATCTCGACCGCCGACCGGGGCAGCTTTCCGGTGGTGAGAAACAGCGCGTGGCTGTGGCACGCGCCTTTGCCGCCGGGCCGGAAATCGTCCTGTGCGACGAGATCACATCCGCGCTCGACGTCTCCGTGCAAGCGGCAGTTCTGGAATTGCTCAACGATCTTAAAGGATTGCATGGCACCGCTTTCATCTTTGTCAGCCATGACTTGACGGTCGTGCGCGCATTGTCAGACCGGGTCGCCGTCCTCTATCAGGGACGGCTCTGCGAAATTGGACCCGCAGCGGCAGTCTATGCACCTCCCTCACATCCCTATACAGAGGCGCTATTGGGCGCGGTGCTGGAGCCTGATCCCGATCACACGCCAACCCTCTTGGCAGAGGATTTCGCAGACCTCTCGCCGCCCGCCCGCGGCTGTCCATTCCAGCGACGTTGTCCGGTCAAACGCGGAACGCTTTGCGAGACCGACACACCGCCTGCGCAAGAGGCTGGAGATGGGCATGTGATCCGCTGCCATATTCCGCTTGCCGAGTTGCGCGTTTCAACCACGCAGGCAGCGAAATCTTGAAGGGAGTTCGTCCTGTTTTCATTCCCTGAAACCGGACCTCACCACGAAAAAGCCCGGCCAAAAGGCCGGGCTTTTCCTCATCTTATCTGCGATCCTTATTGATCGCGGCTTTCGGGGGTCTCGACGAGATTGTCGAACTCGTCCCCACCAACCACGTCATTCTCGATCACGGGCGCGGCCAGAGCAGCGGCGGCTGCCGCCTCTTCCTGACGGGCCTCGATCACGATGCTGTCGCGAGCCAGAGCGATGCGGCGCATATCCTGCGTCGCTCCGCCCGTACCCGCCGGGATCAGACGACCAACGATGACGTTCTCCTTGAGACCGACCAGCTTGTCACGCTTGCCCTGAACAGAGGCTTCGGTGAGCACGCGGGTGGTTTCCTGGAAAGACGCCGCCGAGATGAACGAGCGAGTCTGCAACGACGCTTTGGTGATACCCAAGAGGATCGGCTCGCCCGTTGCCGGACGTCCGCCCTTGGCCTCAGCCTTGGCGTTGGCTTCGTCGAACTCGATCTTGTCGACATGCTCACCCTTGAGCAACGTGGTATCGCCCGAGTCCTGAATTTCCCACTTCTGGAGCATCTGACGCACGATGACTTCAATGTGCTTGTCGTTGATCTTCACGCCCTGCAGGCGGTAGACCTCCTGCACCTCGTCGATCATGTAGTTGGCAAGCGCTTCGACGCCCATGATGGCGAGAATGTCATGCGGCGCCGGATTGCCGTCCATGATATAATCGCCCTTCTGGACGTAATCGCCTTCCTGCACAGGGATATGCTTGCCCTTCGGCACCATGTATTCCACAGGTTCGAGGCTCTCGTCGGTGGGTTCGATCGTGATACGGCGCTTGTTCTTGTAGTCGCGCCCATAGCGGACATACCCGTCGATTTCCGCGATGATGGCGTGATCCTTGGGGCGGCGCGCCTCAAAGAGTTCGGCCACACGCGGCAGACCACCGGTGATGTCCTTGGTCTTGCCACCCTCGCGCGGGATGCGCGCGATCACGTCACCGGCTTGCACCTGCTGACCTTCTTCGATCGACAGAATCGCGTCCACCGACATCGGGTAGGTCACCGGATTGCCCGCATCGTTGCGCATCGGCTCGCCGTCCTCGCCCACGATGAAGACCTCAGGCTTGAGCTCGTTGCCGCGCGGTGCCGCACGCCAGTCGGTCACGATCTTCTGGGTCATGCCGGTGGCATCGTCGGTCACGTCCTTGACCGAAACACCCGAGGTCAGGTCCACAAACTTTGCAGTACCCGATTTCTCGGCCAGGATTGGCAAGGTGTAGGGATCCCACTCGAACAGTTTCTGCCCGCGCGTAACCTTGCCCCCCTCCTTGACGAAGAGCTTGGTGCCATAGCCGACCTTGTGGCTGGCCAGTTCAACCCCCTTGTCGCCAATGATCCGGAGCTTCATGTTCCGGCCCATGACAAGGGTCTCTCCGTTGGAATTCTCCAGAGTCTGCGGCTGATCATAGGTGACCGTGCCCTCTTGGCTCGCCTCGAGGAAGGACTGCTGCCCACCCTGCGCCACGCCACCGATGTGGAAGGTCCGCATCGTGAGCTGAGTGCCTGGCTCACCAATCGACTGGGCGGCGATGATACCGACCGCTTCGCCGATGTTGACCATGGTGCCGCGCGCAAGATCGCGACCATAGCACATCGCGCAGACGCCATCTTCGGCCTCACAGGTCAGCGGCGAACGCAGACGCACAGTCTGCACAGCCGCTTCTTCCAGCGAATCCGCCATACGCTCGTCAATCAACTGGCCACGCGCGATCAACACTGCATCGCTGATCGGATCAACGATATCCTCGGCCGCGACGCGACCAAGACAACGCTCTGCCAGCGATGCGACGACTTCACCATCATTCACCGCAGCCTCGACCGTGACCGCACGCTCGGTGCCGCAATCATGCTCGCGTACGATGCAATCCTGCGCCACATCCACGAGACGCCGGGTCAGATACCCCGAGTTCGCGGTTTTCAGAGCGGTATCCGACAGACCCTTGCGGGCGCCGTGGGTCGAGTTGAAGTATTCAAGAACGGTCAGACCTTCCTTGAAGTTCGAGATGATCGGCGTCTCGATGATGTCGCCGTTCGGCTTGGCCATCAGGCCGCGCATGCCGCCCAGCTGTTTCATCTGCGTGACCGAGCCCCGCGCGCCCGAATGCGCCATCATGTAGACGCTGTTGGGTTCGCGCACGGCACCATTCTCGTCGCGCACTTCCGCCGAGATGGTCGTCATCATCGCTTCGGTGACCTGATCATTACACTTTGACCAGGCATCAACGACCTTGTTGTACTTCTCACCTTGGGTGATCAGGCCGTCCATGTACTGCTGTTCAAAGCCTTTGACCTGACCGCGCGTTTCTTCGACGATGGGCCACTTGCTGTCGGGAATGACCATGTCGTCCTTGCCAAAGGAAATCCCGGCCTTGAACGCCTCACGGAAGCCGAGGGTCATGATCTGGTCGCAGAAAATGACGCTCTCTTTCTGACCGCAATAGCGATAGACCGTGTCGATCACCTGCTGCACTTCCTTCTTGCGCAGGAGACGGTTGACCAGACTGAAAGGTGCCTTGGCGTTCTGCGGCAGAAGAGCGCCCAGACGGGCGCGGCCCGGTGTGGTGACGACCCGCACCATGACCTCGTTGCCATGCTCGTCGATCTGAGGAACCCGGACGGTGACCTTGGCATGCAGATGGACTTCGCCTGCGTCGAGCGCATGCTGCACCTCGCCCAAGGACGAGAACACCATGTCTTCACCCTTCATACCGTCCCGCTGCAGCGTGACGTAATAGAGGCCAAGGATCATGTCCTGCGACGGAACGATGATCGGCGCGCCGTTGGCGGGCGACAGGACGTTGTTGGTGGACATCATCAACACACGCGCTTCCAACTGGGCCTCAAGGCTCAGCGGAACGTGTACGGCCATCTGGTCGCCGTCAAAGTCGGCGTTGAAGGCCGAACAGACCAGCGGATGCAGCTGGATCGCCTTGCCCTCGATCAGCACCGGCTCGAACGCCTGAATGCCCAAGCGGTGCAAGGTCGGTGCCCGGTTGAGCATCACGGGATGTTCGCGGATGACCTCATCCAGAATGTCCCAAACCTCGGGACGCTCTTTCTCTACCAGTTTCTTGGCCTGTTTGACCGTCGAAGAGAGGCCCTTAGCCTCAAGCCGCGAGTAGATGAACGGCTTGAACAGCTCGAGCGCCATCTTCTTGGGTAGACCGCACTGATGCAGTTTGAGCTCCGGACCGGTCACAATGACCGAACGACCCGAGAAGTCGACCCGCTTGCCCAAAAGGTTCTGGCGGAAGCGGCCCTGCTTGCCCTTGAGCATGTCCGAGAGCGATTTCAGCGGACGCTTGTTGGCCCCGGTGATGACCCGGCCACGACGACCGTTGTCAAACAGCGCGTCGACCGATTCCTGCAACATCCGCTTTTCGTTACGCACGATGATATCGGGCGCGCGCAGCTCGATCAGCCGCTTGAGACGGTTGTTGCGGTTGATGACGCGACGATAGAGGTCGTTGAGATCCGAGGTGGCAAAACGGCCCCCGTCCAGCGGCACCAGCGGGCGCAGTTCTGGCGGAATGACCGGAATCACCGTCATTACCATCCATTCCGGGCGGTTGCCGGATTCGATAAAGGACTCAACCACCTTGAGGCGCTTGATGATCTTCTTGGGCTTCAGCTCGCCGGTGGCTTCCTTGAGATCGGCGCGCAGTTGCTCCGCCTCATTCTCAAGGTCGATGTTCTGGAGCATCTCGCGGATCGCTTCAGCGCCGATATTGGCGGTAAAGGCGTCCATGCCATAGGCATCCTGCGCATCCATGAACTCTTCTTCGGTCAGCATCTGGCCATAGGTCAGATCGGTCAGACCGGGTTCGATGACGACGTAGTTCTCGAAATAGAGCACACGCTCCAGATCGCGCAGCGTCATATCCAGCATGAGACCGATGCGCGAGGGCAGCGATTTCAGGAACCAGATATGGGCGCAGGGTGCGGCCAATTCGATATGGCCCATACGCTCGCGCCGGACCTTTTGCAGCGTCACCTCGACACCGCATTTCTCGCAGACAACGCCGCGATACTTCATGCGCTTGTATTTGCCGCAGAGGCATTCGTAATCCTTGATCGGGCCAAAGATCCGCGCACAGAACAGACCGTCACGCTCGGGCTTGAACGTGCGATAGTTGATGGTTTCTGGCTTCTTGATCTCGCCATAGGACCAGCTGAGGATACGCTCGGGGCTGGCAAGGCTGACCTTGATTTCGTCGAACACCTTGGCCGGGGCCACAGGGTTGAACGGGTTGTTTGTCAGTTCCTGGTTCATTTTCAAATCCTTAAAGACTGGCGGTGGAAGGCGGTGAAACGCCGTTCTCTTGACGAGAAAACGGACCGGACCCTGTGAAAGGGTCCGGTGCGCGGCGCTTACTCATCTTCCTCCGCATCCAGGAGTTCCATGTTGAGGCCAAGGCCTCGGACCTCTTTGACGAGCACGTTGAACGATTCCGGGATACCGGCCTCGAAATTGTCCTCGCCTTTGACGATGCTCTCATAGACCTTAGTCCGGCCCGCCACGTCATCCGACTTGACCGTCAGCATCTCTTGCAGGGTGTAGGCGGCACCATAGGCCTCAAGTGCCCAGACCTCCATTTCCCCGAACCGCTGGCCGCCGAACTGGGCTTTACCGCCCAGAGGCTGCTGCGTGACAAGGCTGTACGGCCCGGTCGAGCGCGCGTGGATCTTGTCATCGACAAGGTGATGCAGTTTGAGCAGATACTTGATGCCCACTGTCACAGGACGCGAGAATTGTTCGCCCGAGCGCCCGTCAAAGAGCACCGACTGACCGCTCGTGTCAAACCCGGCACGCCGCAGCGCGTCGTTGACATCGGCCTCTTTCGCCCCGTCAAACACCGGGGTGGCAATCGGCACACCGTTGGTGACGGTGCTGGCAGACTCGACCAGCGTGGTCTCATCCATGCCCTCGATCCCTTCGGCATAGACATCATCGCCATACGCAATGCGCATCGCCTCACGCACAGGAGTCAGATCGCCAGAACGGCGATATTCCTGCAGCGCTTCGTCGATCTTGAGACCAAGAGAGCGTGCAGCCCAGCCCATATGCGTCTCGAGGATTTGCCCCACGTTCATACGCGACGGCACGCCCAAAGGATTGAGACAGATATCGACCGGCGTGCCGTCCGCGAGGAATGGCATGTCCTCGATCGGGATCACCTTGGAGACCACACCCTTGTTGCCGTGACGACCCGCCATCTTGTCACCCGGCTGGAGCTTGCGCTTGACCGCGATAAAGACCTTGACCATCTTCATGACGCCCGGCGGCAGATCGTCGCCACGGCGCACCTTCTCGACCTTATCCTCGAACCGTGCATCCAGCGTGCGCTTCTGCGCCTCGTACTGATCATGCAGCGCTTCGACGATCTTGGCGTCGGCCTCGTCCTTGAGGGCAAGCTGCCACCATTGGCCTTTGGTCAGGGTCGAGAGCAACTCTTCGGTGATGTCAGAGTTGGCCTTGACGCCCTTGGGCCCTTTAACGGCCATCTTGCCGAGGATGAGAGTGCGCAGACGAGCGTAGATGTTGCGATCCAAGATCGCCAACTCGTCGTCACGGTCGCGCGCCAGACGCTCGACCTCTTCCCGCTCGATCTGAAGCGCGCGCTCGTCCTTTTCCACACCATGGCGGTTGAACACACGCACTTCGACCACCGTGCCATAGTCACCCGGCTTGACGCGCAACGAGGTGTCGCGCACGTCGCTGGCCTTCTCGCCAAAGATGGCGCGGAGGAGCTTTTCCTCCGGCGTCATCGGGCTTTCGCCCTTGGGGGTGATCTTGCCCACAAGGATATCGCCCGGCTCGACGTCTGCGCCGATGTAAACGATGCCCGCCTCGTCGAGGTTGCGCAGAGCTTCCTCACCGACGTTCGGGATATCGCGCGTGATCTCTTCCGGCCCCAGCTTGGTATCGCGGGCGGCAACTTCGAATTCCTCGATATGGATCGAGGTAAAGACGTCATCGCGTACGATGCGCTCGGAGATCAGGATCGAGTCTTCGTAGTTATAGCCGTTCCACGGCATGAAGGCCGTGATCACGTTCTTGCCAAGCGCCAGTTCGCCCATATCGGTACAGGGACCATCGGCGATGACCTCGCCCTTGAGCACGGTATCACCCACTTTGACCAGCGGTTGCTGATTGATGCAGCTATTCTGGTTCGAGCGCTGGAACTTGCGCATGCGGTAGATATCGACGCCTGGATCCCCAATCTGAAGATCCTCTGTGGCGCGAACCACGATCCGCTGCGCATCGACTTGGTCGATCACACCGGCACGTTTGGCCATAATCGCAGCACCCGAGTCGCGGGCCACGACGCCCTCGATCCCGGTTCCCACAAGCGGAGCCTCGGCGCGCAGCGTCGGCACCGCCTGACGCTGCATGTTCGACCCCATCAATGCACGGTTCGCGTCGTCATTCTCAAGAAAGGGAATGAGCGAGGCCGCAACCGACACAAGCTGCTTGGGACTAACGTCGATCAGGTCCACGCTCTCGCGCGGCGCGAGCATGTATTCGCCCGACTGACGGGTCGAGACCAGATCGTTGACGAACCGTCCACCCTCGTCGAGGTTGGCGTTGGCCTGTGCCACGGTGTGACGCATTTCCTCGGTGGCGGACATATATTGCACTTCGTCCGTCACCTGACCGTCGATCACCTTGCGGTAGGGTGTTTCGATAAAGCCATACTTGTTAACCCGCGCAAAAGTGGCGAGGCTGTTGATCAGACCGATGTTCGGCCCTTCCGGCGTCTCAATCGGGCACATGCGACCGTAGTGGGTCGGGTGCACGTCGCGCACCTCAAAGCCCGCGCGCTCGCGTGTCAGACCGCCCGGCCCGAGCGCCGAAAGACGGCGCTTGTGGGTGACTTCCGACAGCGGGTTGGTCTGGTCCATGAACTGCGACAGCTGCGAGGAGCCAAAGAATTCACGCACAGCGGCAGCGGCTGGCTTGGCGTTGATCAGATCCTGCGGCATCACCGTGTCGATCTCGACCGAGGACATGCGCTCTTTGATCGCGCGTTCCATCCGCAACAGACCCACACGATACTGGTTCTCCATCAATTCGCCAACCGAACGCACCCGGCGATTGCCGAGGTGATCGATGTCATCAATGTCACCCTTGCCATCGCGCAGCTCAACCAGAGCCTTGATGCAGGCCACGATATCGTCGCGGTCCAACGTGCGCTGCGTGTCAGGTTTGTTGAGGTTCAGACGCATGTTCATCTTGACCCGGCCAACGGCCGAGAGATCATAACGCTCCGAGTCAAAGAACAGCGTGTCGAACAGAGCCGCCGACGCCTCTTCGGTGGGGGGCTCGCCCGGGCGCATGACGCGGTAGATGTCCATGAGCGCGCTTTCGCGGTTCATGTTCTTGTCCGCTGCCATGGTGTTGCGGATATAGGCACCCACGTTGATACCATCAATATCCAGCACCGGAATGTCGGTGATCCCGGCATCCAGAAGATCCTGCAGCGTACCGCCAGAAATCTCGCCAGCCTTGTCATATTCCAGCGTCAGCTCGTCACCCGCCTCGACATAGATCGCGCCGGTTTCCTCGTCGATGATGTCACGCGCCACGAATTTGCCGACAATATGCTCGAACGGAACCAGCAATTCCGAAACCGTGCCCTCATCAATCAACTGCTTGACGGCACGCGGGGTGATTTTCTTGCTCGCTTCGAAAATCACTTCGCCGGTCTTGGCGTCGATCAGATCATAGGTCGGACGGGTGCCACGAACCCGCTCAGGGAAGAATTTGGTGACCCAACCCTTCTTCTTTTTCAGCTTGAAATCGACCGTATCATAATAGGCATTCATGATGCCTTCTTGATCCAGACCAAGCGAGTAGAGCAGCGTCGTCACCGGCAGTTTGCGACGGCGGTCGATCCGCGCGAACACAATATCCTTGGCGTCGAATTCGAAATCGAGCCAAGAGCCGCGATAGGGAATGATCCGGCAGGTAAAGAGCAGTTTGCCCGAAGAGTGGGTCTTGCCCTTGTCGTGGTCAAAGAACACGCCGGGGCTGCGGTGCATCTGGGATACGATCACCCGCTCTGTGCCGTTCACGACAAAGGTGCCATTCGGTGTCATCAGGGGCATGTCGCCCATGAACACGTCTTGCTCCTTGATGTCTTTGACAGATTTCGCGCCGGTATCCTCGTCAATATCAAACACGATCAGACGCAGCTTGACCTTGAGAGGCGCGGCATAGGTCATGTCGCGCTGCATGCATTCCTCAACGTCGTACTTCGGCTTTTCAAGCTCGTAGCTGACGAATTCCAGCACGCTGGTCTCGTTGAAATCCTTGATCGGAAAGACTGATTGGAACACGCCTTTGATCCCCTCACCGTCCTGCGGTTGGGGCTTATCACCGGATTTCAGGAACAGGTCATACGAGGATTTCTGCACCTCGATGAGGTTCGGCATCTCCAACACTTCGCGGATTTTGCCATAATATTTGCGCAAACGTTTCTGGCCAAGATAGCTTTGAGCCATGGTCGATGTCACCTTTCATTTCTCACCGGTCGCGCGTGCTGTTGGGGCTCAGCACCGCGTCCATCCGAGACGGCTGGGTTTGATCCATTCATGGCCATCGTCCCAATGACGGCCTCCCGATCGTATAAACCTCGCCTTAGAAAACCCCCGACTGTTGCAGGGTCTCTCTGAGACAGGTTTGGCCGGAACCGGGAAACCCCGGATCCAGCCGCAAAATCCTGTCCGGGTTGCCCCGGCACGGATTACTTGATTTCGACTTCTGCGCCAGCTGCTTCGAGCTTGGCTTTGATGTCGTCTGCTTCGTCCTTGGACACTTGCTCTTTGACAGCTTTGCCGCCGGCATCGACCAGGTCTTTGGCTTCTTTCAGGCCCAGACCGGTAATGGCGCGCACTTCCTTGATCACGTTGATCTTGGATGCACCAGCCGACTTCAGGATGACGTCGAATTCGGTTTGCTCTTCAGCATCCGATCCGCCTGCATCGCCCGCCGGGCCAGCCATCATGACCGCGCCACCGGCTGCGGGCTCAATGCCATACTCGTCCTTGAGGATGGTTTTCAGTTCTTGTGCTTCGAGAAGCGTCAGACCAACGATCTCTTCTGCCAGTTTCTTCAGATCAGCCATTTTTTGACTCTTTCCGTTCTCTAGATGTGTTCCAACGTCGGGAAGTAAACCCCTACGCGGTGATTACAGTTTGCCTTACGCGGCCTCGGCCTTTTCGATGATCGTCGAAAGGATGCCAGCGATATTCGAAGCAGGTGCGCCAATCGCACCGGCGATGTTCGAAGCAGGTGCGCCGATACAGCCCACGATCGAAGCAATAAGCTCGTCACGCGAAGGCATTTTCGACACGGCTTCAACACCGGCCCGGTTCAGAGCCGTACCACCCATGGCCCCACCAAGGATTTCGAACTTTTTGTTCACCTTGGCAAAGTCCTCAGACACTTTGGCAGCTGCCACAGGGTCTTCGGAATAGGTAAGCACGGTCATGCCCGTGAGGTAGTTTGCAATGCTTGCGCACGGCTTGCCCTCAAGGGCGATCTTGGCGAGCTTGTTCTTGGCTACACGAACTGATGCCTCTGCCGCACGGGCGCGGGCACGCAGATCCTGCATTTCGGCAACTGTAAGACCCGCGTAGTGGGCGACCACTACAACGCCAGAGCTTTCAAAGATCTGGCCGAGTTCCTCGACCACTTTCTCTTTCTGGGCTCTATCCACAGTTTCACTCCAAATTTGGGGGTCTCCCCCCGGCTCAGTTTTTGCCTCTCCCGAAGGATCGGCGTTCGGGTCCAAAACACGGGTCCCGAGGCCAAGATCACCCGAGAGCAAATGCCCCGGCTGGAAATCTCATCTCGTTCCCCATCTCAGGAAGGATTTATTCAGGCAAATGCCTGAACCCTCCGTCTCGGACAGGACAGGGCTAACGTGCAGCCCTGCCGTTCGCCCCCGGATCAAGAGATCCGGACGCAAATTCTTATTCGACGACAGCGCTATTGATGTCGACGGTGATCCCTGCGCCCATGGTGGACGAAAGCGAAATCTTCTTGACATATGTGCCTTTGGCACCGGTCGGTCGGGCACGTTGAACGGCAGACACAAAGGCGCGCACATTCTCCACCAGTTTGACCGCGTCAAACGACGCCTTGCCAATACCAGCGTGAACGACACCGGCTTTTTCAGCCTTGAACTGAACCTGACCGCCCTTGGCATCCTTGACCGCCTGCGCCACATCCATGGTCACTGTTCCGACCTTGGGGTTGGGCATCAGGTTACGTGGGCCAAGAACCTTGCCCAAACGGCCCACGACGGGCATCATGTCCGGTGTCGCAATGCAGCGATCAAACTCGATTTTGCCGCTCTGCACGGTTTCCATCAGATCTTCGGCACCGACGATATCGGCTCCGGCGGCCAGCGCTTCGTCAGCCTTTGCGCCACGCGCAAAAACGGCGACGCGCACGGTCTTACCGGTGCCATTGGGCAGGCCGACGACACCACGGACCATCTGATCCGCGTGACGCGGGTCAACCCCGAGGTTCATCGAAATCTCGACAGTTTCATCGAATTTCGCAGTCGCACAGCCCTTGATCAGCGAAATCGCATCTTCAACGCTGAGATTGTCCTTGCCCTCAAAAGTTTCACGCAGGGCGCGGGTCCGTTTTCCAAGCTTTGCCATCTTATTTCACCTCGATGCCCATGGAACGCGCGCTGCCCAGAATGATCTGCATGGCGGCGTCGATATCGTTCGCGTTCAGGTCTTTCCACTTGGCTTCTGCGATCTCACGCACCTGCGCGATGGTCACATTGCCAGCAGTGGCACGACCGGGGGTCTTGGACCCGGACTGAAGCTTGGCAGCCTTCTTCAGGTAATAAGACGCCGGCGGCGTCTTGATTGCCAATTCAAAGGACTTGTCCTGATAATAGGAAATCACGGTCGGGCACGGGGCACCCGGTTCAAGATCTGCAGTCTTGGCGTTGAACGCCTTGCAGAATTCCATGATGTTGATGCCGCGCTGACCCAAAGCAGGGCCGACGGGCGGGCTGGGGTTGGCTTGCCCGGCTTTCACCTGAAGCTTGAGCGTCCCGATAAGTTTCTTGGCCATATGGCCTCTCCTTTTGGTCCAACACCATTGGGGCGCCCCCCTCTGGCTCTCTTGTTGTGTGGTGCGGTCCGGTGGCCGCGGCCACCTCGCCTCCCACGGCTCCTGCCCGGCTCGCCCTCAGGCGCGACCGGGCAACCCGGATCACATCTGCTTCGTGACCTGAGTGAATTCCAGCTCGACCGGGGTTTCCCGACCAAAGATCGACACTGATACCTTGAGGCGCTGATTATCCTCATCAACTTCCTCGACCATGCCATCAAAGTCTTCGAACGGACCGTCGTTGACCTTGACCTTCTCGCCAATCTCAAAGTGGATCAGGGTGCGCGGGCTCTCTTCACCCTCCTGCACACGGTTGAGAATCGCGTTCACTTCCGCATCGCGCATCGGCATCGGGCGGCCCTGCGGCCCCAGAAATCCCGTCACACGGTTGATCGAGCTGATCAGGTGATAGCCACGATCCGACATTTCCATATGCACGAGCACATAACCGGGCATAAACCGACGCTCGGCCGTTACCTTTTTGCCACGACGGATTTCGATCACCTCTTCGGTGGGGACCAGAACCTCATCGATTTCATCCTCAAGGCCGTTCTCGACGACAGATTGTCTGATCTGCTCGGCAATCTTCTTCTCAAAATTCGAGAGAACACTGACCGAGTACCACCGCTTTGCCATCGTCGCCCTACGCCTTTATTCTTACCGATACCAAGACCGGATTTCCGTATTCTTTCAGACCCTTGGGCCTGCACCACCGAAAACAAAAATCGGCGCGCAACACGAATCGCCGCGCGCCATGTTTCAGAGTGTGGGGTCAACTACCCCTGATTGCCTGCGAATTCAAGAGCCTGAGCAAGATTTTCGCCGGTTCAGCCAAACAGGCTCAGCACCCCTTGGAGACCACTGCGGATCCCAAGATCGACCAACGCAAAGAAGATCGCCGTAATCGTCGCCATGATGAACACCATGACCGTAGTCAGCACCACCTCACGGCGGGTAGGCCACACGACCTTGGCCACTTCCGAGCGGACCTGCTGAATGAATTGAAGCGGATTCGTGCGTGCCATCTGCGCTGTCTTCTCTGATATCATTGCTCAGCGCGACATACGCGGGCTGGCCCGCAAGTTCAAGGGCAGAAGGCTGTCACCCCCTGCCCATTGCATCAGCGCGACTTATACGCGATCCGATCAAACGGATCGGGAAGATCTTCAAAGATATCCGGTTGCGGTTCGCGACGCAGCTTGAGTTCGGGCATGGTAGGACGAAAAGCGAAATCACGAGGAAGCCACCGCAGCAGCCGTGACCGCACCTGGGTCATTCGCTCGGGCCCGAAAATGGCGTAGCCTAGGAAGACCAGTACGAATCCGATAAACATGGCGATCAGCACCGGCAACGGTTGCCACCAAACCAACGCGAAGGCTGCGAGCCATCCGACCTGGTGTGGCTTGGCCTCCAACGATCTGGGGCGCAGCGACTTGATCCGCGACAAAAGACGGACGCGACGAGCGGTTGCCTTTGCCTTGACCGGTTCAAGATACTCAACCGGCACATGCGGCGCCAGTTCCGGGAGCGCATTGCGGCGCGTCTTGCGGCGCTCTTCGGTCAATATCTCACGAATTGTCGTAATGGCATTTTCAACAGCTTGTTCCGTCGAAGCGGCATCTCGCGGTGCCCGTCCCTCAAATTCAGTGTTGTGATGTGAAAAATACATCTTCGGGTCTTGAACCCGCGGTAAATGCGTTTCCATAGCAGCTATTCCCCTGTTTCTTCCGCGCCCCCACGCAGATCGGCTTCAGTCCCCCCGGACCTCGAAGCCGATAAGTGGTCAGCATGCGGCGCAATTGCGGCGGAAAAATGGCGTGCTAGCGGCCAAAAGGCGGCAGGTCCAAATTTAACCGCATTTTAGCTGTATTCGTTTCGTCCTTTAGCTGCGCAGACCGCCAAACAGACTTAACGAACCAAATTCTGCTTCGACTGCGCCAGATGAGCCAAATCACAGCCGAACCAGACGGCGCGCGATTCTACTCCCAAATCGCCAATACAGATCCAAGGTTCTGGAGGTTTGGCAGGGGCAGCAGGGTTCGAACCCGCGACCTACGGTTTTGGAGACCGTCGCTCTACCAGCTGAGCTATACCCCTAAGGCCGAGCGCCGGATTACGCCAGCTTGGATCGGGAATCAAGCGTCATCGGCCTGAATTCGGTGGGAAATCCACAATTTCCTGTTCAGGCCGCTGGACGGGCCCCGTAGCGTGGGCTTTGCACGATCCCTGTGTCAAAGAGGCAAGCGATCTCCGTATCGCTGAGTCCGGCCACTTCGCCCAAAACCTCTTCGGTCTGTGCGCCAAGCTGCGGCGCGGGTTGCGCCGCCACGCGCTCATGGGCCGAAAAACGCGCTGGATGCCCCGGCACCGGGAAACGACCAAGCCCCGGCTGCATCAAGAGCTTGAACATCGGATTGTCCTCGCTCAGGTCCGAATCCTCGGCCAGAGCCTCGCGCACGGTGCGAAACACCGACCATGTCAGGCCAGGTGCATCAAATGACTCGGCAAAGCTGCTCAATTCCCGCGCCGCGAACCATGGCCGCAGAATAGCCGTGATCTCGCGCCGCAGATGCCAACGATTGCCCTCATCGTTCAGATCGCGCCCGCTCCGCGCGGCGAGCGCGGCCATCGCCGCTTCGGTGTCCGTGGCCTTGACCAGCCCGCGCCATTGCCGATGGGTGAGCCCAATCACCATCACCCGCCGCCCGCAGGCGCAGAGGAAATCCTGCCCATAGGCCCCATAGAGCGCATTGCCCGACTTGCGACGCTCTTTGTCATTGACCACGGCGTCCCCGATCAGCCCAAGATGCCCGATCGTGGCCGCCGCCACATCCTTGAGCGACAGCTCTACCTCCTGCCCCCGGCCCCGTCGCAGACGCTCGCGCTCTGCCGCCAAGAGCGAGGACACCACCAAATGCCCCGCCGCGATATCCCAAGCGGGCAGCGCATGCGCCACGGGTTCGGGCCAGCCCACCGGCCCGGTCATCTCGGGGATCCCCAGCGACGGGTTGACCGTGTAATCCACCGCTGGTCGGCCATGCCGATCCCCCATCAGCGTGACCATGACCAGATCCGCGCGGTGCTGTTTGAGCGTCTCGTAATCCATCCAGCCGCGCACCCGCAGGTTGGTCAGAAAGAGGCCCGCATCCTCGCCCGGAGCGGTGACGATCCGCGTCACCAACTCTCGCCCCTCCGGTCGGCTCATGTCCACGGCGATGGATTTCTTGCCCTTGTTCAACCCCGCCCAAAAGAGGCTCTGGCCCGAGGGGGCCAACGGCCAGCGGCCTGCATCCAGCCCGCCGCCGATCCGATCAAAGCGGATCACCTCAGCCCCCATTTGTGCCAGCGTCATCCCCGCCAATGGCACCGCGACAAAGGCCGAACCTTCGACCACCCGCATTCCCTTGAGTATACCGCCCATGCCGTGCCCTCCTGAACAGGTGCCGCCGAGAGCGCGCAGCAGTCACCTGCCCGCGCCGCCGGTACAGCCTGCCAGACGTGAAAATAAAGTCAATATTTCAATGGCTTAAAGGAATACAACGGCATGCAATCCGTTTTCGCAGATGCAGCATACACCAGAGCGCTTGATTTCTATTGAAAATCCGCACCACTGGACGTCACCGCCTGCACCCATGCTGCGTTTGAAACCAAACCTCCGCGTGTTGACGCAGGCGCGACAGAGTGACCCATAACGCCCCTTTCGCTCAATCCATCAGGAAACCACCCGATTGCCGCGCCCAGAGACGCGCGTATAGCCCCCCCTGCGACAACAGGGCCGCATGCGTGCCTTGCTCGACAATCCGCCCCTCGTCCATCACCACCAACCGATCCATCGCCGCAATCGTCGAAAGGCGGTGCGCGATCGCGATGACGGTCTTGCCCTGCATCAGCCGGTAAAGCTGCGCCTGAATCGCCGCTTCCACCTCAGAGTCCAGCGCTGATGTCGCCTCATCGAGCACGAGGATGGGTGCATCCTTGAGCGCAGCACGCGCGATGGCGATCCGCTGACGCTGCCCCCCCGAGAGCTTGACACCCCTTTCGCCGACATGCGCCGCCAGCCCCTGCCGCCCCTTGGTATCCTCCAACCCGGCAATGAACACACGCGCCTCCGCCAATTCAGCAGCGGCCATGACCTCGGTTTCGGTGGAGTCAGGACGGCCATAGGCGATATTCTCGCGTACCGAGCGATGCAGAAGGGCGGTATCCTGTGTCACCACCCCGATGGCCGCGCGCAGACTGTCCTGCGTGACGGCCGACACATCCTGCCCGTCGATCAGGATACGCCCCGAACTCACGTCATGAAACCGGAGCAAGAGGTTGATGAGGGTCGATTTCCCCGCCCCCGAACGCCCGACCAGCCCAACCTTCTCGCCCGGTGCGAGCGTGAGATCGAGCCCGTCGATCACCGGCGCTTTCTGCATGCCAGAACGATCATATACAAACCGGACCGCTTCGAACCGAATATCACCCCGGCTCACCACCAACGGCTTTGCATCCGGCGCGTCTTGCACCGTGCGTGGCAGGGCAAGGGTAGCCAGACCATCTCGCGCCGTGCCGATATTCTCAAAGAGCGCGGCAAACTCCCACATGATCCAATGCGACATATTCCCAAGCCGCAAGGCGAGCGGAATCGCGACTGCCAAGGCCCCAAGATCAATGCGTCCCTGCACCCAAAGCCAGAGCCCCAACCCCGTCACCGCCCCGGTCAGAAGCGCGTTGAGCAAGTTGACCGACATGTCCTGCACCGCCACAAGCCGCATTTGCCGGTGGACGGTTTGCAGGAATCCGTCCAGCCCGGCGCGGGCATAGGCCTCTTCACGCGCGGCATGGCTAAAGAGCTTGACCGTGGCAATATTGGTGTAGCTGTCCACAATCCGCCCCGTCATGTCAGCGCGCGCATGCGCCTGCTCCTGCGCCACATGTCCCAACCGGGGCACGATAAGGCCCAAGAGCGCGCCATAACACAGCGCCCATATGGCAAAGGGCGCGGCCAGCCGAATATCCTGCGTTCCCGCCAGAACCAGCGTGCCGATGAAATAGGCAAGAATATAGACCGCCACGTCCATCAGCTTCATCACCGTCTCGCGCACCGCAAGCGCAGTCTGCATCAGCCGCGTGGCGATGCGCCCGGCGAACTCTTCCTGAAAATAGCCCATCGACTGACCCAAGAGCCAACGATGCCCTTGCCAACGGATGCGCTGTGGAAAGTTGCCCATCAAGGCCTGATACATGATCAATGCGCCAATCACGCTGAGCAACGGCAGGACAACGAGCAAGAGAATACCCATCCCGCCAAGCCGCGTGGCCTCCTCGCCTAGAAACCGTTCTGGGCCCAGTTCCGCCATGCGGTTGACCAGCGTGCCAAGGTATCCCAGCAAAATAATCTCGACGGCGGCAAAGACCGCCGACGCCACCGACATGGCGATGAGCCACGGGGCCACGGGACGTGCGTAATGCCACAGAAACGGCCAGAACCGCGACGGGGGCTGACTCGGCGGAGACGCGGGATAGGCCTCAATCCGCGTCTCGAAATACTTGAAAATGCGTTTCATATCCGACTCCAGAATGCAAAAGGGGCGTGCAGTGACCCGCACGCCCCTTAAAGCTGAGAGCGGATCAGACGTTACTCGATGATCTTCGACACGACGCCGGCGCCGACGGTGCGGCCGCCTTCGCGGATGGCGAAACGCAGGCCGTCTTCCATGGCGATCGGCGCGATCAGTTCAACCGTGAACTTCAGGTTGTCGCCGGGCATCACCATTTCGGTGCCTTCGGGCAGCATCACCGTGCCGGTCACATCCGTGGTACGGAAGTAGAACTGCGGACGGTAGTTGGCAAAGAACGGCGTGTGACGGCCACCCTCTTCCTTGGTCAGGATATAGGCCTCGGCCTCGAACTTGGTGTGCGGCAGAACCGATTTCGGCTTGCACAGAACCTGACCACGCTCAACGCCCTCACGGTCGATACCGCGCAGCAGAACGCCGACGTTGTCGCCCGCTTCCCCACGATCCAGGAGCTTGCGGAACATCTCGACGCCGGTACAGGTCGTCGTCTTGGTGTCCTTGATCCCCACGATCTCGATGCTGTCGCCGACGTTGATCACGCCACGCTCGATCCGGCCAGTCACAACCGTGCCACGGCCCGAAATCGAGAACACGTCTTCGATCGGCATCAGGAACGGCTGATCAACAGCGCGTGCAGGCGTCGGGATATACTCATCCACAGCCGCCATCAGCGCGCGGATCGAATTCTCGCCGATTTCCGGCTGGGTGCCGTTCATCGCATGCAGCGCCGAGCCGCGCACGATCGGAATATCGTCGCCCGGATAGTCGTAAGAGGTCAGAAGCTCGCGGATCTCCATTTCCACCAGTTCCAGCAGCTCTTCGTCATCGACCTGATCGACCTTGTTCATGTAGACGACCATGAAGGGGATGCCGACCTGACGACCGAGCAGGATGTGCTCGCGGGTCTGCGGCATCGGGCCGTCAGCGGCGTTCACAACCAGGATCGCGCCGTCCATCTGCGCGGCACCGGTGATCATGTTCTTCACATAGTCGGCGTGGCCGGGGCAGTCGACATGGGCGTAGTGACGCGCCTCGGTCTCGTATTCCACATGCGCGGTCGAGATCGTGATCCCGCGCGCCTTTTCTTCAGGCGCACCGTCAATCTGGTCATAGGCCCGGAATTCGCCAAAATACTTGGTGATCGCCGCCGTCAACGTCGTCTTGCCGTGGTCAACGTGACCAATCGTGCCGATGTTCACATGCGGCTT
>NZ_LADY01000051.1:0-2500 GCF_000961715.1 Roseovarius sp. BRH_c41 | reverse complement strand
GCACTGGATGGGTAATGGGGCCCCACAGGCTTACTGATCCTAACCAAACTCCGAATACCGAGGAGTACTAGATGGCAGACAGACTGCGAATGCTAACGTCCGTAGTCGAGAGGGAAACAACCCTGACCTACAGCTAAGGCCCCTAATTCATGGCTAAGTGGGAAAGCAGGTGGGACGACCAAAACAACCAGGAGGTTGGCTTAGAAGCAGCCATCCTTTAAAGATAGCGTAACAGCTCACTGGTCTAAATAAGTTGTCCTGCGGCGAAGATGTAACGGGGCTCAAGCCATGAGCCGAAGCTTAGGATGCCGTAAGGCATGGTAGCAGAGCGTAGTGTGACATGGTTTCTATCCTCTTTAGTGTCCCTCGGGACATCATGGAGGGTAAGAAATCTTCGATGAAGCGGGCCTGTGAGGGATCCCGTGGAGAGATCACTAGTGAGAATGATGACATGAGTAGCGATAAAGGGTGTGAGAGACACCCTCGCCGAAAGTCCAAGGGTTCCTGCTTAAAGCTAATCTGAGCAGGGTAAGCCGACCCCTAAGGCGAGGCCGAAAGGCGTAGTCGATGGGAACCAGGTTAATATTCCTGGGCCAGATGGAAGTGACGGATCAGAGAGGTTGTTCGTTCTTATCGGATTGAACGGGCCGCTGACTGGTTCCTGGAAATAGCTCCATCGCTAGATCGTACCCTAAACCGACACAGGTGGACTGGTAGAGAATACCAAGGCGCTTGAGAGAACTATGTTGAAGGAACTCGGCAAAATACCTCCGTAAGTTCGCGAGAAGGAGGCCCGGTTTCTAGGCAACTAGAGGCTGGGGGCACAAACCAGGGGGTGGCGACTGTTTACTAAAAACACAGGGCTCTGCGAAGTCGCAAGACGACGTATAGGGTCTGACGCCTGCCCGGTGCCTGAAGGTTAAAAGGAGGGGTGAGAGCTCTGAATTGAAGCCCAGGTAAACGGCGGCCGTAACTATAACGGTCCTAAGGTAGCGAAATTCCTTGTCGGGTAAGTTCCGACCTGCACGAATGGCGTAACGACTTCCCCGCTGTCTCCAACATAGACTCAGCGAAATTGAATTACCTGTCAAGATGCAGGTTTCCCGCGGTTAGACGGAAAGACCCCGTGCACCTTTACTATAGCTTCGCACTGGCATCAGGATTGTGATGTGCAGGATAGGTGGTAGGCTTTGAAGCAGGGACGCTAGTCCCTGTGGAGCCTCCCTTGAGATACCACCCTTCGCACTCTTGATGTCTAACCGCGGCCCGTTATCCGGGTCCGGGACCCTGCGTGGTGGGTAGTTTGACTGGGGCGGTCGCCTCCTAAAGCGTAACGGAGGCGCGCGAAGGTTGGCTCAGAGCGGTCGGAAATCGCTCGTTGAGTGCAATGGCAGAAGCCAGCCTGACTGCGAGACTGACAAGTCGAGCAGAGTCGAAAGACGGCCATAGTGATCCGGTGGTCCCAAGTGGGAGGGCCATCGCTCAACGGATAAAAGGTACGCCGGGGATAACAGGCTGATACTGCCCAAGAGTCCATATCGACGGCAGTGTTTGGCACCTCGATGTCGGCTCATCTCATCCTGGGGCTGGAGCAGGTCCCAAGGGTACGGCTGTTCGCCGTTTAAAGAGGTACGTGAGCTGGGTTTAGAACGTCGTGAGACAGTTCGGTCCCTATCTGCCGTGGGTGTAGGATACTTGAGAGGAGTTGCCCCTAGTACGAGAGGACCGGGGTGAACGAACCACTGGTGGACCTGTTGTGGCGCCAGCCGCAGTGCAGGGTAGCTATGTTCGGACAGGATAACCGCTGAAGGCATCTAAGCGGGAAGCCCCCCTCAAAACAAGGTATCCCTGAGAGCCGTGGTAGACCACCACGTCGATAGGCCAGAGATGTAAGCGCAGCAATGCGTTCAGTTGACTGGTACTAATGGCTCGATAGGCTTGATTTGATCCAGTAATAGCAAGATTGTTACGGACAAACTCAAAAGCATACACAAAACACAATGTCTTGACTTGGAACAAGGCCCAACCGGAGAAAGACGGTTGGGCAATACCTGTCCTCATGACGCCGAGCGGCGTCAGGACAAACAAACGTCCTCAAGTCGCCGATAGGCGATAGGACACCTAATATGTCTCGAGGTTTTTTCCCGGTTTGGTGGTCATAGCACAAGCGAAACACCCGGTCCCATCCCGAACCCGGCCGTTAAGCGCTGTCGCGCCAATGGTACTGCGTCTTAAGACGTGGGAGAGTAGGTCGCTGCCAAACCTGGTAAAAACCTCAAGACATCAAACTGTATCTCTCGACCACGATAAAACGCCCCACATCAAAACAATGCTGGGGCATACTATAGGCCCAACGCGATCAATATCGCCCAAAGCCAAAACAATCGCCCAATTCCACACACGGAAAACAGGCAAAATACTGTCGCGGGATGGAGCAGCCCGGTAGCTCGTCAGGCTCATAACCTGAAGGTCGTAGGTTCAAATCCTACTCCCGCAACCA
>NZ_LADY01000068.1:0-39059 GCF_000961715.1 Roseovarius sp. BRH_c41 | reverse complement strand
GGCGGCGCGGTCGCCTGCGGCACCGCCGAATTGCAGGAGGGCCACGCCCTCAGTGGCGCGGGCCAAGCGGCTGCGATGGGTCGTCAGGGGCGTGATCCAGGGGCGCAGGCGGTCGGTGACGCGGATCGGCATGGCGGCCTGCATCCGGGTGCGGCCCATGAGCGGGTTTGACCCGAACCGCGTGTCGAGGTCTGCGAGGGCGGATTGCAGGCTGGCGAGGCGGTGATCGAGGAGTTTGGTGGTGGCCTGAAGGGTGAGGGCCAAGGCAGTGTCGAGCACGTCTTGCGAGGTGGCGCCTTGGTGCACGGCAGTCGGATCAGGGGCGGTCGCCTTGAGGAGGCGCACGAGGGCCGGGATCGGCAGGCCGTCGCGGGCGGTGCCTGTGGCCAGCGCTGTGAGGTCGGGGGTGGTGGTGAGGATATGGCGGGCGGTTTCTTCTGCCGTGCGCGCGTCGATGCGGCCGACATGGCCGAGGGCGCGGGACCATTCGGCCTCGAACCGCAGCATGTGGTGGAGTTGTGTTTCGGGCGACCAGAGGGCGGAGATTTCAGGATCGCCAAAGAGCGCGCCGAGCCACGGATGATTGAACACGCCGGTCATGGGAGGCTATCGTAGAGGTCGCGCAGGAGCGGGGCGAGGTGGTCGGGGGCCTCGATGCAGGGCAGGTGGCCAACACCGTTGAGGCAGGTGAAGTGTGCGCCGGGGATCAGGTCTGCGAGGGCCTCTACAAGCGGCGGCGGGGTGGCACCGTCCTCGGACCCTGAGACGCAGAGCGTCGGGAGGGAGAGGCGCGCGGTGGTGGCGGCGAGGTCGGCATCGCGGATCGCGGCGCAGGTGGCGGCGTAGCCATCAGCGGGCGTGCGGATCAGCATTTGCCGCCAGCCGGAGAGCGCTACGGGATGGGAGGCGCGCCAATCGGGGGAAAACCAACGTTCAAGAATGGCGTCGGCCATGGCGGCGATGCCGCTGGTCTGGACGGTGTCGATCCGCATAGTCCATGCCTCTGCCGTGCCAATCTGTGCCCCGGTGTTGCACAGCATCAGCCCGGCCACAAGATCGGGGCGCTGATGGGCCAGCGATTGTGCTATCATGCCGCCGACGGAGACGCCGCAGAGGAGGGCGTCTGAGAGCGCCAAGTGATCCATCAGCGCGGCAAGATCCGTGGCCAGGGTTTCGATGCTGATCGGGCCATGTTCCGAGAGGCCGTGACCGCGTTTGTCCATGGCGAGGGTGGGAGTGTCGGGCGGCAAGGCGCTGCGCACCGTGTCCCAGATGCGCAGGTCGGTGCCAAGGGAATTGGCGAAGACGATGGGGCGGCGGGCGGGGTCGCCTGTGTGGTGGTCGTAGTGGAGCGTCACCGCGCCGGGGCGGGCAAAGCGGGTCATGCCGGGGGCCTCAGCCCGAGGATGGCGCGCGCCTCTTGCCATGTGGCGACGGGACGCTCGTATTTCTCGCACAGCTCTGCCGCGCGGCGCACGAGGGCGGCGTTGGAGGGGGCGAGGTGGTCGCGGTCAAGGCGCACGTTATCCTCAAGCCCGGTGCGGGTATGGCCGCCCTTGGCGATGCACCAGTCGTTGAGGGTGAGCTGGGCCGGGCCGATGCCCGCGCCGCACCACTGGGCATCAGGGGCGAGGCGATGCAGCGTTTCGATGTAGAAATCGAGCACGCGTTCGTCGGCGGGCATGGAGTTTTTCACACCCATGACGAATTGCACATAGAGCGGCGATTTCAGACGCCCGTCCTTGGCCATGGTGCAGGCTTGGATAACGTGGCCGAGATCAAACGCCTCGATCTCCGGCTTGACGTCATGGGCGCGCATTTCCGAGGCGAGCCAGTCCACGAGATCGGGGCTGTTTTCATAGACGCGGGTGGGGAAGTTGTTGGAACCGACCGAGAGCGAGGCCATATCGGGGCGCAGCGGCAGCATGCCGCCGCGTTCCTTGCCGGCCCCGGAGCGGCCGCCGGTCGAGAGCTGGATGATCATTCCGGGGCAATGTTGCTCCAGCCCTTCCTTGAGGCGGGCGAAGCGCTCGGAGTCGGAGGTGGGTTTGCCCGCATCGTCGCGCACATGGCAATGGGCGATGGTGGCCCCGGCCTCGAACGCCGCGTGCGTGCTCTCGATCTGTTCCGAGATCGTGATCGGCACGGCGGGGTTGTTGGCTTTGGTTGGGAGCGAGCCGGTGATGGCGACACAGAGGATGCAGGGTTTGGACATGGCGGCCTCAGACATCGAAGAAAACGGTTTCGGCATCGCCCTGAAGGCAGATGTCGAAATGGTAGGTTGATCCCTCGGCACGCGCGATGAGGGTGGCGCGGCGGTGGGCCTGTTCGATCAGGTTGAGGACCGGGTCGGCTGCGTTGGCGGCGGGTTCATCGCCGAAATACATGCGGGTGTTGAGGCCGATGTTGAGGCCGCGCGCCACCAGCCAGAGGTTGAGATGCGGGGCCATAGGGCGGGCGTTGCGGCCCATGACGGGGCCGGGTTTGACGGTGTTGAAGCGGAATTGCCCGGTGTCGAAATCGGGGACCACGCGGCCCCAACCGCGAAAGCCCTGCTCGACCTTGGCCGCGTCTGGGCCTGTGCCGGGATAGATGCCTGCGGCATTGGCCTGCCAGACCTCGATCAGCACGTCCTTGACGGGCGCGCCGGTGCCGTCGGTGACGGTCCCGGTGACGGTGATACGCGCGCCTGCGGCGTTGGGACCGGCAATGTCGCGGCCAAGTTCGGTGGCGTAGATGTCAAAGCCCGCATCGCCGGGGGCAAGGCCGATGTGGACGTACGGACCTGCGGTTTGCGAGGGGGATTCCTTGAGGTAGGAGAGCGGTTGGGCCATGGTCAATTCCCCTCGGGTCGGTTTTCAAAATAGGTCGAGCGGGTGCCGCGCAGCACGATGTCGAATTTATAGGCGATGGCATCGAGCGGAACAGAGGCATTCATGTCGAGCGCCGCGACGAGTTGGTCTATCGCGCGCGGGTCGGGGATGGTCTGGACGATGGGGCATTTGGCGATGAGGGGATCGCCCTCAAAATACATCTGGGTGATGAGGCGCTGGGCAAAGGCGGTGCCGAAAACCGAGACATGGATATGCGCGGGACGCCAGTTGTTGACCCAGTTGCGCCATGGGTAGGCACCGGGTTTGACGGTGCGGAAGGAGTAAAAGCCGTTGGCATCCGTGAGGGTGCGCCCGCAGCCGCCGAAATTAGGGTCAATCGGGGCGAGGTAGCTGTCCTTTTTATGGCGGTAGCGACCGCCGGCATTGGCCTGCCAGATTTCCACGAGCGTATTGGGGACGGGACGGGCGTTTTCATCCAGCACCCGGCCATGCACGATGATGCGCTCGCCGATGGGATCGCCGCCGTGCGCGTAATTGCGGATCAGGTCATTGTCGAGCGCGGCGATATCCGTGTGCCCAAAGGTCGGCCCGGTCAGTTCGCTGGCCGAGGTCTGGAGCGAGAGGAGGGGCAGACGGGGCGCGCGGGCGACGGAGGTTTTATAGTCGGGTGTGAGGGCGGGCGGGTGCCATGTGCGGTCGCGCTGATAGAGGTCTGTGGCGATCATGGTCTGTCCTTTTCCATCTCTGCATAGGTGTCTTTGGCCAGTTTGATGGCGTGATTGGCGGCGGGCACCCCGGCGTAGATCGCGACATGCTTGAACGCCTCGATCACGTCGCGGGGGGTGGCGCCGGTGTTGGCGGTGGCGCGGATATGCATCGGGATTTCCGCGAAATTGCCGGTGGCGGCGAGCAGAGCCAGCGTGAGCATCGAGCGGTCGCGCAGGGTGATGCCGTCGCTTGCCCAGACCGTGCCCCAAGCGGATTCGGTGATCAGCGTTTGAAAGGCTGTGTCAAACTCGGTCTTGGCGGCCTCGGCGCGGTCGACATGGGCGTCGCCCAGAACGCGGCGGCGCACGGCCATGCCGGTGCTGTATCGGTCGGTCATCGTTTCGGTATCCCTTTGTGACGCATGAGGCGTTTTTGCGCGGCGATGCGGAACGGGGCGTTGGGCGCGCCATAGCCGGGATAGCCGCCTGTGCGCTGGATGATTTCAAAGAACATGCCGCCCGCGTAGGGCCGCGAATAGAGCTGGAAGAAAGCGCCAGTTGCGTCCTCGTCATAGAGGATATTGCCCGCCTCAAGCCGCGCCAGAAGATCAGGCGCGAGGTCAAAGCGCGCGGCGAGATCGGCGTAGTAGTTGGGCGACATTGGCAGGGGTTCAAAGCCGCGTGCGGTAAGCGCTTGGGACGTGGCGAAAATGTCATCTGTGGCCAGCGCGATATGCTGCACCGACGCGCCAAAGCTGTCGGCCAGAAAATTGCCCGCCATGGTGCGGTGGGTTTCCGCGCCGTTGAGGGTGATGCGGAAGGCACCATCCGGGGTTTCCAGCGCCTGAGAGCGCACGAGACCATCGGGGTCGACCACATCGACCATGGGGGATTTCCGCATGCCAAAGAGCGTGGTGTAAAAGAGCGACCACGAGAGCATCTGATCGTAGCTCATGGTTTGCGCCAGATGGTCGATGCGGGTGAGGCCCGCGCCAGTTTCGCCCGGCTGGTCGGGGGTGAATTCGACCGACCAGACATCGCTGAGACCGCTCTTGTCGTCGATGAAATGCAGCACGCTGCCGCTGAGGCCACGGATGGCGGGAATGTCCAATTCGCCGGGGCCAAGCGGCTGGGAAAAGGGATGCGCGCCAAGCGCCGTGGCACGGGCGACGGCGGCGGTTGCGTCATCGACGCTGAGGCCCACATCGCAGACGGTGGTGCCGTGCATCGTATAGGCGCTGCTGGCATAGCCGGTGGTCTCGCGGTTCACAACGATGCGAATGTCACCTTGGGTCCAGAGCGAGAGTTGTTTCGAGATGTGGCGGCCTGCGGGGGTGAATCCGAGGGTTTGCAGGAGGGTTTCAAGCGCTGTCGCCTCATCGCCTCGGGTGGCGAATTCGACGAAGGACACGCCCTTGACCTGCGCGCGGGCGGGCATTTGGGGCAGGTCGAGCGCGGGGGTTGGTTCCTTGCGGCGCACATCGTCGAGCAGGGCCACAAGCGAGCGATAGCCGTCTTCGGCCACGGTGCGGGTGCTGCCGCCGCGAAACTGATCGTTGAAGATTTCGAGCGAAATCGGGCCTGCGTAGCCGGTGGCGACCACGGCCTGCATGAAGCCGGTCACGTCAAGATCGCCCTCGCCGGGCATGTTGCGGAAATGGCGGGACCAATAGAGCAGGTCCATGTCGATGCGGGGGGCGTCGGCGAGTTGCACGAAAAAGATCTTGTCGCCGGGGATGCGGCGGATGGTGTCGGGGTCGATGCCGCGCCCGAGGGTGTGAAAGCTGTCGAGGATGAGGCCAACCTGTGCGTGATCGGCGCGGCGGACGATTTCCCAGGCGTCGCGGTGATCGTTGACGTGGCGGCCCCAAGCGAGCGCCTCGAAGCCCACGCGCAGGCCACGGCGCGCGGCGCGGTCGCCAAGTTCGTGGAAATCAGCCGCCGCGCGGTCGATGCCGCCCAGTGCCTCGGGGTGGCAAGAGGAACAGATCAGAATGAGATCGGTGCCCAGTTCCTGCATCAGATCGAATTTGCGTTCGGCGCGGTCAAACGCCTTGGCGCGCAGGGGGGCGTGCAGGCCTTCGAAATCGCGGAAGGGTTGGAAGAGGGTGATCTCAAGCCCCATGGCGCGGATCATCTCGCCGACGTCGCGGGGGCTGCCGTCATGGGCGATGAAATCCTGCTCGAAAATCTCGATCCCGTCAAAACCGGCGGCGGCGATGGCCTCCAATTTCTCGGGCAGGCTGCCGGAGACGGAGACGGTGGCAATGGAGGTTTTCATGGGGCGTCCCCTTCGATGGCGGCGCGCAGGGCAGGCTCGTCCAGCGGCGTGTCGGTAAAGATCGCCCAGGCATCGACGCCCTGACCGAAGAACAGCTCGTATCCCGAGATGATGTGCAGCCCGGCGGCGGTGGCGTCGTGCAGGAATTGGGTATCGACGGGGGTATAGACCGCGTCAAAGGCCCATTTGGCCCCGGCCATGGCGGGGGCGGGCAGGGGGGTGCCGCCGATGCCGACCATGCCAAGCGGCGTGCAGTTGATGAGGCCATCGGCCCCATTTGCGGCGGTGACGGGATCGGTCGAGACCTCGATCCGCGTGGCGGTGCCCAAGGCGCGGAGGCTAGAGGCCAGCGCCTCGGCCTTGGTGGCATCCAGATCGACACAGCGGATGGCGGTGGCGTTCAGGCCGATGAGACCAAAGGCCACCGCCTTGCCGACCCCGCCTGTGCCGATCAGGCAGACGGTGCCGGGATTGGCGGTGCCTAACACGTCGCGATAGGCACGCATGAAGCCGGTGTAATCGGTGTTGAACCCCTTGGGACCGTCCGCGTCGAAGACCACGGTATTGACCGCCCCGATGGCGCGCACGAGCGGGTCGGAGACAGTGACGCGGCGGGTCACAAGCTCTTTGTAGGGGTAGGTGATGTTGAGGCCGCGGTAGCCCGTTGCCTGCGCCTGATCGAACACCTCGTCAAAGGTGAGGTGCAGGTCGCGGGGGATCAAGCGGTCATAGGTCACGTTTAGGCCCGTAAGCTGCCCTGCCGTGACATGCAGCCGGGGGGATTTCGAGCGGGTGATATTGTCGCCGATGAGACCGAGTTTCACAGGACCTGTATGGGCGCGGGTGCGGGTCGCGGTCATTGGGATGCCTTTCGGAAGAGGCGGATTTTCAGGGCGGTCCAGAGCGGTGTCTGGCTGACGAAGATCAGGATCACCGCCGCGAAAAGGGTGAAGGAGAGGGGGCTGGTGAGGATGCCTTCGAAGAAGCGGCCAAGGTCCTCGCGGTCCGAGATGATGGCGCGCCGCCAGTTGTCATCCAAGAGCCGCGACAGGATCACGCCGAGGATCACCGGGCCAAGCGGATAGCCGTAGTGGCGCATGAAGTAGCCAAAGACGCCAAAGCCCAGCATCCAGTAGACATCCGAGATCGAATTGTTGACCGCGTAGGCCCCGACGATGGACAGCAAGAGAATGAGCGGGATGATGACGGCGCGGGGCATTTCCACGATCTTGGTAAAGATGCGGATGCCGGTGAGGCCGAAGATCAGCATGAAGATATTGGCCATGAAGAGCGCGCCGACGATGAACCAGAACATATCGGGTTGATCAATCATCAGCATCGGGCCGGGGTTGAGGCCGTGGATGAAAAGCGCGCCGATCATGATGGCGGTGACGGCATCGCCGGGAATGCCCAGCGTCATCATCGGGATGAAGGCCCCGCCCACGGCGGCGTTATTGGCGGTCTCGGGGGCGACGAGCCCCTCCATTGCGCCTTTGCCAAACGGCACCTTGGGGTTCTTGGTCACGCGCTTGGCGTGGTCATAGGCCATGAGCGCCGCGATATCGCCGCCGGTGCCGGGCAATGCGCCGATGATCACGCCGATGGTCGAGGTTTGCAGCGAGAGCGGCAGGTATTTGCGGATCACGCCAAAGGAGGGCACGATCTTGGTGATCTTCTGGCGGATGGCGGTTTTGTTGACGTTCTGGAGCTGCAAGAGTGCTTCGGACACGCCAAACATGCCGATCATCACGGCGATAAAGGAAATCCCGCCCTCCATCAGTTGCAGATCGAAGGTGAGGCGTTCGGTGAAGGTGAGCGGATCGCGCCCGACCGCGCCGATGGCAAGTCCGAGTGCGCCGGCAAAGATGCCCTTGACCAGACTGCCCGAGGAGAGCGAGCCGACCAGCAGGATGCCGAGCACGGCAAGCAGCATATAGTCGCGCGGTTGGAATTTCAGCGCGAAGACCGAGACATAGGGCGCCGCGAGGGCCAGCACGAGGATGCCGATCAGCCCGCCGAAGAAGGACATGACAGTCGTCACGCCAATCGCCTGCCCCGCCTCGCCGCGTTGGGCCATGGGATAGCCATCGAGTGCTGTGGCAATGGCCGAGGGCGCGCCGGGGATGTTGAGCAGGATCGCGGTGCGCGAGCCGCCATAGACGCCGCCCATGTAGATGCCGACCATGAGGGAAATCGCCGGATAGACCTCCCATGAGAAGGTGAAGGAAATGAGGATCGACACGGCCATGGTGACAGAGAGGCCGGGAATGGCGCCGATATAGATGCCTGCAAAGGTGCCGATGGCGACCAGAAGCAGCAGATCAGGTTGGGTAAAGACCGTGAGAATGGCTAAGAGAGTGTCCATTACGAGCCCCCGCCGGACAGAAGGTTGCGGAAAAGCTGGATAAATTCCGCCTCGGGCACCACGCCGGAGGGCAGCAGCACGGTAAAGATCACGCGGAACACGATCCAGATCACGGCAAGCGCGCCGAGGGCTGTGAGGATGGACCGGGGCCAGCCCCAGCCAGACAAGAGCCGGATTGCGGCGATGAGAAAGAGCGCGGCGGTGGGCAGAAACCCGAGGGGTTTCAGAAGCAGGCCGAAGATCACAAGGAACCCGGCGAAGATGAGCACCGTCATCGGCAGGATGTCGCCCCGCAGGGTTTCGACCGTGACCCGTGGCAGGCGCGCGGTGCGCCATGTGACGACGAGGGCCGAGATGAGCATGACGGCGGTGGTAGCCATGGGCACGGAACCGGGGGCGGAGAGCGCCTCGAACCCTGAAATCGCATATGCGTTGTAGAACAGGATCGCGCTGGCAAGGCTGAGGAAGAGGGCAAAGCCCAGTTCGCCGGGTCTGCGTTTGGCGTCATACCCGCCGGGTGTTGCGTCGGACGTACCGTCGTGGTGGTCCTGATCGCCTCTGAATTCGGGGTCCATCGTGGTCTCCTCCCTTGGCGCAACCGGGCTCCAATCCCGAAACGCAACGCGCCGCCCAGCCTGAGGCGCGGGCGGCGCCAGGTGTGGCTGGCCAGATGGCCAGCCGCTTTGACTGTTTTGGGTGTTGTTATTCGCCGGGGCGCGCGATGCCGAACTCTTCCGGCGAGGCTTTGGTCAGACCTGCCTCTTGCAAGAGCCAAGCGGTGTTTTGCTGCCATGTGGTCAGAAACTCGGTCGCCTCGTCACCGCTGATCGACATCATGGTAAAGCCGCGGCCATCCATCAGCGACAGGAAATCAGCGTTTTGTGCGCCGGTCGTATAGGCCTCGGTCAGCTTGGCCACCACGTCATCGGGGGTGCCTTTGGGGACGAAGACGCCAAAGAACGGACCCCAGGGCAGATAGGTGCTGTAGCCGTCGTTGAAGGAGGTGACGGTGGGCACGTCGGGCAGTTTCGCGCTGGCTTCGGTGTCGAAGATCGCCAGCGGTTTCATGGCACCCGCACGGATGGATTCGATGGCGGCGCCGAGAACGGCGGGCATCACGTCGATGGCACCACTTTGCAGAGCGGTGAGGGCAGGGCCGTCGCCGTCATAGGGGATGGCGGTCACGTCAAGCGTGCCTTCGACGGTGTTCATCATGGCGGTGACCACGGAAGGCACGCCGCCCGGACCGGTCGAGCCGATGCGGAGTTCGCCCGGATTGGCCTTGATGAAATCCATCATGCCCGCGTAATCGTCAAACGGGGCATCGTTGCGGGCGACCAGAATGGGCGTGCCACGCGCGAGGATGTTGATCGGGGTGAATTCCGAGTAATCCTTGTCGCCCAGACCCATCACCTTGTAGAGCAGCGGGTTTTCCGCGCCCATCAGCAGCGTGTAGCCATCGGCGTCCGAGCCTGCGACATGGTTGAGGGCAATCGCGCCCACGGCGCCGGTCATGTTCTGCATGACCACGGTGCCACCCAGCACGGTTTCGGCGTGCGGTGTGACCGCGCGCATCACCGTGTCGGTCGAGCCACCGGCCCCCCATTGAATGATTCCTTGAATTTCTTTGGCGGGGTAGTCCTGCGCGGTTGCAACCGCGGCACTCAGCCCGAACGCAATGACTGCGCCAATCAGCTTACGAGACATCTCTGTCCTCCCTGGATTTCTTCGCTGACGATTCGCTCCTCGCACCGCCAGTTGACCCATTTATGTACCTTGCGGTTAATTTGTCAAGATAAATGGACCTCCGGGTTAAATTCATGCTATCCAAGGATGGAATCAATGAGTGGGACGAGGCGGTTGCATGGATGCGAGTGAGGGTGAGACAGGCCGCAAGCGCAAGACGTCATGGAAGAAAGATCCTGCGGCGGTGCGGCAGGACATTCTGACGATTGCGACGCAGGAGTTTGCCGCGCATGGGCTCTCGGGGGCCAATATCAACGAGATTGCGCGCCAGACCTCCACCTCGAAGCGGATGATCTATTATTATTTCGGGGATAAGGAGGGGCTCTATTGCAGTGTGCTGGAGGGCGTCTATGCCACGCTGCGTGCCCGCGAGGATGATCTCGATGTTGCCGGGCTAGAGCCGGTCGCGGCGCTGCGGCGGCTGATCGAGGCAACGTTCGAGGCGCATGTGACCGCGCCGCATTTCATTCGGCTGGTGATGATCGAGAATATCCACAATGCCGAATACCTGCGCAAATCCGAGAGTGTGCCAAAGCTGAACCGCTCGATCATCGACAAGCTCGAGGATGTCTGCGCGCGTGGCAAGGCGGCGGGGCTGTTCCGCGAGGGGACGGATGCGCTGGAGCTGCATTGGCTGACCAGCTCGTTCAGTTTCTACAACGTGTCGAACCGGGCGACGTTCTCGACCTCATTCGGAACGGCGCTCTATTCCAAGACGCGGCAAAGCCAATTGCTCGAGCGATTGGTGGATATGGTGCTGGCGACGGTGGTGATCGGGTATGAGCCGAAAACCTGGAATGATCCCGTCTGACCATTGAACGGGTGCGGGCCGTGATGACCGCCCTGGAAACGAAAAGGGCCGGGCAAAGATGCCCGGCCCGACTGATGAGTGGTTCGTCGTGGTGGGTTAGCCTTCCCACTTTTCCATGTTCTCCAATTCCTCAACCGTGAGGCTGGTCGTGGCCTGGAGGGCATCGGTCACACCGTCTTGATCGCGGGTCAGGCTGATTTCGTCAAACGAGACCGCGACCGGCTTTTCGCCCAGTCCAAGGAAACCGCCCACATCGACGATGACGTGCTCAACCTGACCATCGTCGGTCAGAACGATGTCCGAGATTTCGCCGATATGTTCGTCTGTGGCATCATAGAGTGCCACGCCCTCAAGCTCTTCGGCAGTCAGCGCGGCGCGCTCGTCATCGGACAGCTGCGGCATGTTGTCGGTCTCGGTGGTGGCCGTCGCACCGGCGGTGGCATCGGCATCGACGCCTGCACCGGAGCTGATGCCTGCATCCGCGTTGGTCGTTGCATCCGCGTTGGCGCCTGTCTCCGCAGCGGTGTCCGCGCCCGAGTTGACCTCGGCATTGGCGTCCGTGTCGGATGCCATGGTGTCGCCTTCGAGATTGTTCTCGGAGGAGGCGGTCTCATCGGTGCCGGCAAAGAAGCTGCCGCCCTCATCCAGAACGCTCTGACGGTCCAGTTCTTCACCCTCTTCCAATGCGGCGCGGTCCCCGGTGAAGACGACGAAGTATTCATCCTCCGACCCCTCTTCGGTCACCATCTTGAGTTGGTCCATCGAGGTGCTGAGTTCTTTGCCCCCCATCCCGAGGAACCCACCCACATCAAGCGTGATGGAGTCGATCTGACCATCCTTGGACAGGATGACGTCATTGACCTCGCCGACGTTCTCCCAATCTTCGGACGGTGCCTCGATTGTGTCGACGATGCCGGCGTCGGGGGCGTCTTCGCTCTGCATATAGACGGTTTTGCCGATAAGATCCGACGCGCTGATCTCGACGCCGTTCAGGTCCATCGTGACATCGGCATTGGCGTTGGCGTTCGCGCCCGAGGGATCGCTCGACGTGTCTGGCGATTGTGTCGTGCTCGGTGCGGTCTGATCCGTTGTCTCGGCCGTTGGGTCGGTCGTGGTGTCGGATTGCGCAAAGACCGGCATTGCGGTCAGCGCGACGATCGCGGTGGTGGCTAGAATGCGTTTCATGAGTGAACTCCTTAGTCCTGCGTTGGTTTGACGCCGCAGTGTCGCAGCGCCCTGACTACCCAACCGTCAGAGCCGCAGAAGGTTTCAAGATTGGGTCAAAATATACTTGAGAATCTGACGGAACTTTGAGCGGAACCATGCGTTTTACCGCAACGCGTCTGTGCCTTTAACGGGTTGGACATTGATCGCGCCCGATGTGGCGCGCCCTTGAAGATTGGAGTTTTGAACATGCTTGAGATCACCGGCATTGGCGGGATCATTCTGTTGATCCTGGATATATGGGCCATCGTTTCTGTCGTTGGATCGGGGGCGACCACGGGCAAGAAGGTTCTGTGGGTCGTGTTGATCCTGTTGCTGCCGCTCTTGGGCTTTATTCTGTGGCTGGTGTTCGGGCCGCGATCTGGCCGGGTGTAACGCTGCGGTGGTGGGTCGGGCCCTGGCCCGGTGACCCTCTTGCGTCGTCAAATGTTTTTGCGGAACCGTTTGGGCGATAGAGCGTTGTGACACAGTGGCCAGCGCGATGCGCTGACCGTCCGGAGCCTGGCTATCATCCCCAAGATGCAAGGCAAGCTCTGCCGCACCCATCCCGTGTCCCTTGGGTGCTTGCCCCCGCCTGTCCCGGCGGGGGCATTTACGACCGAACCTCAGGGGGCAGCGGACCATTAACCTCTGATCGGCAGGACCATGACCCAGACCAAACCAGCGCAGGATGACACATCGACAGCCGCGATTGAGAGCCTCAAGGTTCTGGTCACCGCTGAAGAGGCATATCCAGCGCTGGAGCGCGCCTTTTTACAGGCGCAGACCGAGGTTTCGGCCTGTTTTCGAGTGTTCGATCTGAGGACGCGGTTGCGCTCTTCCGAGGCGCGCGCGATTGGCACGACGTGGTTTGATCTCTTTGTGCATACGTTGGATCGCGGTGTGTCGATCCGGCTCGTGGTTTCGGATTTCGATCCGATTGCGGCGGTGCATCTGCATCGGCTGGCGTGGCAGACGCAGCGGCAGATTTCGGCCGTGCGGGAATTGGCGCAGCCGGGCGCGCGGCTGGAGTTTACCGTGGCGCTGCACGACGCCAAGAGTGGCGTCTTGCCCCGCGTGTTGTTCTATCCGCTGGTCCGGATGAAAATCCGCGAGATGGTGGACAAATGGTATCACATGACCAAGGACGAGCGCGGGCGATTTCGCGCCGAGACACCGCGATTGCGCAGCGTGTGCCGGGTGGATAACCGGGATCAGCTCTGTTTTCCGCTGCGGTTGATGGACCTGCATCCCGCGACGCATCATCAGAAACTGGCGGTGTTCGATCGCCGTCTGGTGTATATCGGCGGGCTTGATCTGAACGAGCGGCGCTATGACACCAAGCGGCATAGGCAAGAGCCGAACCAGACCTGGCATGATGTGCAGGTGATGGCGACCGGGCCTGTTGCAGAGGCCGCTCAGGCGCATCTCGAGGGGTTTTTGGCGTCTGTGGCGCGCAAATCCGCGCCGCCGCGCGCTGTGCCGGGATTTTTGCGCACGCTGTCGCGCCGCCGATTGAGCGCGCCGATGCGGATGTCACCGCATACGGTGCTGCGCGAAATCGAGGCCGCGCATCTGCGCGCCATCGCCAAGGTGGAGCGGCTGGTCTATCTGGAAACGCAGTATTTTCGGCACGTGCCCTTGGCGCGGGCGCTGGCGCGACGCGCGCGGCATTGCCCAGATCTTCGGGTGATTGTCGTGCTTCCGGCCGCGCCGGAAGAGGTGGCGTTCTCCAGTGATCCGGGGTTGGAAGGCCGCTTTGGCGAGCATCAGCAGGCCCGTTCGCTGGCCTATCTCAAGGCGGCGTTTGGGCAAGACCGGCTGTTGATCGCCTCGCCGGTGCAGCCGCGTGCGAGTGACAGTGACGGGCGTGACACGCTCGAGAAGTCGCCGCTCGTCTATGTGCATTCCAAGGTCTCGATCTTTGACGAGTCCGCCGCCATCGTTTCCTCGGCCAATCTCAACGGGCGCAGCATGAGATGGGATACCGAAGCCGGTTTACACGTCACGCAGGCCGATCAGGTGGCCTTGATCCGCGAGCGTGTGATGGGGTGTTGGTTGCCCAAGGATGCGGGATCTGCGTTTCTCGATATCGACACGGGGTTTGCACAGTGGCAGCGTATGGTGAGCAGCAACAGTGCGCTGCCGCCGCAGCACCGTCGCGGATTTCTGGTGGATTACGATTCCGACGCAGCCAAGGCGATTGGTCTGCCCTTGCCGGGGATGCCCGACGAGGTGGTTTAAGGCGCGGGGTCTTCGACCGTCGCATCGACCGCGAAGATATCCAGAAGGGCGAGCGCGATCACGAGAACCGGAATGGCGATGATGCCGCCAATTGGTCCCCAGAGCCAGAGCCAGAACACCAGAGACACGAAGATGAGAAGCGGGTTGACGGAAATATGTCGTCCGACAAAGGACGGGGTGACAAACTGTGCCTCAATCATGTTGAGGAACAGAAAGATTGCCGGGGGGGCCACAGCCATCAGGCCATCAAAGGCGACGATCCCGGCCAACAACAATCCCGCCGCTACGGTCATTGGCCCCACATAGAGCACGAAATTCAGCAGGGCCGCGACAAAGGCCCAGACAAAGGGGCCGGGCAGCTCGATCAGAAACAGCGCCCCGCCCAAGGCAGCACCCAGACCCGCGTTGATACAGGAAATGGCGAGGAAATAGCGGGCCACCAGCCGTTCGGCATTGGTAAACCGGCGCAGAATGTCCTGCGTATCGTCCGAGGTGCCGATCCAGAGCGACAGCCATGCATACATGCGCTTGCGTGTCAGCAGAAAGAAAAACAGCGTACCGCAGAACACCAGCGCCTGCGCCAGCACCAGCGGGGCCAAAAAGAGCGCACTGGTGAGGTTGGGCATGCCGCCGCCTTCGGATGTTTCACTGGCAGCGTCGGCCGCAGCTCCGAGCGCCTCTCCGACCTCGCGGTTGACCTCTTGCAGGCCGCGAATGAGGTTGCTGATCTCTGCGATGATCGAGCGCAATTCATACTGGATGCGCGGCAGTTCCTCGACGATTTGCCAGATCAAGGGTTCGGCCAGAATGGCCAGAGTGCCGATGGCCGAGACGCCAAGGATCAGCACGGTGGATGAGGCGAGGCCGCATGAAAAGCCGATCCGCTCGAATAGATCGGTGACGGGGGCGAGCATCACCCCGGTCACAAGCGCCAGAACCATCGGCGCGAAAATATCCGCGCCGGTCTTGAGGGCTGCAAAGCTGAGGATGAGCGCAATCAGGATTACCGCCACGCGGAGACCCGGATCACCGTCGACGGTAAATCTGTACATTCTTTCTCAACGCCCTCGCGCAGGTTTGGTTCCCGTGTGGGAGCATTATTTCAGATCAGCGGGCGCTTCATTGGGTCGCGGTCGGGTTCAAGCTGGGCAATGCGACACAGCTCGTCGCGATCATGGAGGATCAATCGACCGTTTTGCCATGTGGCGGACCGCTGTTCGCGCAGGCGTTTGAGCATCTTGTTGACATGGACCACGGAAAGGCCGAGCGCGTCGGCAAGATCCTGTTGCCGATACGGCAACGGCATCTCGTGTCCGGTGGTCAGTCCGATTGCCGCGCCCCGGTCAAACAGCCGCACAAAGGCCCGCGCGATGCGTTCAAGCCCGTCCATATGTCCGAGGATGGCCAGGCTTTCGCCAAGCAGGTGTTCTTCGACGGCGGCAATCCATGTGAGGTCATAGGCGCGGTCGGGATGGTCGCGGAACAATTCCCACAGGCGTTTGCGGTCAAAGACGCAGAGTTTCATGTCTGTTGTCGCCTCGACCGAGTGCTGCATTTCCTGCATCACCCCGGCCTGTAGCCCGATGAAATCGCCGGGCATCACGAAGTTGATCACTTGTCGCTCGCCCGACAGCAGCGTCTTGTAGCGCAGGCCCATGCCGCTCAACGCGGTATAGAGTTGCGGGCTGTTGGAGGCCTCCATCATCAGGGTTGTGCCGCCATCCACCTCCAGCTCGCCGGTCTTGAAACTCTGCATGAACGTGACCTCCTGGGAGGTCATCTGCACAAACAGATCCCGGGCGCGCAGGGGGCAATTCTGACATTTTGTGACCATGTGAAAAAACCTCTTAATAGATGTCACAGTTTAATGCATCACTCCGAATAATGTTCCAGAATTAGGAATGTTTGGATATGACCCAATGAGAGAGCCCCTAATGCCCTTTGATGAGACGACGCCGCCGGAGCCGCCGGTTTATATCGTCATGGACAGTAATTTGCTGATTGCGGAGGATCTTTGTGGTTCACTTCAGGCGGCAGGACCGTGCCGTGTGATCAATGCGCCGCACCCGGATGAGTTGATTCGCATTCTGGAGGGCGAAACGCGGGTATCCGCAGCCTTTTTGGAAATGCGCTATGATCAGGTGCTGCAAGCAGGGCTCGACAGCGCGCTCAGCCTGCGGGGGGCACGAATCGTGCTGACCATGGGCGAGGAAGACGAGATCAAGGTGGCCAAGCAGGGCTGGGCCATGCTGGTGCGGCCCTTTACTGAGGACATGATTCGCGGCGTGCTGCGGCCGATGGTGAACGGGGTCTAGAGTTTTGGGTTTTTGTTGAGATCAGAAACCCCTCATCTTGTTTGTCGTGGCGCTCGTTCGTGGCGAGGCCAAGCCTAGGCTGGGCTTGAAATTGCCTAGGGTCGCGGTGCGCGGGCGGAGCGACCGGCCTGCAATCCCACGGCAAAGGCCTCGGCCACCTGCAACAGCGGTTCTTTGGCAGGCGGCTGTTCGGCGGCGGTCTCCGCGTCCGTCGATTGACCGCCAAGCGCCAGAAAGCAGAAACCAAGAACGAGATAGAGCGCGCCGATGACGGTGTGTGCGACAAGCGCACTCTCATAGGTGGCGATCAGAATCCAGAGCGCCACGGTCAGAAACCCCAAGCCCGCCAGACCAAAGACCACACCTGCCACGGTGAAGGCCGCCGCGCGCGCGGCATTGCGTGCGCGGCGGCGAAGGTCAGAGACAATGCCGCCCATCGGTTATTTCCGGCCCGTCATGAACCCGAGCAGAAATCCAACCCCAACGGCGATACCAACCGCAGCTGCGGGCTGACTGCGGACGGCGTCTGCGGCCTGTTGGCCCATTTCTTCAGCGCGGTGCTGCGCGGCATGCAATTGCTGCTCGCCTGAGTGACGCAGTTCCGACACTTTGCGGCGCGCGCCATCGACGGCCGCGTCGCGCGTCGCTCCGCCAAGTCCCGAAAGGGTCTTGGAGATGGCCGAGATATCCTCGCGCAGCGTCACGATCTGTTTTGAGAGCTGGTCAATCTCGTCTTGCGGCGATGTGTCGATGGATTTTGCTTGTGCCATGATTGCGTCCTTTCGGGTTGATATATGACACTCAACGCACGCGGCCCCGCGCGGTTCCGGGAAAGCTGAAAGAAACTTGAAACGTGAGGATTTTGAAGGAAAACGGATTCTGCGGGAACCAAAACAGCCGCTTGCCCGTTGGGTTAGCAATCGGAACCATGTTGCATTGAAAGGAGAGTCCGATGCTGTACTGGGCACTTGTATTCTTGGTGGTCGCGCTGATCGCTGGTGTTTTGGGGTTTGGTGGCGTCGCCTCGGCCTCGGCGGGGATCGCACAGATTCTGTTCGTGATCTTCCTCGTGTTGTTTGTCGTCGCAATGATCGCCCGCGCCCTGCGTGGTCGCGCACCCTGACGGGTGATATGGACACGCCCCGCGTATGAGCGCGGGGCGATTGCAGAGAGACCTTCTGACCATGACCCCGTGCCCAGAGCGCGGGGTCATGTCATGTCAGATGGCTTAACTCTGAAGGGTTTCTGTGCTGGCAAAGAACATCGCCTGACTGACGGCGGATTGCACCTGTTCCTCGCTATAGGGTTTGGTGATCAGAAAGGCCGGTTCGGGCCGTTCGCCGGTCAGGAGACGCTCGGGGAACGCGGTGATGAAGACGATCGGCCGGTCGCCCAATTCCTTGAGGATGAGATTGACCGCGTCGATGCCCGAGGATTTGTCGGCCAGTTGAATATCGGCCAGGATCATCTCTGGCGGGTCGCGCCGCGCGAGTTTCACCGCCTCATCGCGGGTGCGCGCGATGCCGGTGACGTCATGGCCCATATCTTCGACAATGGCGCGGATATCCATGGCAATGATCGCCTCATCCTCGATGATCATGATCCGGCCCCGGATCGAGTTGGTCATTTCGGTGCGTGCGATGGTCAAGAGCGCGGTGGCCTCATCCGCCGTGCCACCGATGATCTGGGCGATGTCGGGCGCACGAAAGCCCTCGATGCTGTGCAGCAAGAGCGCCTCTCGGGTGTTCTTGGTCAGATTTGCGAGCCGCCATTGCGCGCGCGCCTCGGGAGAGGTGGCGGCGTCCGCCTCGGCGACGGGCGAGCCGGACGAGATCCAGATTTGATGAAAGGCCTGGAACAGGGCGGACTTTGGGGTGAGCCCGCTGTTGAACACGTCCTGATCTTCGAGCAAGGCCTCGAGTGTTGCGAGCGCATAGTGATCGCCCGTCTGCTGATTGCCGGTCAGGGCACGCGCATAGCGCCGAAGATAGGGGAGGTTTTCGGCGATCTGAGTGCTCAGGTCCGGCTGGCGCGGTGTTTCCGTCATGTGTGTCCTCAAAAAATGTGTCCTTGAGGGAACCAAACGCGGAACAGCGTGTTATGTTCCCGAGCAGGCGCAAGAAAGTGCCGATTCAATGATGGCAGATGAATAGGCGAAATGGAAAAGAATCGCAGGACCAAGAAATTGAGTGAAACAATCGACGAGAATCTCCGGCGTGTCTATGCGGACACGGCCAAGGAGCCGGTGCCGGAACGCTTTACCAAGCTGTTGGAGCAATTGCGCCAGCAGGGCGAGGACAAGCAGAAATCCTCTGGTGATGATTCGTGAAAAACGACATAGACCCAAAAATGGACCCGCGCGAAGAGCTGCTGGGGCACTTGCCTGCGATGCGCGCCTTTGCCCTGAACCTCACGCGCAATTCCGCAACGGCGGATGATCTGGTGCAGGACGCGGTGGTCAAGGCCTGGGGTAATTTTGACAAGTTCAAACCCGGCACGAACCTGCGCGCATGGCTTTTCACGATCCTGCGCAACACGTATTATTCGCTCTATCGCAAGCGCCGCCGCGAGATCGAGGACCCCGATGGCAAGATGGCGGGGCAATTGTCTGAAAAGCCGGCGCATGACGGGCATCTGGCGATGACGGATTTCCGCGCGGCCTTTGCCCAGCTTACCGATGAGCAGCGCGAAGTTCTGATCCTCGTCGGGGCCGAGGGGTTTTCCTATGAGGATGCCGCAGAGATGTGCGGCTGTGCAGTGGGCACGATCAAGAGCCGCACCAACCGTGCGCGCAAGCGGCTGGCGGAGTTGATGCATCTGGATGATGAGGACGAGTTGGAAATGACCGATGCCGCGACAATGGCGGTGGTGAGCGGGACCTCGGTTGCATGAAATTGAGGCTGGCCGCGCTGCGTGGGCTCTGGACGCCCAATCTTGCGCTGCAATTGGGGTTTGGTTTGAGCCTCGCCATCCTGCCGCTCGGTTTTGTATCCGTGTATCAGACCTACAAGGTTCTTGAAGAACGGCAGACCCTCTCGGAAACGGCGCTGTTGGAGCAGACCCAACAGGCCGTGGCCGAAAGCCGGGACATGATCCAATCCGCGATGAGCACGGCCGAGACGCTGGCGATCACGGTGCCCGTCTTTGACACCTCGGAGACGACGTGCGATGCGGTGATGGCGCGGGTTGTAGAAGAGAATCCGAAGTTCACCTTTGCAGGCTTTGTCGATGAGGGGCTCAACCTTGTGTGTGCGTCGAACGGCGGGCGTCAGGATCTGAGTGATCTGGATTCCATTCGCACCGAACTCACCAGCCGACAGACAGAGATTCTGATGCATCCGCTGGAATTCATCGGCGGCACTGCCACGGTCAGCGTTGCGGTGCCGGTTTTTGCAGGCGGGCGATTTCGCGGAACAGTCTGGATCGCGGTGCCGGTCAGTGCTCTCAATGAAAAACTGTCTACGGTCGTGCCGGATGTCGATCTTGTGCTGTTTCAGTTCGAAGGCAAGATTGTTGCCACCGCCAAGTTTTCGGATTTCCGCCGCTCGGTTCTTCCGGCCTCCTATGGGTTGGACCGCTTGGCGGAGAAGGGGCGGCAGACGTTTCAGGATGTGAATCAGGAGGGCAAGACGCGCGACTTTGCGGTGGTTCCGATTGTCAGCGACAAGGTCTTTGCCTTGGGTAGCTGGGAGCCTCGGCTCGGGCGCGGGGCGCTGCCGGGCTATGAGGGTGCCTTTGCTCTTTATCTACCGTTGGTCATGTGGGTGATCACGATTGTGGTGGCCTATGTCGGCGTCAATCATCTGGTGATCCGGCATGTGCGCCGCCTGCGGTCTTGGATGCGGCTCTATGCGGCGGGGCGCGGTGATCTGGACAAGGCGCGGCTCGACAATGCTCCGGAGGAGTTGGAGATCGTGGCCGAGGCGTTTCGGGCCATGACCCGGCGGCTGTCAGAGCAGGAGCGGCGGCTGGAAGAGGATTTGAACGAAAAGACCGTGCTCTTGCGCGAGGTGCATCACCGGGTGAAGAACAATCTTCAGCTTATCTCGAGCATGCTCAACATGCAGATCCGCGCGACCGGAAGCACCGAGGCCAAGCATCTCTTGCGGCGGGTGCAGGACCGGGTGATGGCGCTATCGGCCATTCACAGATACCTCTATCTGGCGCGCAAGCTGTCGCTGGTGCGGGCCGACAAGCTGCTGGAGGATATCATTCAGCAATTGGTGATTGTCGGCACGCTGGACGAATCCGGACGTGAGATCACAGTCACCACCGCCCTCGAACCGGTCGAGATCAGCCCGGACCAATCCGTCCCTCTGTCGCTCTTGACGACAGAGGCCGCGATCAACGCCGTGAAATACTGCGGCATGACCAGCGGGGCGGATGCCTGGATCAATATTGCGCTGAAAGCGGTCTCGGCGGACAGTTTTTGCCTGAGTGTGGTGAACTCTCGCGTGCCCGAGGGGCAGGCCGACGCCATAACGGAGGCACCGATTGATGGCTCTGGGTTAGGCTCGAAGTTGATTGAATCCTTTGTCGCGCAGTTGAATGGCACGCTCGAGATCGACACGCAGCCTGACCGATATGAGCTGCATGTCGTCTTTCCGATGAGATGGCCCACGCCGGACGACGACGAGGGCTGAGCCTGAAAGAATTATGCGGGCCAGATGGAACCAAGCGATTGCACCTGCGTTGTTCCTGCACATGAAATCAAACGGAGATTGCAATGACACGTTCAAGACTTTCCCTCATTTCCCTGCTCTTCATGGGCGTTCTGGCTGCCTGCGAGACGGTGGAGGGCGCTGGCCGGGACATCCAGGGTGCAGGTCAAGCGGTGACAGGCGCATCGCAAGATGTCCAAGAATAACTGTTTGATTTGACACATCTTCAAACCGGGAACGGATATGATTCTGGTTTGAAGATGCTGCGAGAGACTGGGGCGCGCATCTTTGGGATGGGCGCCTTTTCTGAATGTGGCGGGGGGTCAGCCGTGCGACAGGCTGCGCGCTCAGGTGACGATCAGAGTCGCGACGCCGGTCGCCAACGCCGTGGCGGTGAGCATGCCAATCAAGACCAAGAGGCCGTCGCCGACGAACATGCCAACGGCGAGGGCTGTGATCACCGCGCCCAGCGCCGACGAGGTGAAAGGGATCAGTTCGAGGAAGGGCATGACCACCCCGCAGAGCAGGCAGACGAGTTGAGGCAGGATGACCAGCGGCTCTGTGACCAGACCGTGCAGCCGTCGCCGCGTGACGCGGTCCAGCCACCGCGCCGGGACACGAAACCATCGGTAGGCGACACGCACCCGTTCTGTGCGCAGGCGTGCGGAGCGAATCCAGCGTGGCAGCCAGAGCGAGGAGCGATGGATCATCTGTTGCAACGAAACCGCAGCGATGATCAGGCCGCATAATGTGGTAAAGCCGGGCACCCCGCTGAGCGGCGAGACCAGCGCCAAGGACGGCAGGATCAGAAGCGGCGCAAAATTGGCCCGCCCGAGCGCATCCACGACATCGCCGACGCTGGTGTAGTCCCCGTTCAGCGCCGCCCATCCGTTTTCGACCAGATCCACCGCTGATTCAGTGTCTCGCGCTGCGTCATTCGGCATCTCCGGCCCGTGCTCCTGTTGCGATTGTTACCAGTTTCCCGAGGGATAACGCCTTGAAGGCATTGTGGTTCCAGACTTTGGTCGGGGGCTCGCCCTGGCGGATCCGGGGGGTATTTTAAGTTTTTCAGGGAACCATACCAGAGGCCGGGCGTTATTTGATCACATCACGCCAAGCGGGCGTGCGTGTCACCGACCCGTCGGGTCACCGCTCGACGCGGTATAGATACGACCTATTCAAGGAGACTGTAAAATGAAACTTCTTCTCAGCACTGCACTTTGCACCGGAATGACCTTGGCCGCCGTTGGCCCTGTTATGGCTATGGACAAAACCCTGTCCGCGGTTGACGTCAAGGTCGATCTGAGCGCGTATGATGACTCTAACGTTCTCAAGTACTGGCCGACCCTCGAGGCTGACCTTGCCACGGCGATTGTGTCGAAGGTGACGGTCGAGGATTCTGCGGACGCCCCCCGTGTTGTCGTCGAGATCAACAAGGTCGCGATTGATGGCAGCACGCTTTTGCCGGACACGGGCGAGTTCAACCAGCTTGAAGGGACGATTTCCACCTTTGAGGGCGTCAACGATGCTGTCTCGGTCAGTGCCGACAGCCTTGAGAATCCGGATGAACTGATCGGCAGCTATGCCTTGCAGATGAGTGCTGTTTCGGGGGATGCCCCGGCCCCTGAGGGCTGGGTTACCATCGAACCCTCGCAGGACGATTTCTACAATGCGCTCGTGGACGCCTATGCGGCGACCGTTGTCGAGCGTCTGGACGTGGACGAGTGATCAACGCGCTGTCTGCCGTGACGTGCGGGCGCTTGGTCGCGCGCACCATAGCCGGGCAGTCCGCCAAGTCAGCTAATTCAGGCTGACCGCTGCACCTGCAGCACGACCTCACGCCAGAGTTGAGACCCTAAGGGCGGCGACAGACCAGTCGCCGTCCTTGCTTGTCTAAGGCTTGTCTACTGCCGTCTGTCCTGCACGGCGCGCTGCATCAGCAGCCACACGGGCCACACGCTCTGAGGTGCAACGCCCGAAACCCGGACCCAGACCCAGACCCGGACACAGACAGGTCCAATTTGAATGCCAGTGGTGAGCCGTGCAGGATTCGAACCTGCGATCCGATGATTGAAAATATACATATAATTCAATTATTTAAATTGTATCTGGATCAGAAAAGTGAGTTCAACTAAATTTAAGAAGAACAACATGTCCGTCGCCAGCGGGTGAATGTTCTGCGTCCGGCGCAGAGCAAATTTGGTGAGCACAGATGCGTCCGAGTGAGAAGCACTTTACCGACAGGTTTCATGACTGCCATGAACTAAGACAGAACCTACCCTTCAAAAAAAGATGGACTATTTTTCAACCCAAGGTAATGTTTGATTACGTAACGTAAGCTTTTTTTCAATGAATACTTCGACACTCTTTCCGTTCTTCGCTTAAAAAGCATTTAGCCAAAGGATCTCTACAATGGCAAAATCGATTACTTTCACCGTGGACGGCCCTGTTGACACGCTGATCAAGATCACGGAGCTGCCAGACGGAACCCTACGATTTGACATCAACGTATTGGGCTCGGGGCTTCTAGGCGATCTTCGAGGCATCTTTTTTGACATGGCTGACCTTGACGCCACAACGGCGGGGCTCACCGTTACGGGCATCGACGGCAGCGAAGACATCATCGGTCAGACCGCGTTCGATGAAGGCTCGATTTCGAGTGTGCGCAACGATGTGAACGTCAACGGCAGCGTGCTCAAGCAACAGGGGCGGTTTGATGGGGGCATTGAATTTGGCACCCCCGGCAAAGCCAAGGATGACATTTCATCTGTCAGCTTTGTGCTCTCGGCCACTGAGCCGCTCTCTCTCGACAGTTTCGATCTTGCGGATTTTGGTCTGCGCTACACTTCCGTCGGCACCGGCAACAAACGCGGTGGCAGCGAGAAAATCGCCGGGGACGCCAGCGGTGTCGCCCGCAATGATGCTTGGGAAGTTGATGAAAACTCAAGGGCTATGGTTGATCTGCTCGCCAATGACACCAACGGTGTACAAGCCGATGGCACGCGCAAGACGGTCATCAGCGTTGTGGACGAACTCGGCGCTCTTGACCCAGTCGTAGCGGGATTCCAGCGCACTGTCGAGATTGGTGGGCTGGTGTTGGGAACCTTGCTCGTCACCAGCGACGGTTTCGCCAAGTTCGTGGCTGACGGAGCGGACGTTGACAAACTGGCGCATGACGACATCCGACAGTGGTCCTTTACCTACGAAACCCAATCCAGCGCTGGAAATCTCGCCACGGCTGATGTCGTGCTGACGATCGACGGCCAGAACGATCAGCCCGACGCCTTTGATGTGGCGGTGTCCGTCGGTGAGGATGACGCCTTTGACATGGTGCAGAGCGGCCAGTTCGGTCCCCTCACCGGCGATGGCGTGACCGGAAGTTTCATGGGGTTTGACATTGATATCGGGGATGTCCTGTCTTTCCAGATCATCTCGGACCCGACGGATGCCTTCGGCAATCAATATGGCGAGGTGGTCAACAACGGCGACGGCACTTTTACCTTCAACCCCACGGATGATTTCCAGTTTCTCGATGCGGGCGAGACCCGCGACGTAACATTCCAATATGTCGCCATCGACGATTCGGGCGTCGGCACATCGACCACCCCGCCGGAAGAGAGCGACACCTCGGCCCCGTCCACGATCACGGTCACGGTGATCGGCGCGGATGACGCTCCCATAGAGTTCACCGATCAGTTGCTGTTTGAGACCAACAATCAATCCATGTTCGGCACCGGTGCTGCGCTGGTCTTTCAGCCCACCTTGCCGTTCTTCGGCTTCAATACCGGCTCTCAGAGCCTCAACGCCACGATCATCCCAAGCTTTACCTTTGCGGGCGATGCGCTCGAGGGGTTACTGGACGGAATCGAGGCAGTGGTGAACGCCATCGCCGATTTCGGTTGCACGATTGCCGGTATCTTTGGCGCGGATTGCGACGCGGATGTTGATCTGCCCTCGTCTATTTCGACCCCCGGCGTGCGGACAGAGGGCAATTTCGCCGCGATGGTTGGCTTGCAGCCCTATTTCTCGCTGAACACCGGCGAGGTGGACGCCTCGGTGCCGGTCGATGTCTTCTTCAGCGCACCGCGTCAGGTTGAAAATGGAGAAACCTTCTCGATCAGCAGCGCCTACTCGCTCGACGGCGGGTCCACCTTCACGACCATGTCGCCCAATGTCAATTTCGGCATGGATTTCGTCTTCGATCTCGACACGGCGCTTGATCTGATCATCGGCAGCTCGCGCTTTGACATCTGGGATATCGACACCGGAAATGACCCGAACTTCACCGGCGAACTTGGCCTTCCGGGCTTTAACATCTTTGATGCCAGCGGTGAGGATCTTGAATTGTCGGTGCCTCTCGGCCCGCTCGATCCGTTCTTTGATCTCGACCTCAACTTTCCGATCATCGAAACAACCGGCACCTTGGATGCGCCGGATGGCAACACGCTCAGCTCTTCGGGCAGCGATGATGTCGCGGCCCTGACTGCTGATCTTGATGCTTTCGCGTCGCAACTTCTGTTTGGTTTCCCCTCGGCCTTTGGCAACAGCGACTCGTTCGGTCTCTCGACCAGTGTCGCGGGGGTCAATCTCAACCTGCTGTCGGTCGAATGGTCATGGGACCTTGTATCCCTCGCGCTGACCACGACACTGGAAACGCTGCAGAACTTTTCGCTCAGCATCGAGGATCTCCCCCTGATGGCGATGCTGGAGGACGGCTCGATCATCAATGGCTTCTCTCTCGGAGATGAAATCACGGTCAACACGCCCACCACCGGCGATTTTGATCCCGACCTGTCCGGCAATGCCGACGGTCTGATCGACGTGGACATCGCCGTGGATATGGAGGCGTTGTTCTCCAACGATACCTACCTCGGCCTTGATCTCGACCTCTTTGCAGGTCTGCTGCAATTCAGCGCCGGGATCACCTCGGACTTCTTCGACGGTCCAAGCGTCAGCCTGTTTGACGGGATCATTCCGTCGATTGACGGCAACAACGACGGCTTCCTGCTCGGCAACACATTCTCGCTGCTGGAGGATGTGCGGCTGGCAACGCTGTTTGATGAAGAATTCGATATCGAAGGATGGAACACCGCCAACACGGATACGCCGATATTCTTTGACGTCGCCTGAGGTTGGCTAACACCTCAACGGAAATAGGCAATGTACGCGTGAGGAAGTTCTTGGATCAGGTTTCGGGGGAACCCCGTGTGGGTGCTGCTGGACGGCGGCCTCGATGGCATCTGCAATTTTGAGGGTCACATCCACAGGCCGTACGAGACGCTCTTTTTTTTAGTAGCTTGCTTCTTGTGAGCCGAGGAGTCGTTACGGAAATTTTGGAGAACCCGGAGCCATTTTAACATCTAGGGTGTCTCAGGAAATTTAGGGGACCTAATGGCGAGTTGGTATTTAGGGCGGCAACTATCAGGAAGAACGGCTTTCTTGCGCCAAGATCACGCAAATCAAACCCAAATCAACGGGTTGGAAATCTATGGAAGCCCTAAACTCTGGAGAGTTAACTCCGAAGCTACTAAGTTGGAACTTCTCGAAGGGTAAACTCTTGGGGTAACAGCCTGGTAAGTTCTGCTTCACGCCAGTTCATAAGATGAGTAACAGACAACTCGCCGATTCATCGCCAGATATTTGCGCGGCTATCGGATTGAGCAGGATCCGCGCATTCCTTCGTAGACGGCGCAGCCGCAGGAGCGGCGGCGACCTGATCCGCTGGAGCATATTTTCGCGACCTAAGTCGTGCCACTTTTTGAGGAAGCTCCGGGTTTACGACCGGTGGCGACCTGCGCCAGAAGTATCAGACTAAACCTACGGACTTGCACAGATCATGATGTCGTTTGGTATCTTTAGTAAGAATTTGATTCGACTACGCCCAGTCCACGAACGTGGCTTAATAGATTGTCCGTCATGTCAAGCTTCGTGCCAATCATACGTGCAGATGTTATCGCGCCTGCGCTGCGCTGGATGGTCAGCCATGGCCGGGATGTCGACTCGGCGCTGCGGGCAGTCGATCTTGATTGGTACCCTTGGGACGATCCGCACGCGATCATTCCCGCAAAGAACGCCGCGCATTTTTTCTTTAATCTCACGCAAGACGAGGGCCCCGATATAGCTTTTCATGTTGTCGCGGAAACTGGTGTGCTCGACATCGGATTACTGGGAAACGCCATCGCTCTTTGCTCGACGCCGCGCAGCGCGCTGACTTTTGCAGCGTCTATGATGCCATATCAATGCACACACGAAGTTCTGGTTCTTTCGAAGAATTCTGACGACTGCGTTATCGCTGACAGTTGGACCTTTGCGTTCAAGGACCAGGAAACACGGCACATTGTCGCGCAATATGTCCTCGCCTTGATCCACAAGATCTGCCGCTCCACGGGGAAGTCGTCACCTCCGCTTCAGGCGGTGAGAATGGTGCCGCATCCCGAATTCGGACTTGCTCACCTGCGCCCCTGGCTCGACTGCGATTTGCAGGCTGATGTCAATACGCCTCTGGAGGTTGTAATCCCTGCCTCCATAGCTGACCATTCTTTCCCGAAGCACCTCGTCGACGCCGGGCAGAATCTGCCAATCCCGAGGTTGCGTCCGCTGCGCGGCGACGGCAGCATGGCGGCGTGTCTCGCCTTGCTTGCCAAGAGCATGATGAAAGATGGAACCCCCTCGCTCGACAGAATGGCGGCCATTGCGGGAGTAAGTCGCCGCACCTTGCAGCGCCGGCTGGCTCAGGAAGAAGTCAGCCTTTCCGACGTCATCGACAGGGTCCGACAGGACATTGCCGCAGAATGGCTAAAGGACCCACGCTCACGGTTGCAGGATTTGTCGGGGCAAATGGGTTACACACACCCGTCGACCCTCACACGCGCGATGCGGCGCTGGAGCGAACAGTCGCCCTGACGCGAGCAACCGGATAAGGTTGGCACGCGGATAGTATTCCGGCCACGCTTACGGATGCAGCACCACCCCGAACGGGAATATGCTGGGCAGAAGCTTTTGTGGCGCGCAAAGTCAATTCCACAGGTTCTTCCGAGGCTATGATCGATCTGGGGCAGGTCGTCCTGCCAGGAAGCAGAAGTTGACTGCGCATGAAAATATTATTTCTTGTTCCCTTTTCTTTTGTGTCGGTCTCTCCGGTATTCGCTCAGGAATCGAACTGGGAGTATTCGACGACGCTTTACGGATGGTTCACGGGAATCAGCAACACGGTCGAAACACCTGCCGGAGAGGTGAAGACAGAGGCCGATTTCTCAGACGTATGGGATTCGCTGGACCTTGCTTTAATGGGCACATTTGAAGCCCGACGCCATCGCTGGTCCTTCATAGGAGATCTCATCTACAGCGATCTCAGTGCGAGCAGCGACACACCCGGCCCTGTATTTAACGCTGCCAAGGTGGAAACGGAGATGACGTTGCTGTCGGCCTATGCGGCCTATCGCGTTGTTGATACCGCAGACGCAACGCTCGACCTCGGTGGCGGTCTTCGCTGGTATGACGTGGATATCGACGTTGGTCTGACAGGCGGTCCATTGCCGGGGAACCGTTCGTTCGGCGATAACTGGGTCGATCCTATTCTGGCCGCACGTCTTGCTGTGCCGCTTTCAGGTGACTGGTTCGCGGCAGGAATGGTCGATGTCGGCGGCTTTGGGATTGGCGATGCATCCGACCTTTCTTGGCAGGTTCTGGCCAGCGTCGGATACAAATTCAACGAAACCTGGTCGGCGAGGTTTGGCTATCGATACTTGTCTATCGAGAAGAAAATCGACGGCACGGATGTCGATCTGGAACTCTATGGTCCGGTGATCGGGATCACGGCGCGTTTCTGACAGGGAATACAAAATGACCGTGGCCGATGCGCTACCATCATTATCCCGCAAGAGTGTGCACCGGGCCCGGATGGGTCCCTAAAGTGGAATTACAGCCGTTCTGGCTTCTTAGGAACCTTAAAATTTGGGAGAAAGTACATGAACATGACCTTGAGAACTGCAGTGATACTGCTGCTTGGCGCGGCCGCGCCGGCCCTTGCGGCGGATCAGGACGTGCTGCCCGTGAACACTGATGAAATCGCCCATTATCGAGACGTGGGAGAATGGGTTGTCCATGAGAACCGCACCCGCAGCACCTGCTTCATTTCGCGCTCAGATGCGGAAGGCCATCTCGTCCAGATTGGCCTGACCAAGGACAAAGACTATGGATACATCGGAATATTCCAGAAAGGGGCCAAGCTGGAGGAGGGAACGGACGCCGTCGCTGTCATAGTCAACGGGAATCTCTACGTGGGCGAGTCCAAGGCAGTCGTTCACGGCACATCGAACGATTATGAGGGCGGCTACGTGCTCGCGACCGGCGAGACCGCCAAACAGTTGCGCCTCGATCTGGAGCAACAAGAGGAGATGATCGTTTTCCCGAACAAACCCTTCACGGTCACTATCTCGCTTGGTCACCTGCGTAACGCGATTTACGAAGCACGCGAATGCACGGGGAAACTTCAGGGATCGTGACCGGGTTTCCTCACAGTCCTAACCGTGACAATGCGCGCTTTGCGGGCAGGATGCGCCGGGACGTCGAAGCTGTGCTTGACTCCGCTGCAACTCGATCAAGCCTGCAGGATCTGCTTCAGGTCCTGCGTAAACTCCCTTGGCTCTGAGTGTGAAACCGCAATCCTTCCGGCAAGAACCGAGGAGCATAATCATGAAGCTTCTGAGAGAACCCCTGCTGCATTTCCTGCTTCTGGGTGGTTTGATCTTCGCGGTTCTGTTCGATGAGGAGGCCCCCGGCACGGCGAGTGTCGAAAACCAGATACTTATCGAGGCAGCCGAAGTTGAACGCATGGCCGCCGCTTGGGAGCAGCGCTGGCAGCGCCCGCCAAGCGAGGCGGAGCTTTCGGGCCTTATCGGAGAAGCGGTGCGCGAGCAGGTGCTCTACCGTGAGGCGCTCACACTTGGACTTGACCGCGACGATGTCGTGGTGCGCCGTCACCTGCGACAGAAGTATGAGTTTCTGACACAGGATCTCGCCTATGACACCGATCCAGACGACGCGACCCTGCGCGCGTATTTCGAGGCGCAGGGAGACCGCTATGCGCAATCTGCCCGCGTCAGTTTCCACCAGGTCCTGTTCAGCCCAACTCGGCGCGGCGCGCAGGCTGAGATCGACGCGGTTCAGACGCTGGCAGATCTGAAATGGGCAACGGAACCAGGGACGGCAGAGACGCTGGGCGATATCACCTCGCTGCCATCGGATCTTGTCGGTCTCGACCTGCACGCGATCGAGGCGATGTTCGGACCGGATTTCGTAGCCGCTCTGCAGACGGTGGAGCCCGGTCTCTGGGCTGGCCCAATCGCGTCTGACTTTGGGCTGCACCTTGTCTGGATTACGGGACGCGCCCCCGGCAGGCGCCTCGCGTTCGAGGAGGTGCGGCAACGGGTCCGGGACGACTGGATCTACGAACAGCGCGTCGCGGCAAATGAGGCCGTCTATCGCAAGCTGCTGGAACGCTACGAGGTTGTGGTTGAAACGCCCGCCGCGCCGGGGACAAGCGCCGGGGGCGAGTCATGATCCGGTGGCTTCTGGTCCTGTGTCTCGCCTTATCGGGAGTGGCGCACCCCGTAGTGGCGCATGAATCCCGCCCGGCCTATCTCGACATCCGAGAGCTTGGCTCCGGCAATTATGACGTCATCTGGAAACGCCCGATGCGCGGCGACTATGTGATCGGTTTTTCGGTGGTCTGGCCCGAGGGCTGCACCACGTCCTCCGAGGCCGAACATCAGGTGCCCGGCGCATCGCTGACGCGGATGCTCATTGACTGCGGCGAGGCGGGGCTGATCGGGCGCGAGCTTTCCATCGCGCGCCTGCCTGAAACCAGTGCCGAGGTTCTCGTGCGGCTGGCCTTCGGGGATGGCACGACCGAGACCCACATCCTGCGTCCCGCCTCGGCCACGATGACGGTGCAGGGTCCTCGCGGTGCGCTTGCCGTCGCAATAGAATATGCAGTGCTGGGCTTCGAACACATCCTTGCAGGCATAGACCATCTGCTCTTTGTCCTTGGCCTGACTCTGATCGTTGGGGGTGGATGGCAACTGGTCAAGACGATCTCCGCTTTCACCATCGCACACAGCATCACCCTAGCCTTGTCGACACTTGGACTGGTGCGTCTGACCCCGGCGCCGGTCGAGGCGGTGATCGCCCTTAGCATCGTCTTCCTTGCGCGGGAACTGATCATGCTCAAGCAGGGACAGCCGGGGCTGAGCACCCGCGCGCCCTGGCTCGTCGCCTTTATCTTCGGATTGCTGCACGGTTTTGGATTTGCCGGCGCTCTGCGCGAGATTGGCCTTCCTTCGGGGGATATCCCGCTTGCGCTGCTGACCTTCAATCTGGGGGTCGAGGCCGGACAACTGACCTTTGTCGCGGTGATCCTCGGGCTAATCTGGCTCGTGCGCGGCATCGGCCCTCTGAGCCTGCCCAGGTGGGCGGGCCTGCTTCCGGCCTATGCCATCGGCACGATTGCGGCCTTCTGGACCGTAGAGCGAATTCTGACTGCCTGAAACGAACTTAAACGAAACTATCAAGGAGACGATCATGAAACCGAGCCTTCTCAAGACGCTGTTCCTCGCCGCGGTCGCTGTCAGCCCACCGGCACTGCCGGCCTTCGCGCAGCAGGGTATTGCCGACACGCATGGCCATGATGCGTCCAACCTTGAGTCGCTGAACCAGGAGCCGCCCTATTCGCCCAATGCCGGGCGTAACTTTCCGGACCGACCGCTGTTCGGGGAAACCCACCTGCATACGACGCTGTCCTTCGATGCGGGCACCTTCGGCGCGCGCCTGGGACCACGCGACGGCTATCGCTTCGCCAAGGGGCAGGAGATTGTGTCGAACACCGGCCAGCCCGTCCGCATCGCGCGCCCGCTGGATTTCACCGTTGTGACCGATCACTCGGACAACATGGGGTTCTTCGGCGAGTTTGCCGCCGGCAATCCCGACATCCTCGCCAATGCCCAAGCAAAGGCCTGGTATGATCTGATGCAGGCCGGCAAGGGCGCCGAGGCGGCCATACAGATCATCACCGCCTTCTCGAACGGAAGCTTCCCGATCGAGATCATGTCGCAGCCCGGCACCAAGCTTTACCGCGATACCTGGAAGGACATCATTGCTGCCGCTGAAGAGGCCAATGAACCGGGCAGGTTCAGCGCGATCATCGGCTACGAATGGACGTCGCAGGTGGGCAAGGGCGACAACCTGCATCGCAACGTTATCTATCGGGACGGCGGCGATCTTGCCGTGCAGATGGACCCGATGGTCACGCTGCCGCCGCACGGCAGCCAGAACCCGGTCGATCTGTGGAAGTGGATGGGCGCATACGAAGAGAAGACCGGCGGGAATGTTCTGGCCATTGCGCACAACGGCAACCTGTCAAACGGCCTGATGTTCCCCACCATCGAGCAGTTCGGCGCGCCAGTGGACGCGAACTATGTGTCTGAGCGAGCCAAGTGGGAAAGACTTTATGAGATGACGCAGACCAAGGGCACAAGCGAGACGCATCCCTACCTCTCGCCAAATGACGAGTTCGCGGATTTCGAGATCTGGGACAAGGGCAACCTGACCATGACAGTCGCCAAGAAGCCCGAGATGCTGCAGCATGAATATGCCCGCTCGGCGCTGCTGAACGGCATGAAGCTGGAAACCCAGTTCGGCACCAACCCCTACAAGTTCGGCCTCGTTGGCTCGACCGACAGCCATCTCGGCTTTTCGTCCTTCGAGGAGGACAACTTCTTTGGCAAGACCGTCTCGATGGAGCCGGGGCCCGAGCGGATCGCGAAACCCTTCGTCAAGACCGATGTGGGCACCATCAGTGAATGGGAGGTCGGCGCTTCTGGCCTCGCGGTGGTCTGGGCCACAGAGAACACCCGCGAGGCGATTTTTGATGCGATGGAGCGAAAAGAGACCTATGCGACCACAGGCACCCGGATGGCCGTGCGCTTCTTCGGTGGCTGGGATTTCGTGACAGAGGACGTCAATACTCGGAGGCCTGCACAGGCCGGTTATGCCAAGGGTGTGCCAATGGGGGGTGATCTGGTCAATGCTCCCGAAGGCAAGGCGCCCAGCTTCCTTGTTGCCGCGCTGAAAGATCCGATCGGCGCGAACCTCGACCGGGTGCAGATCATCAAGGGCTGGATCGATGCCGAAGGCAATACGCAGGAGCGCGTCTATGACGTGGCCTGGGGTGACGCCGATACCCGCGAACCCGATGCAGATGGCAAGCTGCCCTCTGTCGGCTCGACCGTCGATATTGTCGACGCAAGCTTCACCAACACCATCGGCGACCCGGAACTGATTACCGTCTGGGCGGACCCGGATTTTGATCCGACGTTGAGGGCCTTTTACTATGCCCGGGTCATCGAGATCCCGACGCCGCGCTGGACCGCTCGGGATGCCAGCTACTACGGCGTAGAACCTGCCGACGGTGTGCGGATGACGATTACCGAACGGGCATATACCTCGCCGATCTGGTACACGCCTGCGCAGTGACTACTGGGTCTGCTGGTCAAGCAACATGCTGTGCGCCATTATTCTAGTCGCACAGCATTGATCCGCAATTGTGGTGTTTTTATCCGGGCAGGGCCTGATGGGCGGAGGCGGCTTAAAGGCAGCAAAACTACACAGATTTTCCAAACTGATCGGAGACTTACCGCCCTGTTCGACACCAACCGGCGCGAAGCGACCACGACCGATGCGAGGAGGAACACCCCATGCTATTTGCTGATGTCAGACACTTCAGTCCTGCGCCACACGCCTGCCGACTGCAGGCAAGGTAGTCGCAGAGCTTAAATGCGCGTTCTGGCAACATCTGTTTGTCCGAGGCCAGCAGGCACGCATCTGGGACACACACTCCGCCATCGCTTTCCCGGCCATGACGAGGCGCTTTCGCTCGCGCAAGCGCGCGCTCAAATGTTCGCCCACAGAACCCAGACAGCGCCCGATGAAATCGGTGCGCGATGTCTTCGTCGGACGAGCTTGATTGAGCAGGCTATAGCAAAGAGCCGCCGTGGTCATATCCAAGGCCGCAAAGAGCCTTCCTGAGCCATACCGTTCGACCTGACACCGTTGCCCGAAATCCAGTCACGGCTCCGGATGCTACGTCAAGAGAGTCCCTGTTGGCCCTGTCATCCTTTCTATGCGCGCCGGTGGCCGGCCATAGACAGTAAGCGGCTGGTCACAGGCTTGGGCGCGGATGCGAAAAGCTGCGGGTTTGCCAAAGAACATTTGGATGATGGATATCCGTGCCGGAGCGGTCACGGAAGCCAAAGGCCTTGGCGTAGATCCCTTTGCGCTGCGCGATGCGGCGCAGCATGCAAGTGTCTCGACGACAAACCGCTACTCGAGGATTCGAAGCGAGGGTGCAAACCAGATTGTGCAACTGAGACGGAATCGTTCGTTGGATCGGATTAAGAACATTCTCGATCCAACGCTATGCTGCTGCACACGCTAAGTCCTTGAAACAGTGGTGAGCCGTGCAGGATTCGAACCTGCGACCCACTGATTAAAAGTCAGTTGCTCTACCAACTGAGCTAACGGCCCACTAGACGCGCTATCTAGAAAGAGCGGGGCGGGGGGTCAACCCCGAAAGTGCAAGATAATTCCGCGATCTGCTGGATTCGTCGCGAGGCGCAGTTTATATGCGCGAGGATGAGCCACGATGACCATACCGGATTGCCCTTTTTCAAGATGCATGGGCTGGGAAACGATTTTGTCGTGCTGGACGGGCGTGCGCGGGATTTGGGGCTGACGCCGGGGCTGATCATGGCCATTGCCGACCGGCATCGGGGCATCGGATTCGATCAACTGGCGGTGATCACGCAAGGCATGGGCGACGCGCATCTGACCTTTTACAATGCCGATGGCTCGACCTCTGCGGCCTGCGGCAATGCCACGCGCTGTATTGCGCGGTATCTGATGGACGAGAGCGGCAAGGCGCGACTGGAGCTGAGCACGGCGCGTGGGGCGCTGGTGGCGGTGGATGCGGGCGGCGGGCTGACATCTGTGAACATGGGGCAGCCGCAGCTGGATTGGGCCGAGATTCCGCTGGCCGAGGCGATGGACACGCTGGAATTGCCGATTGAGGGCGGGCCGGTGGCCACGGGCATGGGCAATCCGCATTGCACGTTTTTCGTGGCCGATGCCGAGGCGGTGCCGCTGGCACAATTCGGGCCGCGCTATGAGCATCACCCGCTTTACCCCGAGCGGACCAATGTGCAGGTGGCGACGGTGATTGGCCCCGATCATATCCGCATGCGGGTCTGGGAGCGGGGCGTTGGGGTGACGCTGGCCTCTGGCTCTTCGTCCTGTGCCACGGCGGTTGCAGCGGCGCGGCGCGGGCTGACGGGGCGCAGGGTGCGGATTGATCTGGATGGCGGCACGATCCATGTCGACTGGCGCGAGGATGGCGTCTGGATGACCGGCGAGACCGCGCATGTGGCAAGCGGCGTGCTCACGCCCGCATTTCTGGCGGCGGTTCGATGAGTGAACAGAGAATCGGGGCGCCGAAATTCACCACGCTGGGCTGTCGGCTCAATGCCTATGAAACCGAGGCGATGAAGGAACTGGCAGGCCAAGCGGGCTTGGGCAATGCGGTCATTGTCAACACCTGTGCGGTGACATCCGAGGCGGTGCGCAAGGCGCGGCAAGAAATCCGGCGCTTGCGGCGCGAGAACCCTGAGGCGCGCCTGATCGTGACCGGATGCGCCGCGCAGACCGAGCCCGAGACCTTTGCCGCGATGCCCGAGGTGGACGCGGTGATTGGCAATACCGAAAAGATGAGCCCTGCGACATGGGGGCGGCTGGCTGGGGATTTCATCGGCGAGACCGAGCGGGTGCTGGTTGATGACATCATGTCGGTGCGTGAAACGGCGGGGCATCTCATTGATGGGTTCGGCAGCCGAAGCCGCGCCTATGTGCAGGTGCAAAACGGCTGCGATCATCGCTGCACCTTTTGCATCATCCCGTTTGGCCGGGGCAATTCGCGCTCTGTGCCCGCCGGTGTCGTGGTCGAACAGATCAAGCGGCTGGTAGGGGCAGGGTACAACGAGGTCGTGCTGACCGGCGTGGACCTGACAAGCTGGGGGGCGGATTTGCCGGCCACACCCAAGCTTGGCGATCTGGTGATGCGGATTCTGCGGCTGGTGCCGGACCTGCCGCGCCTGCGGATTTCGTCGATTGATTCCATCGAGGTGGATGAGAACCTGATGCAGGCGATTGCCACAGAGCCGCGCCTGATGCCGCACCTGCATCTGAGTCTCCAACATGGCGATGATCTGATCCTCAAGCGGATGAAGCGGCGGCATTTGCGCGAGGATGCCATTCGCTTTGCCGAAGAGGCGCGGCGTTTGCGGCCGGAGATGACCTTTGGCGCGGATATTATCGCAGGCTTTCCGACCGAGACGGAGGCGCATTTCGAAAACTCCTTGCGGCTGGTCGAGGACTGTCATCTGACATGGCTGCATGTGTTTCCCTATTCCCCGCGCCCCGGCACGCCCGCAGCACGGATGCCGCAGGTCAATGGCCGCAGCATCAAGGATCGCGCCGCGCGGTTGCGGGCGGCGGGCGAGGCACGGGTTGCCGCCCATCTGGCAGCGCAGCACGGGCGCGAGCACGCGGTGCTGATGGAGGCGCCGCGCATGGGGCGGACCGAGCAATTCACCGAGGTCGTTTTCGACAGCGATCGCCCCGAGGGGCAGATTGTGCGCGCGCGGGTCACGGGCTGGCAGGGCGGGCAATTGACGGCGGCCTGAGGGCGCAAACCCCTGCCGGAGCGCGTGGGGATGGGTGGCGGTGAGTATTTGCAGAACGGTGAAAGCCGGGCGCTTGCCAAAAATGCCACAATCCGGGGTCTAGACCATTGGTTTTGCTGGACCTGAGGCCGGGGCTTGGGTAGATTCAGGGAAACGGGACGCGAACGATCCCGAACCTTGAGGCAGTATCAGATGTATCCCGAGCGGTTTGCGAACCTACCGGCCTATGCGTTTCCGCGCTTGCGGACCCTGTTGGACGCCCATGCGCCCGGCGGCGAAGTCGTGCATATGACCATTGGCGAGCCCAAGCACGAATTTCCGCGTTGGATCGTTGATATCATTGCGGAAAATGCCGATGGCTTTGGCGTGTACCCGATCAATGAGGGCATGCCTGCGCTGCTTGAGGCCGCGAGCGATTGGGTGGGGCGGCGCTATGGCGTGACGCTCGATCCGGCGACGCGGATCATGGCGCTGAATGGCACGCGCGAGGGGCTTTACAATGCGATGATGGCGCTCAGCCCAGAGACCAAGGGCGGCAAGCGCCCGGTGGTGCTGGTGCCCAACCCGTTTTATCAGGTCTATATGGTGGCGGCGCTGAGCGTGGGGGCAGAGCCGATGTTTCTGAATGCCACGCATGAGACCGGGTTTCTGCCGGATTTCGGGGCGTTGTCGGAGGAGGTTCTGAACCGGGTGACGGTGGCCTATCTGTGCTCGCCCGCCAATCCGCAAGGCACGGTGGCGAGCCGCGCCTATTGGGCGGATCTGATCCGGCTGGCCGAAAAACACGATTTCCGCATCTTCGCCGATGAATGCTATGCCGAGATTTACCGCGATACGCCCCCGGTGGGTATTCTGGAGGTCGCGCAGGAGATGGGCGCGGACCCAGAGCGGATCGTGGCCTTTCACAGCCTCTCGAAGCGGTCGAACCTGCCGGGGCTGCGCAGCGGCTTCGTGGCGACAGGACCGAAGAACATCGCGCAGATGAAACAATTGCGCAATTACGCCGGATCGCCACTGCCGATGCCGTTGCAGCATGTCGCAGCCCGTCTTTGGGCGGATGAGGCGCATGTAACTGAGAATCGCCGCCTCTACGGCGAGAAATACGAGATGGCCGATGACATCCTCGGCAACTTGCCGGGATATCACAGCCCCGAGGCTGGGTTTTTCCTGTGGTTGCCGGTCGAGGATGGCGAGGCGGCGACGCTGCGGCTCTGGCGGGAAACCGGCGTGCGGGTTTTGCCCGGTGCCTATCTGAGCCAGGAGGCGGGGGGCGTGAACCCCGGTCAGGGTTATATTCGGGTCGCGATGGTGGCCCCAAAAACCGAGATGGCGGGTGGCCTGAGGCGGCTGCGTGACTGTCTCTATGGATGATTGAGGACGAGGGACGACATGGCATATCAGACGCGCGGGCGCGACCCTTTGCTGGACAGCAACATGGCTGAGGCGATCGAGAAACGTGGCAAGGAATTGCTGGGTCTCGTGTTGATCGTCCTCGGGCTGATGGCGGCGGCAATGGTGGTCTCGTACAGCCCGGATGATCCGAGCTGGATGTCGGCCACCGATGCGCCGGTGCAGAACTGGATGGGGCGGTTGGGCGCGTCGATGGCGGCGCCATTGTTCATGATCATCGGCTGGGGGTCTTGGGGATTCGCCATCGTTCTGGCGGTCTGGGGCGCGCGGCTGGCGCTGCACCGGGGCGAGGACCGGGCCATGGGGCGGTTGATTTTCGCACCGATCTGGCTGGCGGTTCTGGCGCTTTATGCCTCGTCTCTGGCACCGGGCGCGGCGTGGGCGCAGACCCATAGCTTTGGGTTGGGCGGGCTCTTTGGCGATACCGTGCTTGGGGCGTTGCTGGGCATCCTGCCGATTGGGGCAAGCGTCGGGCTCAAGGTTTTGTCGCTGGCGCTCGGCGCGGGGGTGCTGATTCTGGGCGCCTTCGTCTTGGGCTTTACCAAGGTCGAACTGCGCCGGATCGCGCGGTTCCTGCTGGTGGGGGCGATCCTGTGCTATGCGGCGGTGATGAAGGCCTTGGGCCGCGGCGCCGGTGGGGCGGCGCAGGCCGGACAGGCCGTGCAGACGATGATGGCCGAGCGGCGCGCGC
>NZ_LADY01000053.1:0-206030 GCF_000961715.1 Roseovarius sp. BRH_c41 | reverse complement strand
CTTCAGAGATCGGAAGTGGCTCGTTATTTTCGTCTAATCCGAGGCTAAAGAAGTTGAGAATAATGCTTCCAATCTCTCCAAACGCTCGAAAAGATGAACTACCAGGCACATCGACAGTGAATTCAGCCACTATGGCATCTAGCTGTTGATCGCTAGGTAGATCTAGGCCACGGTATGCGAATGACTAGAGAGGTGGTGTGCCTTCTCCTCCGCCTGCAAACGTAAAGGTTTGCATGCCAACTGACCGATTGTACTCATCTTGATTATCATCAAAGGTCACAAGACGGTCGCTCGAGTCTGGATTTAACAGCACAACATCAATCACGGACCAGTCGAAATTTGGTCCAACATTTATCAAATCCAAGCTGAAAAGATGAAAGTTAACCTCAGTAAGATTGGGAACATCAACAACCATGACTCGATTAGCACCGACAATCGAGTCTGCTCCAGAACCGCCCCAGAAAACTGTCGGAAGAGTGCTTAGACCTAATTCATAGCGATCGTTCCCAGAGCCACCTGCTATCATCAATGGTGCGGTTGTGCCGAAGACACCGCCTCCAATGAATTTATCGCTCGCATCCGTACCGATGAAAACCTCAACATTGTCGTATGTATCGCCTTCCGCGTCGCCGCCGGAACCCGAGCCGCGGATGTTGCCGAAAGCAGGGTCAAGCAACGGCAGGTCAATTCTAACGCTCCCGCTCGTTGGATCAAACCGGACGACATCTATTCCAGCACCGCCATCAATCATATCCGCACCGGATCCGCCATCGAGAATATTCGCCTGATCATTGCCAATAATGAAATCGTTCTGATCGGTACCGATAACGTTCTCAAAACCCGTGATGATGGTTACGCCGAAGCCATTGTCATTCGACTGCATGAACTCTTGCAGCAGATCTATCATCACGCCGGACTCATCCGTCACGTCGCTCAGATCCAGCGTATCTCCTGATGCGGAATTTCCGAGTGCATCTATCAGGACCAGATCGGACGTAGCAACCGCCAGGCTTCCAGAAATTGCGAAAATGTCGTTGAATTCCGTACCAACGATCCCTTCGATATTCAAAAGCGTGTCTGTATCGCCCCAAGGGTCCGTGACCTGGGCAAAAAAGGTGTTCTGCCCTGCCTCCGGATTTTCCACAGCTATGAGGGCTGCGGCGATGCCAGACTGCACCGGCGCGTCCATGTCACCTTCCAAACCCGAGTAATCGACAAGGTCAGAACCACCCTCGCCATTCAACAGGTCATTCCCGGTGCCGCCTACAAGCGTGTCATTTCCATCGCCGCCCAAAAGCTGATCGTCACCACCGGCACCTATCAAACGGTCATTGCCGATGCCCGTTAACATGACATCCCCATTGCCGCCTCCGACGAGATCAAAATTTAGGCTAAGATCGTCAAGTGGATTGTAGGTGAAACCGGGAAAATCCACAACCGTGTCGATGCTGGAAATCAGACTGGCGACCTCGTCTGCACCATCAATCCCCAGCATGGAAAGCAAGGTTCCGATATAGGAGTTGGAATTCTGCGAATAGCTATAGTGAATGTTCGCTTGCGCTTGAAACTGGGCGTGAATTTGTGCCCATAGCGCCCAGACATCATCTTCTGTCCGGTCAGAACCTGCGAAAGAGATGTCGAGTGTAACAATTCCATAGCGATCTGTGACCTGGTAGTTTGGGGTGTTATCGAGATCGTCGTGTAAACGGTCCAACCCGGTAATACCGGTCGAAGGAAATTGCCAAGTACCGAACGTGTAGCCTGCCAGTGCTCCTGCCGTAAGTCCAAGCGGCCCGCCGAGAAGGCCTAACCCCACCGCTGTTGTCCAAAACGTAGTGGGGGCTTGAACCTCGATCTCACCGTCGCCGTTTACCAACTGCAAGTGTCCCCAACCGAGAGTCTCTGAGTTCTGATCGGGAACCAAAAAATCCGTTGCGTCGATGAAGTTTCCTGCCAATGCAATTGTTGCCATGTCCCACCCCTAAAATAAAACCACTACTTTGATGTTTGCCCGTATGCCGTTCCCCACAGTTGCCCATCCTCGTTCCAGCTTGCGGAGAAGGTTTCTGCGTGCACGACCTTAGAGCACAGAAAATTGCTGGAAAAATTACGTGAGACGTAGCATTTTTCTGTCTCGCTCAGAAGATTCCCTGCCTTAACGCTGGTTGTGGCAACTTCAACCTGTCTGCCGTCGCGTACCGCCCGCCCCGAGCTGGTGTAGAGTTCCACTCTCCGCAACCCTTGCACCTCAAACCAACGTTTTGCAGCCATGGGGTTTCCGAGGCTCGAGAAAATTCGGAAAAGGCAGACCTCGATGACGGCTTCGGATCGCATCTTGCGCCAGTCGATCTGCGTCAGGTCTGGAGCGTCGTTCCGTTTCTCGGCAGGCAACAGACAATCCCGAACATCATCAAACCGCGCTGCTGCCCAACGGTCAGCATGTTTGATCGGTGGGTTGCCGTAAACCTTGTAAGGATCAGAATTCTCTGTGGCCAGATGGTCGTACTTGATCGTGCAACTGCCCGTGGATCGACATTCCGCCCTGGTGTCCTCTTCTGAGGCGTCCGCAAATGCGACCGTCGCGGTCAGGAGCGCGAGTGCTGTGGCGGGCAGAACAAAAACACCAGTTTTCATCACTTATTCCCAAACAACGATCAACACTCTGACGTCCTCCGTCCGGACAATCGAGGGTTGAACAACCCGGCTTGTAAAGTACGGAAATCCTTACCGCCACGCAAATGCGCAGGATGATTGATGACTGGAACGCGCCGGTATGGTGACATCATACCCGCCATGAAACTGAAAAAGGCTGCGTAATGTTGATTTTCGTGTCGGATTGACCCATTGGGGGTGCGCACGAAAAGTTGGACTGTTTTCACGTCATAAGTCCTAGGCTTTTACGGTATTCCATTGGGCTTCGACCGCCGAGAGACATCTTGATGCGCGTTTCGTTATACCAGCGGATGTAGGCGTCAACCTCGTCAATAAACTGGGCCGCGGTGAGAGCCGGCCAATCACGAGGATAGAAGAACTCAGTCTTCAATCGCCCGAAGAAGCCTTCACATGCGGCATTGTCCTGCGAGCTCGCCTTTCGTGACATCGAACGAACGAGCTTTGCTGCATCTATACGTTCCAGCCAGCCAGGCCAGCGGTAGTGGCCTCCGCGATCGCTGTGGATTGGCCGCGCTTCGCTGTCCGCGATGGTCTCCGGCAAACACGGAGCGATTCAGTCAGCCTTGCGATTTTCATCTGCAATCATGCCTCTCGCCGCCGTCTACGCCGAGCGGCTGGTTGCCCCAGTCTTTCTTCGCGGATACGGGCGAGGAGGGTTTCGGCGGGCTCATCCGTGGGGTCTTGGGGGACGAGGTCGCCTGCGAAGGCGCGTGCCAGAATGCGCTGTTCGAGGCGGCCCAGCAGTTTCAGGGCCTTTGTGGCCTCGGCGGCAAGGCGGTCGATCTTGGCGAAGGCGGTTTCGATACGGCGGACGATTTCGTGATGTTCATCGAAAGAGGGCAGCGGAACAGGAGTGTCGCGGCAGATTTCCAAGGTAAGATTGCGCTGACCCGCTGTAGCTTTGGAGCGCGATAGAACCCAAGCAAGGAACCATTCACTCGACAGCCAGGTGAGCTACCCCCCGAAATTCGGACACTGACGTAAGCTGCAATTTGTTGTCTGCTGATCTTCAACATGAAGGAGATCAGGAATGTCTAAACGGAAGCAACATCACCCGGAGTTCAAGGCAAAGGTCGCTTTGGAGGCGCTGAAAGGCGAGGAGACGGTCAGCGAGCTGGCAAGTCGGTTCGGTGTACACCCTACGATGATCCATCAATGGAAGCGGGCATTGCTCGCAGGTGCGTCTGGCGTATTTGAACGAGGGGGGCAGAAGACACTGGAGGTCGATGAAGAGCAGGTAAAGGACCTGCATGCCAAGATCGGGGAGTTGGCCGTCGCCAACGATTTTTTGGCCAGCAAGCTCAAACCCTGGACCGGCAAGTGAGGCGCAAGATGATTGCACCGCATCTAGCGGGCCTGTCGGTTGGCAAGCAATGCGCGTTGCTGTCGATCCCGCGGTCGTCGTTTTACTACGAGCCCAAGGGCGAAAGTGAGATGAACCTCGACCTGATGCGCGTGATCGACAAGCAGTTCCTGGAGACGCCGTTTTATGGCGTGCGTCAGATGACTTGGCCCTTGCGGAATGAAGGTCATCTGGTGAATGAGAAACGGATCCGGCGCTTGATGCGGCTGATGGGTCTCATGCCGATCTACCAGAAGCCCAACACCAGCAAGGCGGCCAAAGCGCACAAGATTTATCCCTATCTGCTGCGCGGCCTTCGCGTGGGTCGACCCAACCAAGTCTGGTGCGCAGACATCACGTATCTGCCGATGCGTCGAGGCTTTCTGTATTTGGTCGCCATTATGGACTGGCACACCCGCAAGGTGCTGGCGTGGCGCATCTCAAATACTTTGGAAGCAGAGTTCTGCGTTGATGCGCTGAACGAAGCCATTCACAAGTTCGGCTTGCCAGAGATCATGAATACCGATCAGGGCTCACAGTTGACATCCTTTGCCTGGACAGATCGCCTACGGCGATCTGGTGTGCGTATCTCAATGGACGGCAAGGGCCGCTATCTCGACAACATCTTCGTCGAGCGCCTTTGGCGATCCATGAAATACGAATGCGTCTATCTGCACGCTTGGGAGACCGGATCAGAAGCGAAGGCAGGCGTCAGAAAATGGGTGGAGTTCTACAACCACAAGCGTCCGCATTCTGCCCTTGGCGGCAATCCACCTGCTGTGATCTACTGGCAGCGAAATGGAACAAACAAACCCGATCAGCAGGTGCAAAGAGTAGCTTAATCTACACCAGAACCTGTCCAACAATTGGGGAGTAGCTCAGACATCCGCAACCGCTTGCCTGCTGCGGAGCTTCTGAAAACCTTTACGCCAGGCCAGATCAATGCAGCTTTCGCGGCTCCGACGACGCTTTTGGTCGCAGATCGGCTTGCGGAAACTGCTCGGAAAATGACGCGCAAGAAAACCGAATTGACGCTGGATCATGTGTATGGTTTGGACAGCGTGCGGCAGTCTCTGGACCGAATGTTGAATGATCTCAAAGCGTGGCGGGCGGGAGAGGTATCTTGGGCTGAAGTGACATCCAGCGGCGTATTTCATGGCCCTCCAGGAACCGGGAAAACCACATTGGCGCGAGCGTTTGCTGGCTCCGCGGGTATCGCGATCATTGAAACGTCATATTCTGATTGTCAGAAACACGGCCATCAAGGGGATATGCTTGCTGCTCTGGACAGGAGCTTTGCTGCTGCGAAAGAGGCTGCCCCAGCTGTACTATTCATTGATGAACTCGACAGTTTCTCGCAGCGTGACGCCGCAAGTTTAAATACAGGCTATATGCGCGGGGTCGTCAATGGCCTGCTCGAACAGATCAACCGAGCGAAAGAAGTTGAGGGGCTAATTCTCCTTGGGGCGACGAATTCACTTGATGCGGTTGATCCGGCAGTCATTCGTAGCGGTCGGTTCGATCTCAAGCTGCATGTGCCGCACCCTGACAAGAAGGGGCTTGAGGCTATCCTTGCTGCGAAACTTGGGTCTGCGACTGCCAAAAGGCTCGATCTCGCCAGTCTTGCCGCCAGACTACTGGGTCAGTCCGGAGCTGTGGCGGAGGCAATCGTTCGTGATGCTTTGGGAAGAGCGCGGGAGGACCGAACAACCGTTCGACAAAAACACCTCGAGAACGCAGCAGATCAGATTGTGCCCAAATTGGACCAGGATATCCTGTGCCGGGCGGCAGTGCATGAGGCCGGTCACGCGGTGGCAATGATGCGTTTGGGTTGACCCCTTCCAAAACGGGTGTGTCTAACGGCACAAGGTGGGCAAGTCGAGCACATGCCGTTTCAGATACTGACACCAAAAACGGCACGACAGCGTGTCCAGGTCTTGCTGTCGGGCAGGGCCGCCGAAATTTGCATCTTTGGCGACCCGAGCTCTGGAGCGGGCATCGGTGCAGAAAGTGATCTTGCACAGGCAACAAACTTGGCCCTCGCAATCGAGCGAAAGTGGGGGTTCGGCGAGAGTGGTCTCATCTGGGATTCCGGGACCGCGAATGAGATGTGGCGCTTGCCGGAAAAAGAAAGACGCCGAGTGGAACGGCATTTGCAAGATGCGTCCAGCAGGGCTCTTGTAGTAGTCACAGAGAATAAAGCGCAGATCGTCGATTTGGCGGAGCATCTCTTTCGTGTCAGAGAGATGTCGACGCGCGACATCATCACGTTTGCAAAGCAAATCACAGGCGAAATGACTGTCGGCAAAGCCTCGTGAAGAGACGTGCGCGCGATATAGTGGTGTGTGACTGGGCTCAGTTTTCCGCAGCAAATCGTCACGCCACTCCACTGCAAAAGCCCACCGGGTGCAAACTGCAACCGGCGGGCTTTTTGATGATCTGATTGAAGTTCAGACCTCTGGCCGGTTCGCCAGCCAATCGAGGATGACGCTGGCTCGCCATCCAATGAGACGATCGGTAAACTTTATCGGGGGCGGAAATGTCCCCGCATGGACCTGTCTGTAAATTGTTGAACGGCTCAGTCCGATAATACTTTGCAAATCTTTCTGTCTTAAAATTTTGTCCGTCATTTAGATCCTCTTCTTATGCGACACGACAAAACTAACAGAAGAAGGTTAAAGCCACGTTTACGTTTTGTTCATGATTTTCCGCTCACGTAAGCGGCCCAGTCTTGCATGTAGGGAATGCGCTGCGCCAGGTAGCTTGTACGATTGTAAGCGTCGATCGCGGCATCACCTTTGCGCACATGCCCGATGCAAGCCTCGGCGACTTCAAACGGGCATTGCGCTTGATCTGAAAGCCAAGTCCGGAGCGAAGATCGAAAGCCATGGGGACGGGCTGCTACCTTGTGATCAACGAGGTAGTTGCGCATCGCCATTTTATTCAACGGACCTCCGGTGGCACTAGGGAAGAGATAGCCGTTGCGTTCATAGTTTTTGGCAAGTTCGATCACATTCAGGGCCTCTGGGCTCAAAGGCACGTCGAAGCCGGTCGTGTTGGACAGTCGCCCTTTTGCGTACAGCGCGGGGAGTTTCCAGATTGATCCGTTGATCTGATTGATCTGCATATTGATGACAGAATCTGCGCGAACGCCGGTCAGGATCAACATGCGCAGCGCGAGTTGCGTTGGGTCGTTGTCTCAGAGTGTCTGATAAAATGCGGGCACTTCTAACCACGGCAGGGCGAGGCTCGGTTTTGCAGGTTTCTTGTTTTCCCCGAGGATGATGATAGCTTCATCAATTATTTCGCGGTTTACGAGAAAGCCCTTCGCTCTGGCGTATTTGAACACGATCCGAAGCCGCGAGATTGCTTTTTTTCCCGTGACGGTTTTTTGATGCCATATGGGGGCGAAGGCCCGCGCAATGTCATCCTGATCGATTTTGACGATTGGCATTTAGCCAATCTTTGGCAAGACATGCACACGAAGTGGACCCAGCCATGCGCCGTTTGCGTTCGCACCCTTGAGGCTCGGCTTTTGAGCCTCAAAAGTTGCCGTGGCCAGAGCTTCCAGACGACCATCCCGCGCATTGGCTTGCTGACGTTGCAGGCGGCGCTCTTTGACGGGATCGATACCCTCGTGGACTTGTTTGCGAGCCATGTCAGTTTTTCTACGGGCGTCCGCCAGGCTGACAGTTTTCAGCGAGCCGAGGCCCATTTCCCTTTGCCGACCCCAGAGGCAAAAGCGGAATACCCACTGCCCCCCGCCGTCTGCGCGCTTGTGAAGCCACAATCCTTGCCCATCGCAATACTTGCCCGAGGGCAGGGATTTGAGTTCTGCAACCGTAAATTCATTTGATTTTGCCATGAGGGCACCTCGATTTTTGACTTTTCCCGCTCGTTCTGAGCGGGCTTGACGGCTTGAGGCGGGGATGATGCCGACAGACAGGATTGTCGCGCGTTGCGGGGCGTCCGGTTCGGGGCCTTTAGCGCGTTGGGTTTCATGCCTCGCGGCGTGATTTCAGCGATCCGCGGTCACGCCGGGCACGGGTTGATGCGGCGTAACTGGACGAGGCGGCGCATGTTGTAGGCGAGGTTCTTCATGCCGATCTTGGCCTTCGCCCGCACCATGCCGATCGTGCGCACCAGCGTGCCGCCCATGTCATTGGCCTGCGCGCCGAAGACATGCTCGACCCGAACCCGCACCGAGGATTTGGTCCGGTTGCTACCCTTGGCCTGTTCGGTCAGCGGCTTGCCCCGTTTCCCCTTGCGGTGGATGCGGCTCTTGAGGTTCCGGTCTCGCAGCTTGGCCTCCATCTCCTCTGACCGATACGCCGCATCTGCCCAGACGCCCGCGCCGGTGTTGCCTTTCATCAGCAGGTGATCCACCGCCTGGCTGTCGTGCAGGGCGGCATCGCTGACATGGTAACGACGGACCAGCTTGTGCTTGCGGTCCACGTTGACGCGGTTCTTGTAGCCGTAATGCGACTTCCCATGCTTCTTGGTCCAACGGGCGTCGGTATCCTTCTGCGATCGCTTGGCGGGCTTGTCGGCCCAGCCCTCGGGCACGTCGCCGCCCTTGATCGCCTTGTATTCATCACGGGTGTTGTGATTGCGCGGCACCGGCACGATGGACGCGTCCAGGATCTGCCCACCCCGCGCGATGTAGCCCTGCCGCGCCAGATAGCCGTCGAATTGCCCAAACAGCGCCTCAACCAGCCCCGCCTTGGCCAGCCCCTCGCGATAGAGCCACACCGTCTTGGCGTCGGGCACCCGGTCCTCGAGACCCAGACCAAGGAGTCGCATGAACGAGAGCCGGTCGCGGACCTGATACTCGATCTGGTCGTCGGACAGGTTGTGGAGCGCGCTCAAGACCAGCGTCTTGAACATCAAAACCGCATCCCAAGGCCTGCGCCCGGCCCGCGACTTGCGCTCCGCATCCGGCTTGCGCCAGACCCCTTCCAGCACCGACCGAAACTCCTCCCACGGCACGACCGCGTCGATCTCCACCAGCGGGTCACGCTTTGCGTCCAGGTTCGCGTAGCGGTCCGAAAGATCAAAGAAACCCATCTGCGCCATCGTCAAACCCCAAGCCATGGAACCTCCCGGCCATCATACCGACGTGGTCAGGTCAGGGCAATTTTTCGAGGTGCCCATGAGAATATCCTCCAAGTTATCTACATTCTGACGCAACACTGCCCGAGCTGCCCCGGGACGCCTTGACACACTAAAGCATTGTGATTTAAGGAAGATTAATTCCTGTGACACACAGTGAACACGCCTGACACGATAACGATACGCCTCCGGCGGGAGTATTTCGGCCAAGAAAAAGCACAACACGCCCGGTCCGCCCTGAAATTGGCAAGTTTCAGGGTTATGTCGGTGCAAGAGGCAGCAAGAGGAGCGGTGCTATGAACGCCAATCAGATGATCAACATGGTGGTTCGCATGATCCTGCAACGGGTGATGCGCGGCGGCATGACGGCGGTGAGCAAGAGAATGAGCGGCGGCGATGACGCGGCGGCACGCAAGACCGTGCAGCGCGGGCGGCAGGTGATGAAGATCGGCCGCAAGATGGGGCGCTTTTAAGCCTTGAAATGCTTGGAGAGTTTCAGGCCCTGACCCTGATAGTTTGACGCTATGCCCGCGCCGTAGAGCTGATCGGGCACGCGGTCCATGTGTTCATAGACCAAGCGTCCGACAATCTGGCCATGTTCCAACACGAAAGGTGCCTCGTGGCAGCGCACTTCGAGCACGCCGCGAGAGCCGGTGCCGCCTGCGGCAGCATGGCCAAAGCCGGGATCGAAGAAGCCTGCGTAATGCACCCGGAATTCGCCCACCATGGCCACATAGGGGGCCATTTCGGCGGCGCATTCGGGGGGGATATGCACCGCCTCGCGGCTCACCAAAATGTAAAAGGCACCGGGATCGAGGATGATCTGGCCGTTGTCGGAATGCACCTCTTCCCAATAGGCGGCGGGATCGTAATGGCCGATCCGGTCAAGGTCGATCACGCCGGTGTGCGGCTTGGCGCGGTAACCGACCAGCGTGCCGGTGGCAGGGCGCAGATCGACGGAAAAGCCAAGCCCTTCGTCGATCATGGCGGCACCATCCACCAGCGGCGTTTGGGCGTGGAGCGCGCGCAGGGCGTCATCCGAGAGCACGGCCTGACCTGCGCGAAAGCGGATCTGGTTGAGACGCATGCCGGGGCGCACCAGCACGGAAAAGGAGCGCGGGCAAATCTCGGCATAGAGGGGACCGGCATAGCCGGGGGTCACACGGTCAAACTCGACCCCGCTGTCGGTGATGAGGCGGGTCAAGAGATCGAGCCGACCGGTCGAGGATTTGGCATTGGCAACGGCCTGCACGCCCAGGGGAAGGGCCAGCGATTCCATCAAAGGGACCACGTAAACGCAGCCTTTTTCCAGCACCGCCCCGGCGTCGAGGTCGATGCGGTGCATTTCAAACTCGGCCAGCCTATCGGCGACGGTGCGCCCGGTCCCGGTGAGAAACGATGCCCGCACACGGTAGGCCATCTGACCGAGACGCAGGTCAAGGCTGGCAGGCTGGATCTGTTCGGGCTGGATCGCGGGTGTGCCGGACAGGGTGCCCGTGTCGATCATGGCGCGGATTTGTTGGCTGGAAAGAACCCCGGTCATCTCTGCCCCCTCTTTTTGCGCCCCGCATTCTGGTCAGGGTGCCCGAGGGGCCGAGGCGGGCGGAATCGTCGGTAAATTTGGTCGGGCTAGCAGGACTTGAACCTGCGACCTTCCGTCCCCCAGACGGACGCGCTACCAGGCTGCGCTATAGCCCGACGATGGGCTGTTCATAGCGATTTTGTCCGCAGGGGCAAGAGGGAAATCCCGAAATCGCGCAGGGATTTACCGGTCTTTGGCGTGAGAGGCGGCCTGAGCCCGGAGTGCTGCGACGAGCGGGGCAAAGCGGCGGGCCAATTCCGGGGACACGGGCCGGGGCAGGGTGCTGAGCGCGGTCAGAAGACCGGGGGCTGCGGCGAGGGTGTCGCTCGGATCTGCGGGGAGATCGGGCTCTGCGAAGGGCTCTGGCGGGGGGGTGGTCTCGGCCGCCACATAGTCTGTGGTCTCCGGCGTCTGGACCGGGACGGGAGTGGAGAGTAGGAGGTCATCCGGCTCGGCAGCGGGTTCTGGTTCGAGTGCTGATAGGGGTTCGTCCTCAGCAGTGTCAGCCTCTGGCTCCGGGTCACGGGCGGCAGAGTGCGTGGTCGGTGCGGCCCGCGCGTGGTCTGCTGCCTGGGAGATATCGCTCTCGTCTTTGGCCGTGTCCGCCAGATTATCAGTTGCGTCCGCAGTCCCGGAGTCCGGTTCAGGCTCTTGCCCGGGATGTGCGAAGGTCAGCACGTCGGCGGGGCGCGCGGGTGCTGTTTCGACATCGAGTGCAATGCCGCTGATCTCGCCCGTGGACTCGTCGTCCAAGGGCGGCGACATCCCGCATACGTGTTGAATACCGTTCTCGCGGAGATATTTTTGCGCGCCCTTGATGGTCATGCCCTGATCATGCAGGAGCGCTTTGATGCCACCAATCAGCGTCATGTCTGCGGGGCGGTAATAGCGTCGTCCACCGGCGCGCTTGACCGGCTTGATCTGGGTGAACTTGCTTTCCCAGAACCGCAGCACATGCGCCGGAACCTCAAGCCAATCCGCGACTTCGCTGATGGTTCTAAAGGCGTCGGCGGCTTTGCCCATGGGCGGCGATATCCTCAGCTCTTGGTGCCGTCGGCGACGCGGTCTTTCATCAGGTGAGAGGGGCGAAAGGTCAGCACCCGGCGTGGGTTGATCGGCACTTCTTCGCCAGTTTTGGGATTGCGGCCGACGCGGGCCGTCTTGTCGCGCACCGAGAAGGTGCCGAAAGATGAGATCTTGACCTGTTCTCCGCGCACAAGGGCGTCGGACATATGGTCCAGAACGCTCTCGACCAATTGCGCCGCGTCATTGCGCGACAGCCCAACCTCGCGGAAAACGGCCTCGCTCAAATCCATCCGTGTTAATGTCTTGTCGGTCATCACATCCCCGCGATTTTTTTCATTACATTGCGGCGAAGAGATTTCCGAGTCAATCTCAACCACTTACAGGCAGCGGTTAACCTGCGCCTTTTCGCGCATTTTGGTGAGATTCACCAGCGTAGGGCCACGGCGCCCCACGCCAGACCCCCGCCAATAGCCTCGGCAAGCAGCAAATCGCCCTGTTTGATCTTGCCGGAGGCCACCCCGACCGAGAGCGCCAAGGGGATCGAGGCGGCAGAGGTGTTGCCATGATCCTGCACGGTGACGATGACGCGGTCCATCGGCAGGCCCAGTTTCTTGGCCGTGCCCTGAATGATGCGGATATTGGCCTGATGCGGGACGATCCAATCGACATCGGCACCGGTCAGCCCGATTTTCTCGAGTGCGGCCTCGGCGGTCGACGCGAGCTTCTCGACCGCCTGACGGAAGAGGGGGTTGCCCTGCATGCGCAGTTTGCCCGCCTCGCCGGTGGTTGAAACACCGCCATCGACATAGAGCATATCGCGATAGCGACCGTCGGAATTGAGGTCGGAGGACAGGATTCCGCGATCGGCGGAGGTGCCGGTGCCCTGTTCTGCCGCCAGCACCAATGCGCCCGCCCCATCGCCAAAAAGCACGCAGGTCGAGCGGTCCGTCCAATCCATGATGCGGCTGAAGGTCTCTGCGCCGATCACCAGCACGCGCTGCGCCTGACCGGAGAGGATGAGCGCGTTGGCGGTGGTGAGCGCGTAGATGAAGCCTGCGCAAACGGCCTGAATGTCAAAGCCGAAGCCACGCGTCATGCCAAGCTCTTTTTGCACCATCGTGGCCACAGAGGGGAATGTCAGGTCTGGTGTCGATGTCGCGACAACGATCCCATCAATGTCATCGGCGACAAGACCCGCATTCGTGAGGGCTGCGCGCGCGGCGCGCACAGCGAGATCCGATGTGGGTTGGCCATCGGCGGCAAAATGACGGCGTTCGATGCCGGAGCGGGTGCGAATCCACTCGTCCGAGGTCTCCAGAGTCTTTTCGAATTCCGAGTTGGGAACGATGCGGTCTGGTAGATAATGCCCGATACCTTGGACGACGGAGCGCAGTGTCATTCAGTTTCAGCCTCTGGTTGGGGCTCTGTTTGGAGATCTGAGGGGGCATCCTGATCCAGCAGGGCCGCAGAGGCAACCCGCGCCGCCAGCTTGTCGGAAAAGCCCGATTGTGCCAACTCGAACGCCAGTTTGATTGCGGAGGATACGCCCATGGAATCGGCCGCGCCATGCGATTTGACCACGGTGCCGTTGAGCCCGAGGAACACGCCGCCATTGGCGCGGCGCGGGTCAATCCGCTTTTTCAGGCGGGCGAGCGAGGTATAGGCCAGCACCGAGGCCAGGCGCGACAGCAGCGAATAGGCAAAGGCCTCGCGCAGCAGGTCGGAAATCAGTTTGGCGATGCCTTCGCCGGTTTTGAGGGCCACGTTGCCGGTGAATCCGTCGGTGACGATCACATCACATTTGGTGCCGGGCAGGTCGCGCCCTTCGACAAAGCCGACGAAATCGAAATCCGCAATCCGGGCGTTGGCGGCGATGAGGTCATAGGCCTCTTTCAGCTCGGCGCGGCCCTTGTGCTCTTCGGTGCCGACATTGAGCAGGCCGATCCGGGGGCGCGCAAGGCCGAAGCCGTTGCGCGCATAAGAAGCCCCCATAAGGGCATATTGCATCAGATCCTTGGCATCGGCGCGAATGTCTGCGCCGCCGTCCAGCATGATATTGTGCTTTTGCGGATTCTTGGAGGGCCACATGACCGCTATGGCGGGGCGGAAGATGCCCGGCAGCTTGCGCAGTCGCAGCACCGACATGAGCATCAGCGCGCCGGTATTGCCGCAGGAGACACAGACCGTCGCCTCGCCCATGCGAACCGATTCGAGCGCGGACCACATCGAGGTCTCACGCCCGTGACGCACCACATGCGACGGCTTGTCTTCCATCTTGACAACTTCGGGCGCGTGCCGGATTTCGCATCGCTCGGAGAGGCCACGACGTTTCGAGATCAGGCGCTCCAACTCTTCGCGGGGGCCATGTACGATAAACCCGATATTGGGGTTCTTGGACGCGGAATCGGCAATGCCGGCGACAATGGTCGCCGGCCCCTGATCCCCGCCCATGGCGTCAATCGAGATGATGGTGCGTCCTGCACCCGCCTTGGATTGGTCCGTGCGAGCGGTCATGCAGCAAATCGCCTATCGCGGCTTCAGGCCGCGTCGTCTTCCAGGTCGATCTCTTCCACCAGCGCCACGACCTCGCGGTCGGCATAGTGTCCGCACGCGGAGCACACATGATGCGGGCGCTTCAGTTCGCCGCAGTTGGTGCATTCGTTCGGATTGCCTGCAACCAGCGCGTCATGGGCGCGGCGATTGTTGCGGCGCGATTTCGATACTTTGTTCTGTTGGACGGCCATGTCGCAACCTCAATTCCTGTGGGCCGATATGGCCCTGTTTCACGGGTGTTCGCGGCTCATAGTATGTTACGAGCCGCCGGTTCAACCCCAAATTCCGGTGAGAGCGGGAAAATACAGAGATTTAATGCCGGGGCAAGCGATTCTTGGGGTCAGCGCGAGGCGATCAGTCGTCATTGCCCTCTTGCAGCTTGTCTCGCAAGCTGGCGAGGGCGGCAAAGGGCTTGGTCTCTTCGTCCTGCAGGGGGGCAACACCCTCCTCGGCGATTGCGAGGCTGCCGAGTTCGGCACCATCGCGGCGCGGATAGGCGGGCAGCGCCAGCGCCAAGGCCTCGATCATCACGCGAGAGAGGTCGATTTCGGCACCCAGGGGCTCAAACGTGTCATCCTCGGGCATCTCGATCTCTGCGCCGGGTTCGACCGGGTCGAGATCGGCCTCTGGCGAAAAGCGTCGGGTGACTTTCTCATCAATGCGTGTCTGCACGGGCTCGAGCGTGACCACGCAGGGCTGGATCACGGTTGCGCCCAGGTCGGCCTGCAACAACCAATCCTTGCGCCCCTCGGCGCTCAGCGTACCGCGAAGGCGCAATTTGCGCAGACCGAGCAGATCGAGTTCCGCGGAGATGGCTTCTGTCTGCGCCGTGTCAGGCACCAGATCAAACGTCACGGGCCGGCGGGTCGAAAGGTCAGCCACGCGAATAACCTGGGTCTTTTGCGGGTGTTGTGACATCTTTCCCCTCGCTTCCATTCTTGAAACATTGCATCACCTTGCTGTAAGCGGGATAAAAGCCACAGGCGGCCAAGACAAGAGGGCAGAGATGACAGCGATCCGAAACCGAGTGGTCAGCGCCTTGGCGCTTTGCTGTCTTATTGTCGCAACCGGCTGTTCAGCCACCTACCGCAATCACGGCTATGTGCCGCCCGAAGAAGACCTGCAAAACCTCGTGGTGGGGGTGGATACCCGTGCCACCGTGGATGATGTCGTTGGGCCGCCATCTTTGTCAGGCGTGCTGGCGGATGGTGATTATTATTACGTGCGCAGCCGGGTGCGTGAATATGGCATGTTCCGCCCAAAGGTCGTGGAGCGTCGGGTTCTGGCAATTTCGTTCAATGACGATGACACGATCGCCAATATCGAAGAGTTCGGGCTTGAGGCCGGTCAAGTGGTGCCGCTGGCGCGGCGTGTGACGGATTCGTCTGTGATCAAGAATGGCTTCCTGCGCCAGATCCTGAGCAATATCGGCAATCTCAACCCCGCCTCTGCGTTCGAGTAAAAAGAGGTCATGCCGCTGTCACAGCTTGCGTGCTAAAGCGACCGGGACTAGGGTCGCTCAGCGCAGACGGGGTCGCGGCATGGCAGGGCTTGGCAATCAGCGGTATCAGGCACGGATCGGCACCACGCCCGAGGATCGCCACGCCGCACAGCGGTTGCGGGCGCGGGCCTTTCTGGGCGAAGCCGAGGGGCTGGATCGCGATGCGTTTGACGATATCTGCACCCATGTTCTGATCGAGGACGCTGCGAGCGGTGCTTTGGTCTGTTGCTTCCGGATGCTGATGCTGACCGGCGGGTCTGAGGTCGCGCAGAGCTATTCTGCGCAGTTCTACGAATTGTCCGCGTTGGCCGGATTTGAGGGCAAGATGGCCGAGATGGGCCGGTTCTGCATCGCGCCCGGCCTGAACGATCCCGATATTCTGAGAGTGGCCTGGGCGGCGATGACGCGGTTTGTCGATGCCAACGGCATTGAGATGCTGTTTGGCTGTTCGTCGTTTCAGGGAACCGAAACGGACACCTATCTCGATGCCTTTGCTATGCTGCGGGAGCGGCATCTGGCACCGCGACGCTGGTGGCCGCAGGTCAAGGCCCCGAGCGTATTTCGCTTTGCGCAGCGTCTGCGGCGGCACAAACCGGATGTGAAATTGGCGATGCGGCATATGCCGCCTCTGTTGCGCACCTATTTGATGATGGGAGGGTGGGTGAGCGACCATGCGGTCATCGACCGGCACCTCAACACGCTGCATGTGTTCACCGGCGTCGAGATTGGCGCCATTCCGGCCACGCGCAAACGACTGCTCCGAGCGCTGGCAGGCTGAGGTCCCTTGACGCTGCCGGGGCGGCAGGATAGCCCGCGCCCATGGCACGCGCACCTCTTTTACAACTCACCGACATTTCGCTCACCTTCGGGGGTGAGCCTGTGTTTCACGATCTCTCGCTTGTGGTGCAACCCGGCGACCGGGTGGCGCTTGTGGGGCGCAACGGATCGGGCAAATCCACGTTGATGAAGGTGATGGCCGGTCTGGTCGAGCCGGATCGCGGTGTGCGGGTTGTCACGCCGGGCATCAGTGTGGGCTATATGGAGCAGGAGCCTGACATGGTCGGGTTCACCACGCTGGGGGACTATGCCGCGAGTGAATTGGACCCGGCCGAGACATACAGGGTTGAGATGGCGGGCGAGGGGCTGAAATTCGATCCGGCACGCCCGGTCAGCACGGCTTCGGGCGGGGAACGGCGGCGCGCGGCGCTGGCCAAGCTGATGGCTGAGGCCCCCGATCTGATGCTATTGGACGAACCGACAAACCATCTCGATATTGAGGCGATTGCCTGGTTGGAAACCGAGTTGCGCGAGACCCGTAAAGGCTTTGTCCTCATCAGTCACGACCGCGCTTTTTTACGTGAACTGACGCGCGCAACCCTCTGGATTGACAGGGGAATGACGCGACGACAGGAAAAGGGTTTCGAGCACTTTGAAGTCTGGCGTGACAAGATCTGGGAAGATGAGGATCAGCAGCGGCACAAGCTGGATCGCAAGATCAAGTCTGAGGGGCGTTGGGCCGTTGAAGGGATCAGCGCGCGACGCAAGCGCAATCAGGGGCGGGTGCGTGCCCTTGCCGAATTGCGTGCGGAGCGCAGCAGTCAGATCAGGCGTCAGGGCACGGCAGCAATGGCGCTTGAAGCGGGGCCGTCCTCGGGACGGAAAGTCATCGAGGCTCTTGATATTTCAAAGGCTTATGGCGACAAGCTCATCTTGGACAAGTTCAGCATCAAAATCCTGCGCGGTGATCGGGTGGCCTTTGTTGGCCCCAATGGCGTGGGCAAGACGACGCTGCTCAAAATGCTGCTCAAAGAAATTGAACCTGATGCCGGAACCGTCAGCCAAGGCACCAATCTGATGCCTGCGGTGTTCGATCAGGCGCGGGCACAATTAGACCCGGAAATGAGTCTCTGGGAAAGCCTGACGGGCGATGCCGATATGCGGGTATCGGGGCAGGCGGATCAGGTGCTGGTACGCGGTCAACCCCGGCATGTGGTGGGTTATCTCAAGGATTTCCTGTTTGACGAGCGGCAGGTGCGCGCCCCGGTCAAGTCTTTGTCGGGGGGAGAGAAGGCCCGGCTTTTACTGGCCAAATTGATGGCGCGCGAAAGTAACCTGCTGGTCTTGGACGAACCGACCAATGATCTGGATATCGAGACGCTCGATCTCTTGCAGGAGCTGCTTGACGATTACGACGGCACGGTTCTGCTGGTCAGCCATGATCGCGATTTTCTGGACCGGGTGGCGACCAAGACAATCGCCATGGAGGGGGATGGTCATGCCACCACCTATGCCGGGGGCTGGTCGGATTACCGGGCGCAGCGCTTGGCGGATGTCACAGAGGATTCGGCGAAAAAAGCCGAAAAAACAGATAGTAAAAAGCCGGAGTTGAAGCAGAAAAAACCCGCCGCTACGCGCCTCAGTTTTACTGAAAAACACCGGTTCGAGGAACTGCCGGCGATGATTTCACGGCTTGGTGCCGAGATTGGCAAGCTCGAAGGTCTTTTGGCCGATCCGGCGCTTTTTAAGCGCGAACCGATCAAGTTCAAAAAGGCCACGGAGGCCTTGACGGCGCGGCAAGCGGCCTTGGCTGATGCCGAGGAGGAGTGGTTGGCATTGGCAGAGCGGGCCGAGGGCTGATTTCTGCTGTAGTCCGACACCTGTCGCCGCTAAGGTGCGTTTCATGACCGGCACGGACGACAAAATCAAGGATCGTATCAAGCGACTTTATGAAGGGCGCAGCACGCGCGCGACCCGATTTCGCTATGCGCTTCTGGCCTTTGACGCGTTGAGTATTCTGTTCTTTCTGGCGACGGCCACCTTGACGCTCAATCCGGCGCTGATCGTCGCGGATGTCGTCATTGCGCTCATCATCCTTGGCGATTTTGTCTGTCGGCTGTGGATTGCCGAGAATCGCTTGCGCCATCTGCGCCAGATCTATGTGCTCGTTGATATCGTTGTTCTGGCGTCGCTCATTGTGGCGCCGTTTCTGGGGCAGGGCTGGGCCGCGCTGCGGCTTTTGCGCGCGCTACGACTCGTGCATTCTTACCATCTGCTGCGTGATCTGCGCCGCGATGTGCGGGTATTCCGCCTGCATGAAGATGCGATTGTCGCGGCTGTGAACCTTTTGGTGTTCATTTTTACCATGACGGCGTTGGTCTTTCTTTTTCGCGGGGGTAAGGAGCCGGGGCTCGAGACCTATGTCGACGCGCTCTACTTCACGGTGACGACGCTGACCACGACGGGATTTGGCGATATCATCATGACCACGGGCACCGGGCGGCTCTTGGCGGTTGGGATCATGGTGGTGGGGGTTGGTCTGTTCCTCGGACTTGCGCGGGCCATCTTCATGCCCTCCAAAGTGCGCTACAAATGCGAAGGCTGTGGCCTGTTGCGGCATGACCCGGATGCGATCCACTGCAAGCATTGTGGCCGTGAGGTCCGGATCGAGACTGAGGGCGCATAGCTGCGCCTCACTGCATCCGCAGCGCCCCATCAAGGCGGATCACTTCGCCATTGAGATAGCCGCATTCGATGATGAAGGTCGCGAGCTGGGCATATTCCACCGGATCGCCCAGACGTTTGGGGAATGTCACTTCTGCGGCGAGACTGTCCTGAACCTCTTGCGGCAGGCCGCGCAGCATCGGCGTGGCAAAGGTGCCGGGGGCAATGGCCATGACGCGGATACCGTCGCGCGCCAGATCCCGGGCCATGGGCAGCGAGAGACCGACGATCCCCCCCTTGGAGGCGGCATAGGCGGCCTGACCCTTTTGCCCGTCAAAGGCGGCGATGGAGGCGGTGTTGATGATCACGCCGCGTGCGCCATCTGTATCGGGGACGTTCTGCGCCATTTCCGCCGCTGCCAGGCGCGCCACGTTGAAAGACCCCACAAGGTTGATGTCGAGCGTGCGCCGAAAGAGGTCGAGCGGGTGCGGGCCGTCGCGGCCCAGCACCTTGGCACCGGTGGCGATGCCTGCGCAATTGATCGCCGCTGTGATCCGGCCCATGGCGGATTTGGCTGTTGCGATGGCGGCTGACACTGAGGCCTCATCGGTGACATCGGTCGTTACGAACTGCGCACCGATTTCCGCGGCGATGGCCTCTCCTCGCTCCGCATCGCGGTCAAGCAGCGTCACCGCGGCACCCATGGCGCGGAAATGGCGGGCTGTCGCCTCGCCCAGACCAGAAGCACCGCCGGTGATGATCGCGGCTGTTTCGTCAATGCGCATTTTGCCCTCGCTTGATTTAAATGAACATGTGTTCAAATACTGGGTGTGATCCCTGCTGTCAAAGACTGTCTTGGGCTTTTTCTTGGTCCAAATACTCGGCTCCGTTCACTCTTGGCGCTGTCGTAAGCGGGTGATCACCCCGAGCGTCAGCACGGTGAGCACGATGCGGTAGATGTGGTGGATCGTCACAAAGGCGGGATTCGCCTGAAGGCTGAGCGCCACCAGCGCCATTTCGGTAACGCCGCCGGGGGCGAGGGTGATGAGGAGCACATCCACCGCCTCGCCCGTCATCTCATGCAGGGCGAGGGCCAGCCCGACGCCGAGGGTCAGCATCGCGCCCACCGCCGCCAAGGCGAGCGCAGCACCGCGCAGCAAGAGGCTGCGGCTAAGCCCGGTAAAGCGCATGCCAAGTGCAGTGCCAAGCACGATTTGTGCCATGTTCACAAGCCATTGCGGGATGTCAAAGCTGAGCCAGCCGCTGAGCGACAGGGCCGCCGCAAGGGCCATCGGCCCGGTCATTTGCCCTGCAGGCAGGCGCAGCAGATGACCGAGACCCAAGCCCCCAAGCCCCGCCAGCACGATCAGCGGCAGGTCTGACCAGGGCACATCGGGGCGGGCCATGGTCATGCCGGCAGAACTGCCCACCGGGGCCCCCAGCCAGAGCGAGAGGCCAAGGGGCAGGGCCGTCACCACCACGATGATGCGCAGGAATTGCTGCATCATCAGGCGGGTTACGTCGGCGCCTGCCGCCTCGCCCAGTTCGATGCTCTCATAGAGCCCGCCGGGGGTGCTTGCGTAAAAGGCGGTGGTGGGATCATAGCCACCAAGATGGCGAAAGATCGTATAGCCCATAGCATGCGCCAGACCGACAAAAAGCGTGACTGCGCCAAAGGTTAGCGCGTAGTGATGCGCCTCGGTGAAGAGGGCGGGGGTGACTTGGGCACCGATCATGAGGCCAATGATGGCGATGAACATGAGGCGCAGTTTCTGGGGAAAGCGGTAGCCTGTGGGCAAGCGTTCCGGCAGGACGGTGGCGATGAGCGCCGAGATCGTCAGCGGACCCAGGAGGAAGGGCAGGGGCAGGCCGATGGCCTGGCCTGCAAAGCCCGAGAGAGCAGAGAGTATGAGCAGGAGAAGGGTGGTCGCGTGGATCGGCATGGCGCCAGTTCAAGCATCGGGCGCGGGCGGGGGCAAGGGGGGGATCAGAGGAATGTGACGAATTTGTCAAAGGGCATTTCGCGCAGACGTTGACCTGTGGCTGCGAAGATCGCATTGGCCAGCGCCGGGGCGGCGGGGGGCACGGGCGGCTCGCCGATGCCCTTGATCTTGGTGCCGTTTTCCAGACCGCGGACGGTGATTTCCGGGCATTGATAGAGGCGAAGTGATTGAAATGTATCGAAATTGCCCTGTTCCGCCGCGCCGCCCGCATAGGTGATCTGGGCGTGCATCGCATGTCCCAGACCAAAGAGCACGCCGCCCTTGACCAGCCCTTCAAAGTTGATCGGATCAAGGATGCGGCCCACGTCGGCGGCGACGAAGACGCGGTCAATGCGGAGGCCGTTTTCGGTGTTCGTGACCTCGACCACTTGCGCGCAGGGAACGCCGAAGGAGAGGCAGAACGCGATGCCGCGACCCTGACCGGGGGCAAGGGCGCTGCCCCAGTTCGACATCTCGCCGACCGCCTCCAGCACCTGCCGCGAGGGGGCGTGAGTGCAAAGGCGCAGGCGCTCGGTCAGCGGATCGGCCCCGGCGGCGTGGATCAGTTCGTCAAGCAAACAGTCGTGGAAAAACCCGTTGGAGGATGCCCCCACCGAGCGCCAGGACGAGATCGGTGCCAATTCGGGCGCGCGGTAGCCGGTGACGCGGTAGTGAGGAATATCAAAGGGTTGATCCCATGCACCGGCCACGATTTGCAGGTCTGGACCGGGGGTGGGGATGCCTTGGCGGCCCATCTGTGAGGCGAGGATCGAGGGCATGGCGATGCCCAGATCATAGGCCGTGACCTGCCCGTTTGCGACCCGGCCCCGCCCGCGCGCCATGGCGATCTGGCGGGGAAAGTCGTGGGACATGTCCTCTTCACGGGAATAGGTCAGTTTCACCGGCCTGCCGGGCAATTCCATCGCGATGCGGGTGGCGTGGCGCGTCACCTCATCCTCGAGCCGGTGGCCAAAGCTGCCGCCGATCATCAGGGCGTGGATGTGGATCGCATCAGGTGTAAGGTTTGTAAGCTTTGCCACGTTATTTTGTACAAAGCGCGGCACTTGGGTGCCGGTCCAGATATCGACCCGCTCGGGCGTGTAGAGAACGGTGGCGTTGAGCGGTTCGAGCGGCGCGTGGGCGAGGTAGGGCGCGCGGTATTCGACGGTCAGATCGGTTCCCTCCGAGAAGGCGGTTTCGATATCGCCCGTGTCGCGGAACTGGCTGTCTTGCCGGTCGGGGGTGAAGCTGTCTGCGAGGGTTTGCCAATGGGCGTCCATCTCGGGTGGGATGGGGGCGGGGCCCCATTCGACCGGGATCGCGGCGACCGCCTGCATCGCGCGCCATGTGGTGTCGGCGATGACGGCGACGCCCTCGGGCAAGGCCACCACCTTGATCACGCCGCGCATGGTGAGGGCGGGGGCGGGATCATGGCTGAGGCGCGTGCCGCCCATCGCCGGGTTGAGGCGGAGCGCGGCATGGGCCATGTCGGGGAGCGTCATGTCGATGCCATAGGTTTGCGTGCCGGTGGATTTGGCGACGATGTCGATGCGCTGCATCGGTTGGCCGATGAGTCGCCAATCGGAGGGGGCGCGCAGGGTTACATCGGTGACAGGCTCGGTTTTCGCGGCCTCGGCGGCGAGGCTCTGATAGCTGAGGCTGGTGCCGTCGGGCAGGATCACCGCGCCGCGTTCGGTGCGCAGGTCTGTGACAGAGATGTTATGCAACCGGGCGGCGGTGGCCTTGAGCGTTTCGCGCGCGACGGCCCCGGCATGGCGGAGTTTGTCAAAGCCATCGGGGACGGTGGTAGAGCCGCCGGTGATCTGCATGCCGAGAAATTTCATTGGCGCATCGGCAAGGCTGCGCACGGTTTCGGCAAGCCAACTGTCATCTGTGGCGCGGAACGGCACGGCATCGCCCGACAGGGCGGTGTTGTAATAGGCGGGGCTGGGGGGGCCGGGATCGGTTTTGATCTGGTCAAGATCCACATCGAGTTCCTCGGCAATGAGGGCTGCCTGAAGGGATACGGCCCCTTGGCCTTTGTCGGCGCGGGGGGTGATGAGGGTGATCGCGTCAGCCGTGATGCGCACATAGGGGGTCAGCGCCGCTGCCCCCTCGGGCAGGTCGGTGAGCAGCGGGTTGGCGTAGGGCGTCTTGTACCGCCAGACACCAAAGGCCACACCGCCCGCGATGGCGGCGGAGCCGATGAGGAATGTGCGGCGAGCGATGGTTTTGGCGCGGCCCATGGGTCACGCCCCCTTGAGGCTGCGCGCCGCGGTTTTGACCGCCTCGCGGATGCGGGGATAGCTGCCACAGCGGCAGAGATTGCCGGACAGGGCGTCGTCAATCTCGGTGTCGGTGGGATCGGGGGTCTCACTGAGGAGGCTTGCGGCCTGCATGATCTGGCCGGACTGGCAATAGCCACATTGCGCGACCTGATGCGCGATCCATGCGGCCTGAACTGGATGCGGCGCATCGGGCGTGCCCAGCCCTTCGATCGTGGTCACAGGCCCCCAGACATCGCCCACCGCCACCTGACAAGAGCGAGTGGCCACCCCGTCGATATGCACAGTGCAGGCGCCACATTGGCCGATACCGCAGCCATATTTCGGCCCGGTGATCCCCAGAACATCGCGCAGCGCCCAGAGGAGCGGCATGTCGGGTTCGAGATCATCCAGAGAATGGTTGGTGCCGTTGACGGTGAGTTGCACGCGCAGCCCTTTTTGCAGCCTTTGGAATAATAATAAACCGATCAGTTCAGTTGTCCAGATGGCATGGCAATTGCTGTTTCACTCGGGCGCAAAGACCGTATAGTAGGGGCCTATGAAGCAAAAAACCGGAAAACGGATGCAGGTCGTCATTCACGCAGGAGCCCATCACACCGATGACGACAGGTTGATCAATTGCCTGTCCGCCAATCGAGAGATGCTGGCTGAGCACGGCACCAATGTGCCTGATCCGCAACGCTATCGCCGTTTGGTGCGGGATATTCTGCACCGGGCGCAGGACTCCGGGCTGGCACCGGATGCACGCGACATTCTGGTTGATGCCATCAGCAATGAGGGGGCGGTGGATCGCCTTGTTCTGTCCAATCCGGGATTCTTCGGCACACCCAAGATGGCGGTAGGCGGCGGGACTTTTTACGGTGCGGCCGAGCATCGGCTCAATCTCTTTCGGCAACTCTTTCCCGACGATCAGATCGAGTTGTTTCTTGGAGTGGTCAATCCGGCGACCTTCTTGCCACCGCTGCTCAGGCAGACCGAATTCGATACGATCGAGGCCTTGTTGCGTGGCTATGAGGTGGCGCAGCTGAGGTGGTCGGAGCTTGTCACCCGGATTCGCACCCATCATCCGGATATTCCCGTCACCGTCTGGTGCAATGAGGATACGCCGCTGATCTGGAGCCAGGTCGTGCGTGAATTGGCTGGAATTGACCCCACGGTGCAATTTGAAGGCGAGTTCAGCCTGCTGGAAGAAATTATGACGCCGGCAGGGCTCGAGCGGTTTCGCGGCTATGTGGCGGCCCATCAGGGCATGACCGAAGTGCAGAAACGCCGGGTCGTTGCTGCGTTTCTGGATAAGTTTGCCGATGAGGCCGCCATCGAGGAAGAGCTAGACGTGCCCGGCTGGACCGATGCTGTGGTGGGCACGTTGACCGAGCTCTATGACGAGGACATGTTCACAGTCCAGCGCATACAGGGCGTTCAGGTCATAACCCCGTAAAGCGGGGCAATTGAGTGAGAATTTCGCTTGCAGTGCCGAGACAGCTTGTCTAATCAGGCGCGCAAGCCCCTATAGCTCAGCTGGTAGAGCAACTGATTTGTAATCAGTAGGTCCGCGGTTCGAGTCCGTGTGGGGGCACCATTCCTAACATTCTAGAGTGTGAGCACCGAGGACGCGGTGCTTTACCTGTTGGACATATCCACAGTGATTAAGAGATTCGGCGATATCTTTGGAGCGTTGAGTTTCCAGAGTCGCAACAGACGTCAGTTCATAGCCCTATTGTTGCGGCTTTCGTCGCGGTGCCATGATTTTGCCACAGGTGCGGAGGGGGGTCGAAAGGGGGCCTCGCTTGTCGCAGAATTTGAAACAATTACACGCTATGCGTGTGGTGTGTGGCAGGGGCGACGGAGGTTGTTCCAGTTTTCTCATATTTTTAGAGATCAGCCCAATCGGTTTGGGAAACAGTGCATTACCATGAGGTGAGCATTGTGCGGCAAAAACAAGGCTGGCGTTAACCAGCGTGACGCAATTTTGGCACTTTTGCGCCAGATTTCCCTTGGGCCAGCCTATTCGAAAGGATAATGTCTAGTCAGCCCAACTGGGGGGTTATGTCTGTAGGTCGCGGGGGCGGCCGCACAAAACCATCGCGTTTATCCGTAATGCGCTTGCGCTTACTACGGGTCTGCCTGAACGTGATATTTGGAAGTTTTGGGTGTCTTGCCCCTAAGTGTAGTGCCATGTTGGTATTGCTTCCCCTTTGGTTCTGTGCCGGCCGCTCCTGTCTTGCATCGTCAGGAATGGCGCAGGCGTTTTTGAACAGGGTCGCAAGCATGTGCTTTTGAAGCACGGGAGATGGAACATGGCAATTAACAGAATTGACGGTGATAACACCGAAAACCGCATTGATATTGCTTATACAGCTGATCCCGAGGGGGATCGTATTGACGCGAACGATGCACCGGATGGTTCCAACGATGATGTGGTCGACGGGCTGGGTGGGGATGATACGATTCTCGCAGGTGCCGGGGACGACACGGTTTTTGCCGGGTCTGGCAGCGATTCTGTCGAGGGCGGCGCGGGAAATGATCTGCTCGTTGGCGACACGCCCGATCCGGCAGCGGGCGGGCGGGAGGTGTTTCAGTGGAGCGAGGCCCCCGATCCCAACGATGCAGACCCGATTGATGCGGGCGATCCGATCACGGGGTTCACGCAGAATACCGGCTCTGTCGATGTCACATTCTCGGTGCTCAAGACCTCGGTGACAAATGATACGACCTTTGGGGCGAACACGCAGGACGTTTCGGGCGTCGTGACGGGTGGCGCACCAGCGGATGCCAACAGTTCGCTCTCGGCGGACCTCACTGCGGCGGGAAAAACCGATCTCAAACTTCAGTTCTCGTCAGAGGTGGAGAATGTGTCGTTCAAGATCAACGATCTGGATGGCACTGAGCATGTCCAGATCTTTGCCCTCGATGCCGATGACAATCTCATCCCGGTGACATTCACGGCCGGATCAGCTGTGACCGTCCTGAGCCCGGAAGAGGCGCTTGGTGCCGGGTCCGGTTCAGACGATAATCCGACGCATGGTTTGTTGGTTGAAATCGCGGGTCCCGTGTCACAGCTTGTCATTCGGTATTCCGATGAGGCCGGAACCTCGGACGGCATTAACGTGACGGATGTGTATTTCGGTCTGCCGGGCAGCGTGATCGACACCGGGCTTCCGGGCGATGACACGCTGATCGGGGGCGACGGCGATGATACGCTCCTCGGTGAGATCGGAGACGATTCTCTGATTGGTGGCGATGGGGCGGACAGCATCCTTGGTGGCGCGGGAAATGACACGATCGACTCCGGGTCTCCGGTATCGACAGGTCCTCTCCCCGATCTGGGCTTTGGCACGATCGTTCCCGCTGATCCTGATCCCGAGAACGACCGGGATTTCGTATCGGGTGGCGATGGCGATGACGTGATCCTGACCGGCGACGATGCCGATACGATCACGGGCGGCACAGGTGCGGATGTCATCGACGGTGGTATTGATGCCGACCTGATTGATGGTGACGAGGGCAATGACACCCTCATCGGGGGCGAGGGATCGGATACGATCAATGGCGGCGCCGGTGATGATGTGATCTATGGCGGGCTTGATCCAAGCTTTCCGGACGAGTTCAACATTCCCGACGCGACGGACCCCGAGCCTGACAATGGTCGGGATCTGATTGATGGCGGCGATGGCAATGACACGATCTTTGGTCAGGATGATGACGACACGATTTTTGGTGGCGCCGGAGATGATGTGATCGACGGCGGCATCGACAATGACTTGATTGATGGCGGGGCTGGGGCGGATGTCCTGACCGGGGGCCAGGGCGACGACACGGTCACGGGAGGCACCGGCAACGACACGCTGAGCGGTGGCGATGGTGCCGATAGTCTGAGCGGTGGTGATGATCGCGATGTATTCCTCGCGGCTGGTGCGGGCGATGTGATTGACGGCGGCACTGGCGACAGCACGGATGACGGGGTCAATGACGATTTCGACACGCTCGACCTGCGCGGTCTTGGGCGGTTCGACATTGTTGGGCAAACTGTTGATGCGGATGGTGATTCGACCTCGGGGACTGTCAATTTCCTTGGCACGGACGGCGCGGTCACTGGGTCGCTGCAATTCACCGAGATCGAGAACCTCATTCCTTGCTTTACCCCGGGCACGGCGATTGCCACGCCGCGTGGCGAAAAGCTGGTGGAAGAGCTGAAGGTCGGCGACAAGGTGATCACCCGCGACAACGGCTTGCAGGAGATCCGTTGGATTGGTCAGCGTGTTCTCAGTGGGGATGAATTGATGCGCTCGCCGCATCTGCGCCCGATCCTGATCCGTGCTGGCTCTCTTGGGCATGGTCTGCCCGAGCGGGATATGCTGCTCAGCCCGCAGCACCGGATTCTGCTCAATTCGGATCGGGCCGCGCTCTATTTCGAAGAGCGTGAGGTATTGGCGGCGGCCAAGCATCTGATGGGAATTGAGGGGGTCGAACAGGTCGAGACGCGGGCGGCCACCTATATCCACTTCATGTGCGATCAGCATGAGGTGGTTCTGTCCAACGGCACCTGGACCGAGAGTTTCCAGCCCGGTGAGCAAGTGTTGGACGGGATGGGGGCTGCGCAGCGGAACGAGATCTTTGATCTCTTCCCAGAGCTTCGTGCGATTGAGGGGATTGACGCCTATCAGGCCGCGCGGCGCTCGCTCAAGCGGCATGAGGCACAGTTGCTGGTGCGCTGAACGGCGGCTCTATTGTTACGAATTCGTGGACAATCCCGGTGTAGTGCCGGGATTGTTTCGTTTTGATGCGGTGGATGGTGAGGCGTACCGGGGCAGGGGCCGACGGCGTGTTTTGCGCGCTGAGGCCGGCCCGAAACAGGTGGTCGATGCCGGGGGCATGATGCGGGTGCGCACGAGCAGATAAGCCCTGCGGGGCGCTATAAGCGCGGATCAGAGATTTTAGGGAATGCTAGCAGGATCAAGGGGGTAAGTGGCGGACCGAGGAGGATTCGAACCCCCGACCCCTTGATTCGTAGTCAAGTACTCTATCCAGCTGAGCTATCGGTCCGTGGAGGCAGCAATTAGACTCTGGCGCAGAGCATTGCAAGGGCGTTTTGGCAGAAATCAGGCGGAGAGGTCGAAATTTCCCTTGGGAAAGGTGATGCAAAAGGCAGTGCCGGTCTCGTCGCTGCGTTCGAGCGTGAGGGTGCCACCGTGACCGCGCACCAGCTCTGCGGCGATGGTCAGACCAAGGCCGCTGCCGCCCTTGGTGGTGCCGCCCTGAAACGGCTTGAACAGATGTTCGCGTGCGCGGGCGGGCAGGCCGGGACCGGTATCGGCGACACGGATATACCATTCGCCTGCATCCTCATCGGCCATGACGCTGATTTCGCCGGGGCGACCGCTGTTCACGATGGCCTGACGGGCATTGCGCACCAGATTGCCGATGATCCGGTAGAGTTGTTCGGCATCGGCCAGCAAGATCAAGGTGTTGGGAACGTCTTCGGCAAAGCTGACATTGGCCTCGCCTGCGGCCAAGCGTTCGCTGTCGATCACATCGGCCACGACATCCGCCAGATGCAGGCGGGCCAAGGTCGGCCCGGGCTCTTCGGCCTTGCCATAAGCGAGGGTCGCCTCGCAGAGATGCACGGCGCGGGTCAGGGAGTTCAACAGTTTGGGGGCGAGGCGCTTGACGGTCGGATCTTCGCTGGTCTCGATCCGATCGGTAAAAAGCTGGGCGGAGGTGAGGATATTGCGCAGGTCGTGATTGACCTTGGCCATGGCACCGCCAAGCTGGGCGAGGTGCTCTTTTTGTTTGAGCGCGCTGGTGAGCTGGGTCTGCAGCGATTGCAGCGTTTCCTCAGCCTCGCGCAGTTCTTTGACGCTCGACCTGGGGCGGATCACCAGCCGGGCATCTTCGGGGGAGGCGGCATAGGCCTGCATGGTGCTGACCACGCGTTTGATCGGTTTGACCAGCGTGACGCGCACCGCCAGAAAGAGCAGAACGGCGGTAAAGATGGAAATGACCAGCGAAAGCCAGAGGATACGCAACCCATAGTCGATCATCGCGGCGCGCAGGCCGGTGGTCTCGAGGGTGATTTCGATCAGCAGCCCGCCCATCCGAACGGGTTCACCGATGATGCGGATCACTTGAGAGTCGGGGGTGGCGAGGCGCAACATGGCGTCACGGATCAGGGTAAAAGCGGGAGCATCCCGCAGATCGAACGTTTTTGTGATGGGTTGCGGGACGGGTGACGAGAGCATGAGTTGCCGGGCATCATCGCGACGCAGAACAACGTTGAACACCTCGGCGTTGCGCAGGAGTTCTTCTTGCAAGTCGGGTGTCACCTCTTCGGAGGCGAGCAGGACGAGCGAGGCGATCTGCGCCCGCTCCAGTCGGGTCATCAGATAATCTTCGCGAAAGCGTGCGATGGAGGGCACAAAGATCAGCACCTCGGCCAGCATCACAAAGATGGCCGTCAGGATCAGAAAGCGTCCTGAAAGTGAGTTGAGCAAAATGTCCCCTCCCGAGGGTGGCTGCGATCAGGGCAGCCAGCGTTGCACGAAGCCGACGATACGTTTCACGCCTGTGCTGTCAAACAGACGTGGTGAAAAATAGGCCCCGGCGGCGCGTTTGTTGATTTCGCCTATCGTGGGGTAGGGGGCGACCATATTGGCCACATGTTTCATCTTGAGCTTGTTCGCGAGCACCAGCGCCCAGAGGTTGATCAACTCGCCCGCCTGCGCACCTGCGATGGATACGCCGACGGGACGCCCGCGCACGACCATGACCTTGATCAGACCGGCGGTCTTGCGTTCTGCGATGGCGCGGTCGTTATGGGAGTAATGAAAGCGCACGACCTCAAGGTTGCCGCCGTGTTCCTTGCGCGCCTGCGCCTCGGTCTGACCGACCTGCGCCAGTTCAGGATCGGTATAGCTGGCCCAAGGGATATGATCGGTGCGTTGTTTGGCGGGCAGGCCCAAGAGCGCCTGACGGATGATGAGACCCGCGTGATACCCTGCCACATGGGTGAATTGCAGACCGCCCGCGACGTCGCCTATGGCATAGACGCGTTTGTTTGTGGTGCGCAGAGAGGCGTCCACCTTGATGCCGCGTTTGGTGGTCTCGATTCCCGCAACCTCAAGATTGAGGCGTTGGGTATTGGCCTTGCGGCCCACCGCCATGAGCAGGTGGGTGCCTTTGAAAATGCGCCCGTCCTTGGTCTCGATCTCGATGGCCCCGGCAGTGCCGCGAATTTCGGCAGCGAGGGCGTCTTCGGCAATGTCGATGCCTTCGGCCCGGAATTGGTCGATCACCACAGCGGCCATTTCGGGATCGTCATTTCCAAGAACCTTGGCACCTTCGATCACCGTCACGGCGCACCCCAAGCGCCGATGGGCCTGTGCCATTTCCATTCCGATCGGACCGCCGCCGACGATCAGCAGATGCCCCGGCTTTTCTCGGAGATCAAAGAGCGTTTCGTTTGTCTCAAAGGGCACGGAGTCGAGCCCCGGAATAGGGGGGACAAGGGGGGACGAGCCGGTGGCGATGACGACGCGGCGGGCGGTAATGATGTGCTCGCCGGCCTTGACCTCTGTCGGGGAGATGAATTCGCCATAGTCACGGATGACGCGCACGCCCAAGCCTTCGAAGCGGTCTTGGCTATCGACCGGTTCAATCTGGGCGATCACATCGGCCACGTGATCCTTGGCTGCGGCGTAATCCGCTTGCGGTGTTTGATCCGCGACGCCGTATTGCACGGCATGGGATTGGGCATAGGCCGCCTTGCCGCTGGCAATCAGCGCCTTGGACGGCACGCAGCCGAAGTTGAGGCAGTCGCCGCCCATCTTGTGGCCTTCGAGCATAATGACGCTGGCGCCCATCCGCACGGCCCCCGCTGCGACGGATAATCCGCCCGAGCCAGCCCCAATGACCAGCAGATCGGTTTTCAATCGTGTCATGTTCAAAGTTCCTTCTTGCCGCGAATGGCCTTGATGATCATGGGAAGCGCCGCAAGGGCGCATAGACCAAGAATAGGTCCGATGATCTGGGGTTCCCACAAGAGGGAAAGATCGGGGGTTCCGCCCCGGTCGAACACTTCGCCCAAGCCCACACCGATCCAGGTAAAGACGATGGCGCCGGGAATGATGCCCAGCACGGTGGTGAAGGCAAAGTTGACGAATTTGACGCCAACCAGCGCGGGCAGCAGATTGGCGACGAAGAACGGCACCGCAGGCACCAGGCGCATGAGAAAGAGGACGCTGATTTCGTTGTTGTGCAACCCCTCCTTGAGGCGCTTGAGCGTGCCGTCGGAGGTTTCGATTTTAGCAGCAAGGGTCTTGCCCAGCCCGGCGCGCGCCGCGAGAAAGATGGCGCAGGCACCCAGCGAGGCGGCGATGACATTAAAGCCGGTGCCCAGCACGAGGCCAAAGAGAAAGCCGCCCGTGACCGAGGCCACCGCCGCACCGGGCAGGGAAAAGGCCACGATGACGAAATAGATCGCGATGAAGGCCAGTGCCATCAGCGCAATGTTGGCATCCCGATAGGCAATCAGCGCTTCGCGATTGTCGCGCAGCGTGTCAAAGGTGAGGTAATCGCGCAAGGTGACAAACCCCACCACCGCCACGATCAGAATGATCGCCAAAGGCACGTGGCGCGTCCAGGAGGAAGGTTTGGTCGATTTTGTCTCAGGGCTGCTCTGATCCATGGTCTCGCTCTGTTTCAGGACGGTTGTGTTCTAGGTGCCCTGTCCGAGGTGCATGCGCCAGTGGCCTCACGCGGGGGTGATCAAGGGTGATGGTTTGCGTCGCATGACTGGCGTGATACAAGCGACTTGTAACATTGACTGCGCAGGCGTGCAGGTTTTTGTTGCAAAAGCCGGGGCTGGGGTTTGACTTGTGAAATAGGGGCCTCTATAGACCGGGCTTCGGATACACATAAATGCGGCGCGATTCCTGATATGCGCGGCCAATTAAGTCGGAGACGGAGCGATGAAACGCACCTTTCAACCCTCGAACCTCGTTCGCAAGCATCGCCACGGGTTTCGTGCGCGCATGGCCACCAAGGCCGGTCGCAAGATCCTGAATGCGCGTCGCGCACGTGGCCGCAAGTCTCTCTGCGCGTAAGCGCTGAGGCAAGGTGACGAAAATGACACCGCCGGAGGCCCCGCGCAGCGATGCAGGGAGGATGCCACCGGCGGTTTCGTCATGTCCGGGGGTCAAGGCCTCGTCCAAGATGAGCGTGTTGCGCAAACGGTCGGATTTTCTGGCAGCGGCGCGGGCGCAGCGTCAAGGCACCGGGTCGATGATGGTGCAGGGGCGCGACCGACGGGATGGCGATGGGGCGATCCGGGTGGGGTTCACTTGTTCCAAGAAAGTGGGCAATGCGGTGGCGCGCAACCGGGCCAAACGGCGGCTCCGGGCCGTGGCACGGGAGCTGCTGGCCGCAGAAGGCAAGTCTGGTTGGGATTATGTGCTGATCGGACGCGCAGACGAGACGGCCGCGCGCCCCTTTGAGGCGTTGAAACGTGATCTTTGTTATGCGCTGCGCAAGCTGGCGGGGCAGGGATGAGCCCGCTGGCGCATGTGCTGGCCTTGCCCATTCGCGCCTATCGTCTGCTCCTGAGTCCCTGGGTGGGCTGGCATTGCCGCTATCATCCGACATGCAGTCACTATGCGCTGGAGGCGCTGGAAAAGCACGGCGCGTTGCGCGGGGGGGTGCTGGCGGCATGGCGCATCCTGCGCTGCAATCCCTGGGGGCAATGTGGACATGACCCGGTGCCTGAACCGGGACACCGCCGCGACCCTGTGGAATAAAAGGTCGAATCGCCCTTTTACCTCGGGGGTATCCATGCAATAGGGAAGCGCCAAACGAGCTGTCCATGGAGATGTGAAATGGAGATTCGCGAGGCCCTCACCTTTGATGATGTTCTGCTGGTACCGGCGGCGTCCAATGTCTTGCCGAACACGGCGGATACACGCACGCGGGTGACCCAATCTATCCTGCTGAACATCCCGCTGCTGAGCTCTGCCATGGACACGGTGACCGAGGGGCGCATGGCCATTTCCATGGCGCAGTCGGGTGGCATGGGGGTGATCCACCGCAACCTGACCATCGAGGAACAGGCCCGCGAGGTGCGCCGCGTCAAACGGTTCGAGAGCGGGATCGTCTATAATCCCATCACGCTCACACCCGATCAGACGCTGGCGGATGCCAAGGCCTTGCAAGAGCGCTATAATGTCACCGGCTTTCCGGTGGTGGATGAGACCGGCCGCGTGGTGGGGATCGTGACCAATCGCGACATGCGCTTTGCCGAGGATGACCGCACGCCGGTGCGGGTGATGATGACAAGCAACGATCTGGCGATCCTGCAAGAGCCTGCGGATCGGGATGAAGCCAAGAGCCTGATGAAGGCGCGGCGGATCGAGAAATTGCTCGTGACGGACAAGGCAGGCAAGCTGACCGGCCTCTTGACGCTGCGCGATACCGAACAAGCGGTTCTCAATCCGACGGCCTGCAAGGATGATCTGGGTAGGCTGCGGGTGGCGGCGGCGTCGACCGTGGGCGATGCCGGGTTCGAGCGGTCGCAGGCGCTGATTGATGCGGGCGTGGACATGGTGGTGATCGACACCGCGCATGGCCATTCCGAGGGCGTGGCCCGCGCCGTGGAGCGGATCAAGGCGCTGTCCAATGCCGTGCAGGTGGTGGCAGGCAATGTCGCCACTGCCGAGGCCACGCGCGCCCTCATTGGGGCCGGGGCCGATGCGGTCAAGGTCGGGATCGGGCCGGGCAGCATCTGCACCACGCGGATGGTGGCGGGCGTTGGCGTGCCGCAACTGACGGCGGTGATGGACAGTGCGCGCGCGGCGGGCGATGTGCCGGTCATCGCCGATGGGGGGATCAAGTTCTCGGGCGATTTTGCCAAGGCGATTGCGGCGGGTGCCTCTTGTGCGATGGTCGGATCCATGCTGGCGGGCACGGATGAAAGCCCCGGTGAGGTGATCCTCTACCAGGGGCGGACCTTCAAGGCCTATCGCGGCATGGGGAGCCTTGGCGCCATGGCGCGCGGCTCGGCGGATCGGTATTTCCAGAAAGATGCGGCGAGCGACAAGCTGGTGCCCGAGGGCGTTGAGGGGCAGGTGCCCTACAAAGGGGCTGCGGGCAGCGTGATCCACCAGCTTGTGGGCGGTCTGCGGGCCGCGATGGGCTATACCGGCTGTGCCACGGTCGAAGAGATGCGGCACAATTGCCAATTCGTGCGGATTACTGGCGCGGGACTCAAGGAAAGCCATGTGCATGATGTGCAGATCACCCGTGAGAGTCCGAATTACAGGATTGGATAGGGTTATCATCGTGTTGCGCGGCGTTCTTGAGGTGATGTGGTGACGCCCGGCGCGCGGGTTTCTGCCGCGATCGAGGTGCTGGACCGCGTGCGCGCTGGCGAGCCTGCGGAAAAGGCGCTGACAAACTGGGCGCGGGGCGCGCGCTATGCCGGGTCCAAGGATCGGGCGGCGCTGCGCGATCATGTGTTTTCCGTGCTGCGTTGCTGGCAGTCCTGCGCCGCGCGCGGTGGCGGTGAGACGGGGCGCGCCTTGATGCTGGGGGCGCTACGGGATCAAGGGATTGATCCTGATGACTTGTTTACCGGAGATGGGCATGCGCCGGAGCCTTTGACAGAGGCGGAGCGTGTCTTGGGTGAACGGGATGCCGCGGCGATGCGGGATCTGCCAGAGTGGCTCTGGGAGCGGTTTCAGGCGTCGCTTGGGGCGGACGCGGAGGCCGCAGCGCGCGCGCTTCGTACGCGCGCACCGATCATGCTTCGCGTGAACTTGCGCCGTGCCGCGCGGGATGAGATCATTGCGAGACTGCTGGATGAGGGCATTGTCGCGCGGCCCGTGGGAATTGCGCAGAATGCCCTGCAAGTTATTGAAGGTGAGCGAAAAATAGCAGGATCACAATGCTATTCCGAGGGCTGGATCGAGCTTCAGGATGGTAGCAGTCAAGCGGCGATGGACGCGGTCGAGGTGCCGGAAGGGGCGCGTGTTCTGGATTATTGTGCCGGAGGTGGAGGCAAGGTTCTGGCTCTTGCGGCGCGCATCGAGGCTGCATTTTTCGCCCATGACGCTGCACCTTCGCGGATGCGCGACCTGCCCGCGCGGGCGGCACGTGCTGGCGTCAAGGTGCGGTGCGTTGATCGCCCTGAGGGGCGGTTCGATCTGGTTCTCTGCGATGCGCCCTGTTCTGGCAGCGGCACGTGGCGGCGCACCCCCGAGGCAAAATGGGCGCTGACGCCGGACAGGCTGACGGAGCTGACAGAAATTCAGGCGCAGATTTTAGCGGATGCCGCGCCGCTTGTGACCGTCGGAGGACAGTTGGTCTATGCAACGTGTTCGGTATTAAATGAAGAAAATCAATTCATTATTGAGAGTTATTCAAGTAATAATCCTGGCTGGTCTCTCGTTGGGATGCAGCAATGGCCGATTTCCGACGAAGGGGACGGATTCTTTCTCGCGCAACTTCGGCGTGATTGTTAAAATTCGAGCAACCTTGACGTGATTTACGCCCCGTCGTTAAGTCTCACTTAAGGCTTTCACCCGATAAAGAGGTGGAAGAATTGTAAAGTGAGGGACCGGCGTGGCGTTCATCCCCTATTCGGGTGGTCCCTTTCATCAGGCCGCTCAGCGGCTTGGGCCGCGTGCAGGTTTCATGATGTTGGCGGCGGTTCTTTTTGGGGCGACTGCTCTCATTGTTCCGCGGGGGCAGGCGCAATGGCTCTTGTGGCTGGTCGGCGCAACCTTGGGTCTCGTGGCGCTTTGGGTTGTGATGATCAACCGACATGCACAGGGGCATCGGCGTGATACCTCAGGGCAAGCGGCGCTGATGCTGGAGGCAGACCCGGTGCCCTCGGTTCTGGCAGAGGTTGAGGGGCGTCTGCTTTACGTCAATGCCGCGGCGCGCCGGACATTGGATGCGGAGCGGGCAACGACGCTGACGAGCGCCTTGCGACAAATTTTGGCAAATCCGGGAGCCATTCTTTTTCGGATGGAAACCCGCGCTTTGGCAAAGGGAGCGGCCGTCGAGGATCTTGTGACCCGCGCGGGACATGTGCGGATCAGTGTGCACCGCAGCGGCGAGTCGCATTTCCTGTGGCGAATCGAGAGATCGGCGGATCATGCCACCCGAGAGTCAGAGGCGCATCCATTGCCGATGCTGACGGTGGGGCGCAACGATGCCGTCCTTTACATGAACTCTGCCGCTCGTGATCTGGTCGGAGAGCGGGCGCGCGCGCTCAGCCGGATTTGCGGAAACCTGCCTCTGAAGTCTGGACAGATTAATGACATCGCGACGCCGGACGGGCCGGTGCCCTGTCTTGTGGTCGAACGCGAAGGCATGGCCGGGCGGCGAGAGGTGTTCCTGTTGCCCGGCGTGCAGGGGCCAGAGCGGCCACCGGATGGCTGGGCGTTCTTTGACGAGTTGCCGGTGCCCCTTCTGAAACTGGCTGCAGATGGCACGATCCAGTTGTCCAACCGACCAGCCCGAGAGGTATTGGGGGTCGAGAGCGTTGCTGGGCTTGCCCTGAGCGATATGTTGGAGGGCTTGGGCCGGTCGATCACGGATTGGCTGAGTGATGTGGCGACGGGACGCGGCACTGTTCATTCCGAGTTTTTGAGGGTTCGGCGCGACGATCGAGAGATGTTCGTGCAGGTGACGCTGAACCGGGCGATGGATGCCGGTGCGGTGGTGCTGATTGCGGTGTTGACTGACGCGACGGCCTTGAAATCGCTCGAGGCGCAGTTTGTCCAGAGTCAGAAAATGCAGGCAATTGGGCAACTCGCCGGCGGCATCGCGCATGATTTCAACAATCTTTTGACGGCTATTTCCGGGCATTGTGACCTGTTGCTCCTACGCCATGATCAGGGTGATCCGGATTACAGCGATCTCATGCAGGTCAATCAGAATGCCAATCGCGCGGCGGCGTTGGTGAGTCAATTGCTGGCCTATTCCCGCAAACAGACGCTGCGGCCGCAGGTGATCGACCTGCGCGATACCTTGTCGGATCTCACGCATCTGCTCAACCGATTGGTGGGGGAAAAGGTATCACTCTCGCTCAGCCATGATCCGACCTTGTCGCCGATTCGCGCAGACAAGCGGCAATTGGAACAGGTCTTAATGAACTTGGTCGTCAATTCGCGTGATGCGATGCCAATGGGGGGCGAAATTCGGATTGTTACTCAGAATTTGGTGCTGACTGAACCGATGATGCGGGACCGGGCGGTGGTGTTGCCAGGAAGCTATGTGTCTGTTCGGGTCAGTGATGCAGGGGTCGGCATTGCCCCGGACAAGTTGCAAAAGGTGTTTGAACCTTTTTTTACCACGAAACGCACCGGAGAGGGGACGGGCCTCGGTTTGTCTACGGCCTATGGCATCGTGAAGCAAACAGGAGGGTTTATCTTTGTTGATAGCAAGCAGGGGGAGGGCACCTGTTTTCAACTGCTCTTTCCGGCACATGTGGGCGCGGAAAAGGTTGTGATGCAATCCTCTCTGCCGTTGGCGTCCGAGTCGCAAGGCAGCGGCGTGGTTCTGTTGGTTGAGGATGAGGCCCCGGTACGCGCCTTTGCCAGCCGGGCGTTACAATTGCGCGGTTTCACGGTGATGGAGGCCGAATCCGCCGAAGATGCGCTCGAGATTCTCGAGGATGCGACCCTGCATGTGGATGTGTTTGTGACCGATGTGGTTATGCCCGGGATTGACGGACCGGGCTGGGTGCGCCGTGCTTTGACGTCACGGCCAAAGGCGCGCGTTGTCTTCATGTCCGGCTATGCTGAGGAAACCTTTGGTGACACCCAGGCGCGCATTCCCAATTCCGTCTTTCTGCCGAAACCGTTCTCTCTCAATGAGCTGACGGAAATCGTGCTGCGCCAAATGATCTGAGTGAGCGCGTCTCGCTCTTGTTGGACCAGGCGCAGACCAACCGAAGAAGTTGGGGCGACGGCGGGAGTCAGACGGGCGTCAGGCGGGCGTATCCGGCTTTGATCTGGCACGCATCGGCGTATAGGCTCCGGCTGAGCCAATCCCGTCCCAAAGTGAGAAATCCTCAGAAAATTTGCGGCGCAACCGTGCCTCAATGTCAGGAGCCAGCGATAGCGGCACTTTTGGAGAGAGATTGAGGGTCTGGGGTGCAATGCTTGTGCCCAGCCGCGTATCAAGAAAGTGGCGCAGACCCGATTGGTCCTCGTAGCGGAAGAGATGTGTGACACAAGCACCGTTGCGCTGTGGTTCCAGAAATTTGGCCTGGCTGCCGACGCGCGCGAAATCGGGCTGATCGCCGGAGCAATAAGCGGTAACAAAGTCGTCAAAGGAGAGCCCTTGGGTGCTATTGGGATGGCCTGTCATTTCGGGCCGTTGGCGATAGCGATACCAGCTTCCGAGCCAGTCCAGCGGTTGGCGCATGACTGCGGCGACGTCAAAGCTGCCTTCGAAAAAGCGGTCGATCATCGGGCGAAAGAATCGATTGTAGCGAAACACGGGCGCGTGTTTGAGCTCGGGCGGGGCTGACACGACGATCGCGGCCAGAGGAGCGAGCGCCGCTTCATAGGCGGTGCTTCCGGTCTTGGGCACCGACAAGAGCACCAGCCTTGCTTTGGAAAAAACCAGCATATGCGCCTCTTGGGGTCCGTTCCGACAATTTAGATCCGCTTAAACTACTTGTTAATTGTTGTGCGGGAAAGTGGAGTCACCAGAATTTTCTTGAAATGTTCTCTCTTTGTCCTCATAAGATGCGGGAACAAGAGGCGAACACAGGCAATCATTGCCGCCCGCGGCAGGGTGTGGAATAAGGGACCGAACAAATGGCAACGGCAGATCTTCTCTCCATGGATAACAAGCGGAACGCGGACAAGCAAAAGGCGCTCGACAGTGCGTTGGCGCAGATCGAACGGCAGTTCGGCAAAGGCTCTATCATGAAGTTGGGCGGTGAAAATCCCATCAAGGATATCGAGTCGACATCGACCGGATCACTCGGGCTGGACATCGCGCTTGGTATCGGCGGTATTCCCAAGGGCCGGATTGTCGAGGTTTATGGCCCTGAAAGCTCTGGCAAGACCACGCTAACACTGCATTGCGTGGCGGAAGAGCAAAAGAAGGGCGGGGTTTGCGCCTTTGTGGATGCAGAGCACGCGCTGGATCCGATCTATGCCCGCAAGCTGGGGGTTGATCTGGATGAGTTGCTGATTTCGCAGCCAGATACCGGGGAACAGGCGCTGGAGATTGTCGATACATTGGTGCGCTCGGGCGCGGTCAGCATGATCGTCGTGGATTCGGTTGCCGCTTTGACCCCTAAATCCGAACTGGAAGGCGAGATGGGCGACAGCAGCGTGGGCGTACACGCGCGCCTCATGAGCCAAGCGATGCGCAAATTGACCGGATCCATCAGCCGGACGAACTGTACTGTGATCTTTATCAATCAGATTCGTATGAAGATCGGCGTGATGTTCGGCAGTCCCGAGACCACCACGGGCGGCAATGCGCTGAAATTCTACAGTTCGGTGCGGCTTGATATCCGGCGTATCGGGGCGGTCAAGGATCGGGATGAAATCGTGGGCAATGCAACCCGGGTCAAGGTCGTCAAGAACAAGGTTGCCCCGCCGTTTAAGCAGGTTGAATTCGACATCATGTATGGCGAGGGCATCAGCAAGACGGGTGAGTTGGTCGACATGGGCGTCAAGGCGGGCGTGGTCGAGAAATCTGGCAGTTGGTACAGTTATGGCGATGAGCGGATCGGTCAGGGGCGGGAAAACGCCAAGACCTATCTTCGCGACAATCCCGCCACCGCTCTGGAGATCGAAGACAAGATCCGTGCCTCGCATGGATTGGACTTTCACATGTCCGAAGGGACGGATGACGGTGATATCATGGAGGCCTGATTGCCTCTGCCAAGAGCACCACGGGGCCCGGGCGATGCTTGGGCCTTTTTCTTGCGGTGGACATGGTCCGGCGGCCCCGTTAAATCAGCAAGACGCAGGCCACACACTCGCCCCGGAAAGAGATACCCATGCCCACGCTGAATGAAATCCGTTCGACCTTTCTGAGTTTTTTCGAACGCAACGATCACCGCGTTGTCGAGAGTTCGCCCTTGGTGCCGCGTAACGATCCGACGCTGATGTTCACCAATTCCGGTATGGTCCAGTTCAAGAACTGTTTCACAGGGGTGGAGCATCGCGAGTATGTGCGGGCCACGACCAGCCAGAAATGCGTGCGCGCGGGCGGCAAGCACAATGATTTGGACAATGTCGGCTATACCGCGCGGCATCACACGTTTTTCGAGATGTTGGGCAATTTCAGTTTTGGCGATTATTTCAAGGAGCAGGCGATCCCCTATGCGTGGGACCTGCTGACCAAAGATTTTGGGATCGACAAATCAAAGCTTCTGGTCACGGTTTATCATACGGATGATGAGGCGGCGACCATCTGGAAAAAATACGCGGGCCTCAGCGATGATCGGATCATCCGGATCAAGACGGATGACAATTTCTGGTCGATGGGACCGACCGGTCCCTGCGGCCCCTGTACCGAGATTTTCTATGATCATGGGGACAGTATTTGGGGCGGCCCTCCGGGCAGCGCGGAGGAGGATGGCGACCGGTTCATCGAAATCTGGAACCTCGTTTTCATGCAGAATGAGCGGTTTGAGGATGGCACCATGCGCGCGCTCGACATGCAGTCGATCGACACGGGTATGGGGCTAGAGCGGATCGGGGCGCTCTTGCAGGGCAAGCACGACAATTACGACACCGACCTCATGCGCAGTCTGATCGAGGCCAGCGCGCATGCCACGAGCCAAGATCCGGATGGACCGGGCCGCGTGCATCACCGGGTGATTGCGGATCACCTGCGCTCGACCTCATTCCTCATGGCGGATGGCGTCATGCCGTCGAATGAGGGGCGCGGTTATGTGCTGCGCCGGATCATGCGTCGCGCGATGCGGCATGCGCATATGCTGGGCGCCAAGGATCCGGTGATGTACCGGCTCGTGCCGGCCTTGGTTGCGCAGATGGGACAGGCCTTTCCAGAATTGGGTCGCGCACAGGCGATGATCGAAGAAACGCTGCGCTTGGAAGAGACGCGCTTCAAACAAACGCTGGAACGGGGTTTGCGTCTGCTTGATGACGAGTTGACGGCGCTGGATGACTCCGCGGCCCTGCCGGGGGCGACGGCGTTCAAGCTCTATGACACGTATGGGTTTCCGCTTGATCTCACGCAGGATGCGCTGCGCGAAAAGGGGCGCGAGGTGGATACTGCCGGGTTTGACGCGGCGATGGCCGAGCAGAAGGCCAAGGCACGAGCGGCGTGGTCGGGCACAGGTGAGGCTGCGGATCAGGCCGTATGGTTTGATATTTCCGAACAGGTGAGCGCAACGGATTTTCTGGGCTACGATACCGAGGTCTCTGAGGCGCAGGTGGTTGCCATTGTGTCCGAGGGGAAACGGGTCGATGCGATTGAGCCGGGTGGAACAGGTTGGGTGATCTTTAACCAGACCCCCTTTTACGCGGAGTCCGGCGGGCAAGTCGGTGACCAGGGGCGTCTGGTTGGGAAAGCAGTGAGTGGCTCTATTTCAGACACCAAGAAATTTCCGGGTGGTCTCTTTGGTCACCTGTTTACGCCGGATGAGGGACGGCTGGGCGTTGGGATGAGCGTCAAGCTGGAAGTGGATCACAGCCGACGCAACGCGATCCGGGCCAATCATTCGGCGACGCATTTGCTGCATGAGGCGCTGCGCAAGGCGCTTGGAGAGCACGTGGCGCAGCGCGGATCGTTGAATGCAGAGGATCGGCTGCGGTTTGATTTCAGCCATGCCAAGGCGTTGAGTACCGCCGAGTTGGAGCGGGTCGAAAGCGAAGTGAATGAGTTTATCCGCCAGAATGCACCGGTCGAGACGCGGATCATGACGCCAGATGATGCACGGGCCCTCGGGGCGCAGGCGCTCTTTGGCGAGAAATACGGCGATGAGGTGCGCGTCGTGTCGATGGGCGCTGAGGCGGGATCGGGCAAGGGCGCCGATGGTCGGACCTATTCGATCGAGCTGTGTGGCGGCACGCATGTGCGGCGCACGGGTGATATCGGCGTCTTTGTCGCGCTCGGAGATGCGGCGTCGAGTGCTGGCGTGCGGCGAATCGAGGCGCTGACCGGAGCGGCGGCATTCGACTATCTGAGCGGTCAGGCAGCGCGTCTGGGGCAGGTGGCCTCGGAGTTGAAAGCCCGGCCAGAGGATGTGGCGGACCGTGTCAAGGCGCTGATGGACGAGCGCCGGGCGCTGGCCAACGAGGTGGCGCAGCTGCGCCGCGAATTGGCAATGTCCGGAGGTGCGGCACAGGGCGGCACCGTAGAAGCGCGGGACGTAGGCGGTGTCAAGCTGATCGCTCAGGTGATGACAGGCGTGCAGGGCAAGGATTTGCCCCCCCTGATTGACGAACATAAGGCGCGGCTTGGCTCGGGTGCGGTCTTGCTTATTGCCGATACCGGCGGCAAGGTGGCAGTTGCGGCGGGTGTCACCGACGATTTAACCGGTCGGCTCTCGGCGGTCGAGATGGTGCGCGTGGCGGTGGTCGAACTGGGTGGCAAGGGTGGCGGTGGGCGACCCGACATGGCGCAGGGCGGCGGCACGAGCATGGACGGGGCCGAGGCCGCGATTGCGGCGGCCACCGGGATCATAGAGGGGGTCTTTACCTCCTAGGGAGGTTGAATGAGCGCCTATATCATTGCCCGGATCACGGTGACGAATCCGCAGGATTATCAGACCTATGCCAGTCAGACCGTGGCCACAGCCGAAAAGTTTGGCGGGCGGTTTCTGGCCAAGGGCGGGGTTCAGGATGTGCTGGAAGGGATCTGCCCGGACCGGCATGTCATCATCGAGTTTCCCGATCGGGCGACCGCGCTGGACTGGTATGGGTCTGACGCCTACAGGCGGATATTGCCAATTGCGATGAGCAGCAGCGAACGCGATATCGTCCTTGTGGATGGTATCTGACTTTAGAGACAGGAGTTTTACCCTATGCCAGCCCTCTGGATTGCCCATGTGACCGTGACCGATGCCGAAGCCTATGGCCGCTATGCGGCGCTTGCTGGTCCGGCGATTGCCAAACATGGCGGGGAATTCATCGCGCGCGGGGGGCGGTTTGTGCAGCTTGAGGGCAAGGAACGGCCGCGCAATGTGGTGGCACGTTTTCCGAGCGTCGAGGCGGCAGAGACGTGCTATCACAGCGCCGAATATCAAGCCGCGCTGGATCATGCGCGGGGAGCGTCTGAGCGGGAGTTGGTGATCGTCGAAATCACCGAATAAGCTGGACCGCCTGCCGTCCGGCCCTACCTCTTGTCGCGCGACAGGAGCGGGCGATGCGGGTTTTATTGACAGTTTGGTTGGTCGTTGCGGGCAGTTTAGCGGGCGCGCAGGACCTGTCCGCACTCATGGCCCCGGGGGGAGTGGCGCTGATGCGGCATGCCTTGGCACCGGGAACGGGTGATCCGGCGGCGTTTCGTTTGAGGGATTGTGCGACGCAACGCAATCTGGATGCGCGGGGGCGGGCGCAGGCGCAGGAGACAGGAGCAGCGTTGCGGGCGGCGGGAATCGCGTTTGATCATGTCTGGTCAAGCCGCTGGTGCAGGGCGTTGGACACGGCCGCGTTGATGGAAATGGGCGCGGTCAGGGAACAGCCACCGCTTGATTCCTTTTACGCGGGGCAGGGCGATCCGGAAGGGCAGACAGCGGCGACGTTGCGCCTGATCGACGCGCTGCCAGAGGCGGCGCGGGTGCTGATCGTGACCCATCAGGTCAACATTACCGCGCTGACTGGGCTCGGTGTGGGATCGGGCGAGATTATCATGACGCGGCGTGGGCCAGAGGGGCTGATCCCCGTCGGGCGTTTCAGCATCGTCCCCTGAAAGCAAAAGCCCCGGCGCAGGGCCGGGGCGATCAGGTTCTAGTCCTTTTTCGACATGCGCTTGCGCTCGTGTGGGTCGAGATAGCGTTTGCGCAGGCGGATGGATTGCGGCGTCACCTCGACCAACTCGTCGTCATCGACATAGGCAATCGCCTCTTCCAGGCTCATGGTGATCGGAGTGGTCAGGCGCACCGCCTCATCCGTACCGGAGGCGCGGACGTTGGTCAGTTTTTTGCCCTTGAGGGGGTTCACTTCCAGGTCATTGTCGCGGCTATGCTCGCCGATGATCATGCCGGTATAGATTTTGGCCTGCGGGCCGAGGAACATGCGGCCGCGTTCCTCGAGATTCCACAGGGCATAGGCCACCGCCTCGCCGTTTTCCATAGAGATGAGCACGCCTGCGCGACGTCCGGGGATCGGGCCGCGATGCGGTGCCCAGGAATGGAACACGCGGTTGAGCACGCCGGTGCCGCGCGTGTCGGTGAGGAATTCGCCATGATAACCGATGAGCCCGCGCGAGGGCACATGGGCGATGATGCGGGTCTTGCCCGCACCCGAGGGTTTCATCTCGACCAGATCGCCGCGCCTGGGCCCGGTGATTTTCTCGATCACGGCACCGGTATATTCGTCGTCAACGTCGATGGTGACTTCTTCGATCGGTTCCAGCCGCTCGCCGTTCTCGCCTTCGCGCATGAGCACTTGTGGGCGGGAAATGCTGAGCTCAAAGCCTTCGCGGCGCATGTTTTCGATCAGCACGCCCATCTGCAATTCACCGCGTCCGGCCACCTCGAAGGCGTCGCCACCCGGTGTGTCGGTGACTTTGATGGCGACGTTTGATTCCGCCTCTTTCATCAGACGTTCGCGGATCACCCGGCTCTGGACTTTTTTACCTTCGCGACCGGCGAGGGGGCTGTCGTTGATGCCGAAGGTCACGGTGATGGTGGGCGGATCAATCGGTTGTGCCTTGATCGGGGTTTCGACGGCGAGGGCGCAGATCGTGTCGGCGACCGTCGCCTTGGTCATCCCTGCAAGGCTGACGATATCGCCAGCGGTCGCTTCTTCGATGTCTTGGCTGGCAAGGCCGCGGAAAGCCTGGATGCGGGTCACCCGGAACTGTTCGATCTTTTGGCCGATGCGGCTCAGGGCCTGAACGGTCTGGCCCACCTTGAGGCGGCCCGATTCGACGCGGCCGGTGAGCAGACGTCCAACAAAGGGATCGGCCCCAAGCGTTGTGGCCAGCATGCGGAAATCTTCGTCAATATGTGCAATCTGTCGGGGCGCAGGCACATGGTTGAGGATCAGATCAAAGAGGGCGGTCAGATCCTTGCGTGGGCCGTCCAACTCGTGATCGGCCCAACCGGAGCGGCCCGAGGCATACATATGCGGAAAGTCGAGCTGATCATCATTGGCGTCGAGCGACGCGAAGAGATCAAAGCATTCGTTGAGCGCACGGTCAGGCTCGGCATCGGGTTTGTCGACTTTGTTGAGTACGACGATGGGGCGCAGCCCGAGGCGCAACGCCTTGGCGGTGACGAATTTTGTTTGCGGCATCGGGCCTTCGGCGGCATCGACAAGCAGGACAACGCCATCGACCATGGATAGAATCCGCTCCACCTCGCCACCGAAATCGGCGTGGCCGGGGGTGTCGACGATATTGATGCGGGTCTTCTTGTAGAGAACGCTCGTCGGCTTTGCGAAAATCGTGATGCCCCGTTCGCGTTCCAGATCGTTGCTGTCCATGGCACGTTCATCGACGGATTGGTTGGCGCGGAACGAGCCCGACTGTTTCAGCAATTCGTCCACAAGCGTGGTTTTGCCGTGGTCGACGTGAGCGATGATGGCGATATTGCGCAGATCCATGGGGGACGTGTCCTGATATTGTTCGCCTGCGCCCTATACGCCGCAGCGCGGAATGACCAGAGGCAAAGCGCCCCTGTGGCCGTATCATGCCGCGTGCTTGTGTCGCTTTGGGAACAGAGGCACAGCGCGGGGCCACGCCAGCATACTCGGCCCGAGGCGCTGTGCCAAGGCACCGCTGCCAAGTTTGAAGCGGGCGAGGCCGGGGGATTGCACACTGTCGGCGGGACCGAGATCGAGCCGGACGATGCCCCGGTCTGCCAGTGCAGTCGCGGCCTCCCAAAGCAGGAGTGTATGCGCCGAGAGGCGGCGCCCCTCTGAGCCGGTCCAGCCGATGTGATAGGTCGCGGTGTCGCCATGGGTGAGGATCAGCAGATGCGCGATGCTCTCAGCCTTGTGGTGGGCGGACCAGACCTGAACAGTGCCCGGGTTTTGCGCCGCATAGGCGAGGGTAAAGGCCAGTGGCAGGGCGCGGTAACGGCATGTGCGCTGCTGAACGGCCTCTTGTCGCAAGAGGGCGCTGTGCCGATTGGGGTCAAACGAGGTTTCGATGATCACAAGCCCTGCCGCTTGCGCGTGGCGCAGTCGGTTGCGCCATTTGCCATGCTGCGCGGCCAGTCGCATCGCCTGTGGCGGGCGCAGGTCCAGTTCGGCAAGGGTCTGACCGGGGATGAGCGCCCGGTAACCTTGGGCGGCAAGCTGATCGCCGTCCGCCTCGGTCGCGGCATTGGCGAGCCATAGGCCGCGGGGCAAGGCCAGCGGCAAGGCGGAGAGAATGGCATGACAGGAGGCTGGGGGAAGGTTGGATCGCCAGATCGGGCCGCGCGGCATCCAGTGAAAGGTGAGAGGGCCGATGCGCCGCTCAACCACCTGCGCCTGTGCCAAGGTGTGACCGTCCTGAACGGCGCGCAGAGTCTGCACGGTGACGCCCAAGGCCCGGAGCGCACGCGCGTACTGCGGTTGCTGGTGCAGTGGCGCCGAAGCAGGGGGGGCAGAGAAGTCCGTTAAGAGGATATCCATGCGCCCTACATAAGCGCATGGTTCGTTAAGTCTGGGTTAAGTCGTGCCGATTCAGAACGGGATTTCGTCATCCATGTCGCGCGAGGGGCGGCTGCCGCCCGAGGCCGGGGCGGCGGCTGGAGCCGATCCGTAGTCGCCACCGTAATCACCGCCGTAGCCCTGATCCTGACCGCCACCATAGCTGCCACCACCACCGCCAGCCCCGCCCTCAGCGCGGCCATCGAGCATGACCAGAGTGGCGTCAAAGCCCTGAAGCACGATTTCGGTGCTATATTTGTCCTGCCCTGACTGATCCTGCCATTTGCGGGTCTGCAGCTTGCCCTCAAGATAGACCTTGGAGCCTTTGCGCAGATATTGCTCGGCGACGCGCACCAGCCCTTCGGAGAAGATGGCGACGGAGTGCCATTCGGTCCGCTCGCGGCGTTCGCCGGTGGCGCGGTCCTTCCACGTTTCGGAGGTGGCGATGCGCAGGTTGCAGACCTTGCCGCCGTTCTGAAAGGTCCGGACCTCGGGGTCGCGGCCCAGATTGCCGATGAGAATTACCTTGTTGACAGAGCCGGACATCGCGCCCTCCTTGAATCATGTCGTGGTTCGCGTTTGACGGTTACACCACCGCATTGGCGTGAAGGAAAGGTTAAAATTGTCGATAAATGCGGTGAAACTTGCCGATGTTGCGGAAAGTGCGAAAAGAAATGCTCGAATTCCGCGCCGGATTGCCTATAGTGCCCGGCAGAGACACGGATGGGGGCAGTACCGGAATGCAGCGGATCGCAAGCGCGCTTGTGGCCTTTGGGCTAATGTTACCGGGTGTGGCAGAGGCAGACGTGCTGTCGAGCAAGAGTCGGGTCAGTCTTTTCAAATCGCAAACCAGCGTTCTGGATAATCGGGCGCGACAGCAATACAACAATTCGGTGCGATTGCAGCCGCAGCGCGTCAAAACTCCGACAATGTGGGATGATCTGGCCCCGACCTTTCGGGGGGCGTATCGCGGTCCTTATCTCGAGATGGCGAAACAGGCGGCGCGACGCTATCGCGTACCCGAGGATCTTTTTCTGCGTTTGGTGCAACAGGAGTCTGGCTGGCGAGCCGATGCGCGGTCGCACAAAGGGGCGATTGGCCTTGCTCAGTTGATGCCACAGACGGCGCGCAATCTGGGGGTCAATCCGCATGATCCGCTTGAGAATCTCGAGGGCGGGGCGCGCTATCTGGCCGAGCAGTATCGCATGTTCGGATCGTGGCGGCTGGCTTTGGCGGCCTATAATGCTGGGCCCGGCGCCGTGCAGAAATACGGCGGTGTGCCGCCCTATAAAGAGACCCGGAATTACGTGAAGGTCATTCTGGGAAGCTGATCTGTCCGCTTCAGGTCGCAAATCCGATTTTGTACAGGTGAATTTCGTTGGCGGGATGCTTTGCGGCATTTACCAGCCCCGGCCGATGATGATTATAGAGCGCGCGCCAATAGGGTTGGATGATGACGCCCTCGTCGCGCAGGGTGGTTTGTAGCCGGGCCATGATCCCGCGGCGGCGATCGGGATCGTCGAGGTGATTGGCCTCGTCGAGAAGGGCATCAAACTCTTCATTGGCAAAGCCGCTTTCGTTCCACGCCGCGTTTGAGCGATAGGCAAGGCTCAGCACCTGCACGTCGAGCGGGCGGTGGTTCCATTGGGTCGCTGAAAAGGGAAACTCGCGCCAGTTGGCCCAAAACTCGGGGCCGGGTAGGATACGGCGGCGCACGGTGAGACCGGCGTCGCGCAATTGCGCCGCAACCGCATCGCCGGTGTTGCGCTGCCATTCGTCATCGACGGTCACAAGTTCATGTTCGAATCCCAGAAGGCCAGCCGCCTCAATCTCGGCGCGGGCGCGGCCGGGGTCGTAGGAGGCCGGGCCAATATCGGCGTAAGCAGGGTGGATCGGGCTGACATGGTGATTGGCTGCAACTGTACCGCGCCCGCCGTAGCCAAGTTCGAGACAGATCTCATTGTCCACCGCCAACGCCAAGGCACGCCGTATGGCGCGGTTCAAATACGGGTTGGTGCCCACCATACGCGCAGTCTGAGAGGCGCGGATCACGGTGGTGGCGGCGGTTTCGGTCCGGGTGCCGATCCAGCCAATGGCGTCCATCGCATCAATGAAATCGCCAACGGTTTCGTAGAGTAGGTCGATGTCGCCACGCTCGGCCGCGCTGAGCCAGCCCGAGGGGTTGGTGCCAAAGTCGATGAATTCCACCCGGTCGAGCCACGGCCCGCCAAAAATCTCGGTGCCCCACCAGCTATGATCGGGGTGACGTTCCAAGATGCAGCGCTCACCGGGCACGAGGCTGACGGGGCGGAATGGACCGGTGCCGATGCCGTGTAGAAAAGGATCGCCGCCCTCGTAGCTCTGATGCACGATCGCCGCGGGATAGTCCGACATATTGGCGATGACCGAGATGTCGGGCTGTGAGAGGTTGAGCGCGACCGTCAGATCATCCAGCACGGTGATACCCCCGTCGCGGGCTTGTCCGGTGCCGGGGTCGATCAGACCGGCAAAGCGTCCGGCCATTGAATTGCCCACCGCAGAGGTGTCGCACCAACGCACGATATTGCGCGCCACATCCTGAGCGGTGAAGAGATCGCCATTGTTCCAGATCACACCGGGGCGCAGATGCAAGAGGTAGCGGGTGGCATCCTCATTCACCTGCCAGCGCTCGAGCAGCATCCCGGTGAATGTACCATCGTTCTGATATTCCACCAGATACTCGAGAAAGCCGCGGGTCTGATTGCCAAGCTCGCTCCAGTCATAGCTGCGCGGATCGGTGAGGGCTTTGACACTCTGTTGAATGCGAAGTGTGCCGCCCTGAGCGGGAGCCGGCTGAGCCTGCGCGGGGCGCGTGAGGCCGCCCAGCGCATAGGCGGCACTTGCGCTGAGGCCGAAGGCGGTGGCGCGGCTCAGGAATTCACGTCGACCCATCTGACCTTCACGCAGGGCGCGGGCGTCGGTGAGTGTGGCGGTGTGAGAAAACTGGCGCGGCATCTGAGGCTTTCGCAGAGTGGAGACTCGTAGGGTCGTTGGTCGGGTCCTGAACATTAGATAATGCGTGCGTATAAAGAGCAACCCATTGTGGGCCAGGTGAGGCTCAGGTCGCGAGGGCGGCGGGCTTGCGCGTGGATGCTCCAGCGCGGAGTGCAGAGGGGGTAAGGCCGGTATGCTGCAAGACGAAGCGCGAGAAATAGGCAGCGCTGCCAAAGCCAAGGGTTGCGGCGATCTGGCCTATCGGTAGATCGCCCGCCTCCAACATGTCGCGCGCAGCGTGCAAGCTGCGTTCGGTGAGAAGATCGGCGGCGGTGAGGCCGGAAGCCTGCTTGCATACCCGCGTGAGATGGGTCGGCGTGACGCCCAGCGCACGGGCATAGACCGCCATCGCGCGCCCACTGGTGAAATCGCGGGCAACGAGGGCGGCATAGGCCTGCATCAGACGGGTGCTGGAACTGGGGCGCTCTTGCGGTCCTTGGGCAATCATGGCGCGGCGCAGCCAGACGGTCAGCATCCGCGCCTGCGCATTCAGCGCCTCGTCCATAAAGTCGCGGCGGGCAGATTGCTCGCGCTGCATCGCTTCGAGAATTGCGGTCAATTCGTTCTGGCTGGTGACGTCGCGGATGCGCAGATGATGGGCGGTATCCGGCAAGAGGATTGGGCCACCGGCAGGGAGGATGCAGACCTGTCCAAACCCGGTCTTGCCCAGATCGAGCGCGAACATGGTCCCGGCTGGAATGGCCAGTGCATTATGCACGCCCACGCCGCGCCGCACCCCGTCGATAATGGCGATTCCCTGACCTCGTGTGATCCAGACCAAGGCGTGATGGTCACAGCTATGCTGAAGAGTGAGGCGCCAATCGGTCCCTTTCGCCCATTGCACCACGGTCTTGATCTCGGCATGCGCCATCTTTGGGGCCTAAAAAAAGTTGCGTTTTCACAAGTATTGCATGCTGAATACGGCAAGTCAGGGGTAAAAGTCTGGAATATCTAAAATATTGGACTGGGATCGGCGGTGTGACGCCTAAGGTTGGAAATTTGCGACGATTGACGGATGGAAATCCTTGAGTGTATAAAATGAACAAGTGTTCAATAAATCCGTTTCGGAGGAGGAAACGCGATGTTCAATGCGGTCATGCAGTTTGATCTGGGCGAGGATGTGAATGCCCTGCGCGAGATGGTGCATCGTTGGGCGCAAGAGCGCGTCAAGCCGATGGCAGCGGAGGTTGATCGCAGCAACGCCTTTCCCAACGCGCTCTGGCGGGAAATGGGGGATCTGGGCCTTTTGGGGATCACCGTGCCCGAGGAATATGGCGGGGCAGGGATGAGTTACCTCGCCCATGTGATCGCGGTCGAGGAAATTGCGCGCGCCTCTGCCTCGGTCTCGCTGAGCTATGGCGCGCATTCCAATCTCTGCGTCAATCAGATCAAGTTGAATGGCACGGCTGAGCAGAAGGCCAAGTACTTGCCGGGGCTCGTCAGCGGGCAGCATGTCGGCGCGCTGGCCATGTCTGAGGCGGGCGCGGGCAGTGATGTGGTCAGCATGAAACTGCGGGCCGAGAAGCGGAACGATCATTACAAGCTGAATGGCAGCAAGTACTGGATCACCAACGGGCCGGACGCCGATACTTTGGTGGTTTACGCCAAGACCAACCCGGACGCCGGATCCCAGGGGATCACGGCCTTTCTCATTGAAAAGACGATGAAGGGGTTCAGCACGAGTCCGCATTTCGACAAGCTGGGGATGCGCGGCAGCAATACCGCTGAGCTGATCTTTGACGACGTTGACGTGCCGTTCGAAAATGTCTTGGGCGAAGAGGGCCGGGGCGTGCGCGTGCTCATGTCGGGTCTCGATTACGAGCGCGTCGTTCTGGCGGGCATCGGCACGGGCATCATGGCGGCCTGCCTCGACGAGATCATGCCCTATCTGGCGGAGCGCAAACAGTTTGGGCAGGCCATTGGCTCGTTCCAGCTGATGCAGGGCAAGATCGCGGATATGTATACGGCTATGAATTCTGCGCGGGCTTATGTCTATGAGGTGGCCAAGGCCTGTGACCGGGGTGATGTGACCCGGCAGGATGCGGCGGCCTGTTGTCTCTATGCCTCTGAGCAGGCGATGGTGCAGGCGCATCAGGCCGTGCAGGCAATGGGTGGGGCAGGCTTTCTTGCCGATGCGCCGGTGGCGCGCCTTTTCCGCGATGCCAAGCTGATGGAGATCGGGGCAGGCACGTCTGAGATTCGGCGCATGCTGGTGGGACGCGAATTGATGGGGGCGATGGGGTGAGACTGGCTTTGGTCCTCATGGTCATAGCGGGCGCCGCACTGGGTCAGGATGCCGTCGTCGATGAGGCCATTGTGAAGGCGTGTCATGCCGAGGCTGGACCAGGAGAGGATCAACCCTCTTGCGTCGGTGCGGCGGCACGGATGTGTCAGGCACAACCCGGCGGCGATACGACCTTGGGGACCACAGAATGTCTCATGGCGGAAACGGCGGTTTGGACAGATCTGATGCACGCGGCCTACGCCGCTCAGGTCGAGGCGCTGGACGAGGGTGAGCGCAACCTTGAGGCACAGTTGGCCGTCGCGCAGGACGCGTGGAACGCATATCGCGAGGCGGAATGCGGGCTGCGCTATGGCTACTGGATTGATGGATCAATCCGAACGATCATAGCTGCGGCGTGCCACTTGGAGAAGACGGCGGCACGCACACAGGAACTACGCAGTCTGGGGGATATGGAATGACAGCCGTGAGGCGAGTTATGGACCTATGTGGCGTGCTGATCTTGAGCGCAACACCGCTTGTCGCACAGGACTTGGTGTTTGACATCGCGCCGGTCGAGGCCTGTATTCGCGCAAACGGTGGCGAGGCCTGCGCGGGCAAGGCGGCTTCGGCCTGCATGGAGGCGACGCCAGGCGGGGGAACAACGGTCGGGATGGGCGGTTGTCTCGATCGAGAGCGGGCGCAGTGGGACGGGTGGCTGAACACGGTCTATCAGCAACTTTACGCGAAACTGGCGGCTCAGGATGCGCAAATCCAATCCTATGCGCCAAAGCAAGCCGAGGCGCTGCGCGACATGCAAAGGGCGTGGATCGAGTTTCGCGACGCGAAATGTGGGTATGAGGCGGCGCAATGGGGCGGTGGCACCGGGGCTGGACCTGCGGCGGTGAATTGTCACTTGCACGCGACCGCGCGGCAGATGCTCTATCTGCAATCCAGTCAACTGGGGCACTGAGGTCATGTCACGCCGTCTGCTGTTCCTGCCTCTGATTGCGCTCATCGCGGCCGCGGCCGGATTTGGGCTCATGCTGGGAGGGCGTGCGGCGACGACGACCGAGACTGAGGTGATCGAGCGTGTGGTGGCGGTATATCTGAGCGATGCGGGGGTGGGGGCCGCGCGGTCGGATTGTGCTGCGCGCCCGGCGGCGAGCGCCGATCTCTGGCTGGTGGTGGCCTGTGGGCCCTATGAATATTTTGTTGATGCCTATGGCAGACTGGTCCATGTGAACGCGCCCGAGGCTGCGTCATGAGCGGCGCGCGTCCGCTTTTGGAGCGCGCGCCTTATGAGGCGCTTTACGATGGGTTCCGCTGGGAGATCCCTGCGCGTCTGAACATGGCGGCGCAGGTCTGCGATGTCTGGGCCGCGTCAGAGCCTGAGCGCGTGGCGATCATCGACCTCTCGGGCGAGGGGCCACAGGAGGTCCGGTACGGCGCATTGCGGCGCATGGCGGATGGTCTGGCGCAGGCGCTGGTGGCGCGGGGTGTTCGGCGCGGCGATCGTGTTGGCGTGTTGCGCGCCCAAGGGGCGTGGTGTGCCGCGGCCCACATCGCGATCTGGAAGGTCGGCGCAATCTCAATACCTTTGTTCAAACTCTTCATGCAGGATGCCTTGACCAGCCGAGTGGGCGACGCTGGGGCGCGGGTGGTCGTGACTGATCCTGATGGCGTCAGGATGCTGCGTGCTTTACCCGAGGTCGCGACTTTGGTGCCCGAGGACGAAGGGCTGACCGAGGCGCGGTTTGAGACGGTCGATACGGGCGCGGATGAGCCTGCCGTGCTGATCTACACAAGTGGCACGACAGGCAGCCCCAAGGGTGCGTTGCATGCGCACCGGGTGCTGACCGGGCACCTGCCGGGCGTCGAGATCAGCCATGATTTTCTGGGCCAGACCGGCGATTGCCTCTGGACGCCTGCGGATTGGGCGTGGATTGGCGGGCTCTTCGATGTTCTGATGCCGGGATTGGCGATTGGCGTGCCGGTGGTCGCGGCGCGCATGGTCAAGTTCAGCCCAGAGGAATGCATTAAGATCATCGAGCAAGGCTTTGTCAAAAATGTATTTTTTCCCCCAACTGCGCTGCGCATGCTCAAAGCGACCGATGCGCGGATCACCGGGTTGCGGAGCGTGGCGAGCGGTGGAGAGCCTCTTGGGGCGGAAATGCTCGACTGGGGACGACAGGCGTTGAATGTGACGATCAACGAGTTCTACGGGCAGACAGAGTGCAATATGGTCGGGGCGTCTTGTGGCGCGCTGTTTGAGACGATGCCGGGCTGTCTGGGGCGGGCGGTTCCGGGGCATGCGGTGGCCGTCATTGACGACGCGGGTCACGTCACGGATGGTGAGGGAGAGATTGCCGTGCGGCGCGGATCGGCCTCAATGATGCTGGAATATTGGCAAAGACCGAGAGAGACAGCAGAGAAATTTCGCGGCGACTGGCTCCTGACCGGGGATCGCGGTGTGATCGAAGGCGGTTATATCCGTTTTGTCGGGCGCGAGGATGATGTGATCACCTCTGCCGGGTATCGGATCGGACCGGCTGAGATTGAGGATTGCCTGCTGACCCATCCAGCCGTGGCGACCGTGGGTGTGGTGGGCAAGCCTGACCGCCTGCGCACCGAGATCGTCAAGGCCTATGTCGTGCTGAAAGCAGGTGTATCGCCCTCGACCGCCTTGGCGACAGAGTTGCAGGATCACGTCAAGGCACGTCTCTCGGCCTATTCCTATCCCCGGGACGTTGCATTTCTCGATGCTCTGCCGATGACGGTGACGGGCAAGGTGATCCGCAAGGATCTCAGAGCGCGTGCGGCGGCGGAGGGGCTGGAATGATGGTCCCGATACAGGAAAAATGGGCTGGCACATTGGCCAGCCCCTTCAGTTCGATCCTGTTTGGGAGGGGATCAGAACTTCATCACGTAAGCGGCGTTGAAGATCCACGGATCAATCTTGACCTTGCCGATGTTTACACCACCGACTTTTGCGTCGGTTTCGATGTCGATGTAGCGCACGTCGAGGCGAAGCGCGGATTTCTCGCTGATGGCATAGTCCGCACCCGCATGCAGGGCGAGACCCCAAGAGTCGTCGAGGTCGATCGAGACGCCGTTCAGCGGACCCTTGCCCTTTTCATCAAAGAAGTAGGTGTAGTTGATGCCGACGCCGACGAACGGGGTGAAGGCGCTGGAATTGGTGAAGTGATACTGCAACGACAGGGTCGGCGGCAGATGCTTGGTCTCGCCAACCGTACCGGCACCGCCAAGGTCGATGTCATGCTCGAAGGGCCAAGAGGCCAGAAGCTCGATACCGATTTTGTCGGCAACGAAGTATTCCACCGTGATCGTCGGGCTGAAGGCGCCATCGGCGCTGACCTTGCCTGCGGCTGTATTGCTGCCGTCGCCGGGTTCGATCCAGCCGAGGCCGAGACCGAGAAGGAAGTCGCCCTTTTCTTGGGCGAAGGCCGGAACTGCCGCAGAAGCCAGCAGGGCCGAGAGGGTGAGGGCGGTGATATGTTTCATGGTCTGTCCACTCTTGTTCTTACCGGACGGGGTATGCGCCCATCCGACTCGGAAAACATTGATTTGGGTCAAGTTGCCCGGTTGCTGCGGCGCTGCGGTAAATATGCAACAGGATTGCCCAACCAAGGGGAAAGCTCATGCGTTTGACATCATCCGTTCTGACGGGGTCCGAGGTATTCAAGGCCAATCGCGCCGGCCATCTCGAAGCTCTGAGTTTGGTCCGCGAGGCTGCCGACTGGGCGGCAGCAGGAGGCGGCGCGCAGGCGCGCGAGCGGCATGTGTCACGCGGCAAGATGTTGCCGCGCGACCGGGTGGCGGGCCTGCTTGACCCCGGCAGCCCGTTTCTGGAGGTGGGCGCCACGGCGGCGCATGGGCTCTATGATGGGGCCGCCCCCTGTGCCGGGGTGATTGCGGGCGTGGGGCGCGTCATGGGGCGCGAGGTGATGGTGGTGTGCAATGACGCCACCGTGAAGGGCGGCACCTATTATCCCATGACGGTCAAGAAGCATCTACGCGCGCAGGAGATCGCCGAGGAATGTCACCTGCCATGTGTCTATCTGGTGGATAGCGGCGGCGCGAACCTGCCCAATCAGGATGAGGTATTTCCGGACCGCGACCATTTCGGGCGGATTTTTTACAATCAGGCCCGGATGAGCGCCAAGGGCATCGCGCAGATTGCTGTGGTGATGGGCAGTTGCACCGCTGGTGGCGCCTATGTGCCCGCGATGAGCGATGTCACCATTATCGTGCGCGATCAGGGGACGATTTTTCTGGCAGGCCCGCCCTTGGTCAGGGCCGCGACGGGCGAGGTTGTCAGCGCCGAGGATCTGGGCGGCGGCGACGTCCATACGCGCCTCTCGGGCGTGGCGGATTATCTGGCCGAGGATGACGGGCACGCGCTGGCACTGGCGCGGCGGGCGGTTGCGTCGCTGGGCAGCGGGGGCGCGCCGACTCTCCGTTGGGAGGCACCCGAAGAGCCGGCCTATGACCCCGAGGAATTGCTGGGTGTCGTGCCCGCCGATCTACGCACGCCCTATGACATCCGCGAGGTCATTGCGCGCGTTGTCGATGGCTCGCGGCTGGATGAGTTCAAGGCACGGTTTGGCGAGACGCTGGTGACGGGCTTTGCCCATATCAAGGGCTGTCCGGTGGGGATCGTGGCCAATAACGGCGTCTTGTTCTCTGAAGCCGCGCAAAAGGGCGCGCATTTCGTGGAACTGTGCAGCCAGCGGCGCATCCCTCTGGTGTTTCTGCAAAATATCACCGGTTTCATGGTCGGCCGCAAATACGAGAATGAGGGCATCGCGCGGCACGGGGCCAAGATGGTGACGGCGGTGGCGACAACCTCCGTGCCCAAGATCACCATGGTGGTGGGTGGCTCCTTTGGCGCGGGCAATTACGGCATGGCGGGGCGCGCCTATCAGCCACGTTTCATGTGGTCCTGGCCCAATAGCCGGATATCGGTGATGGGGGGCGAGCAGGCGGCGGGGGTGCTGGCGACGGTGCGCCGCGACGCGATCGAGCGCAAGGGTGGCACCTGGTCGACCGAGGACGAGGCCGAGTTCAAGCGCCCCACGGTCGAGATGTTCGAGCGGCAGGCGCATCCGCTCTATGCGTCTGCGCGGCTCTGGGATGACGGGATCGTCGACCCGCGCAAGAGCCGCGATGTGCTGGCGTTGTCCTTGCGCGCGGCGCTCAACGCGCCGGTTGAAGAGACGCGCTTTGGCGTGTTTCGGATGTGAGGGGCGGGTGACGTGCGAAAAGGCAAGATCACACGGTTCTATCGCGGGGCGCGCCGACATCCGAAATGGGATCTTGGAACGCCGCCGAACCCGCGCGACCGCTCTGCCTTACGCCTCGCACGACGCGGGTTGCGTGACAGAATACTCGATCCCGCGTTTTATCTGCGCGGTGTGATGGTGTTGGGGACGGTCACTTTGATCCTTTTACCGCTTGGGGCGGATATTTTCACCACGGCGCGCATTGGCACGCTGGCGGTTTCGGGGAGTCAGAGCCCGGGGTGTCGATTGGCCGGTGTGACTGATGGCGATACGGTTCGGCTCTACTGTCCGAATAGAGGGCTCATTTCTGCTCGGCTGACGGGGTTCGACACGCCAGAATTGTTCTCGCCGAAATGCGCATCGGAACTCAAGAATGCCATACGTGCGAAATGGGCGCTGAGATGGATGATGATGACGGCCCAAGAGGTGACGTTCGTTCGAGAGGGGACGGATCACTATGGGCGTGCTCTGGTCTTTGCATCCGTGGATGGCGTTCCGGTGGCGCGTTCGATGATCGCCCGTGGAATGGCGCGGTCTTATGATGGCGAAGCGCGACTTGGGTGGTGCTGAGGATAATCAAAATGGGGCATGCCGTGAAGATTGAGTATTTGAAGAACGATGAAACTGGGAGCATGTGCCATGTTTGAGCGGATATTGATCGCGAACCGGGGGGAGATTGCTGGCCGGGTCATGCGCACGGCACGGGCGATGGGCGTCGAGGTGGTGGCGGTCTATTCCGACGCCGACCGGGGGGCCGCACATGTGGCGCTGGCCGACCGGGCGGTATGGATCGGGGGGGCGGCACCAGCCGAGAGCTATTTGCGCGGCGAGGCCATTATCGCGGCGGCGCTGGAGACGGGGGCGCAGGCCATTCACCCCGGCTATGGTTTCCTGAGCGAAAACCCCGATTTTGTCGAGGCCGTGGAGGCGGCGGGGCTGGTCTTTATCGGCCCCTCCTCGGCGGCCATTCGGGCGATGGGCCTCAAGGATGCGGCGAAGGCGCTGATGGAAACGGCGGGCGTGCCGGTGGTGCCGGGCTATCATGGGGCCAATCAGGACCCTGAGCATCTTGCCGGGGCGGCGGAGGCGATAGGCTATCCGGTGCTCATCAAGGCCGTAGCGGGGGGGGGCGGCAAGGGGATGCGGCTGGTGGAGCGGCCTGAGGATTTTGCCGACGCTCTGGAGAGTGCGCAGGGTGAGGCGCGCACGGCCTTTGGCAATGCCGCCGTTCTGATCGAGAAATACATCCAGAAGCCCCGGCATATCGAGGTGCAGGTGTTTGGTGATGGCCACAAAGCGGTGCATCTTTTTGAGCGTGATTGCTCGCTCCAGCGGCGGCATCAGAAGGTGATCGAAGAGGCCCCCGCGCCCGGCATGACGTCCGAGGTGCGCGCCGCCATGGGGCAGGCAGGGGTGCGCGCGGCGGAGGCGATTGGCTATGCGGGGGCCGGCACGGTCGAGTTCATTGTCGATGGCTCAGACGGGCTGCGCCCGGACCGCTTTTGGTTCATGGAGATGAACACCCGGCTGCAAGTCGAGCATCCGGTGACGGAACTGATCACCGGCGTCGATCTGGTGGAATGGCAATTGCGGGTGGCGGCGGGTGAGGGGTTGCCGCTCGTCCAAGAGGAGTTGACGATCAACGGTCACGCCTTTGAGGCGCGGCTCTATGCCGAGGATGTGCCCAAAGGGTTCTTGCCCGCCACGGGGCGGCTGACGCATCTGGAGTTTCCGGCGGGTGTTCGCGCCGATAGCGGCGTGCGGGCGGGCGATGAGATCAGCCCCTGGTATGATCCGATGATTGCCAAGGTGATCACCCATGGCCCCACGCGCGCGGTGGCGTTGCGACGGCTCTCGGCGGCGCTGGCGGGAACCGAGGTGGCCGGGACGGTGACGAACCTCGGGTTTCTGGGGGCGCTGGCGCGGCATGCGGGATTCGCGGCGGGCGAGGTCGATACCGGGCTGATTGCGCGCGATAGTGAGGCGCTGGTGATGGTGCCTGAGGCGGGGTCAAGCGAGGTGGCTTTGGCGGCGCTGGCAGGGTTGGGGCTGCTGGACGATTCGCCGCCCGATGCGGGCTTTGTCCTCTGGGCACCGCTCGAGCGGGAGGTGGTGTTGATCCATGGCGGCGAAGAGACCGCGGTGCGGCTGATGACACACGGGGGCGATGCGCATGATCTGCGGGTAGGGGAGGCGCTGGTCGAGGTACGGCGCGTCGATGGTCGCTGGCGGCTGGATGGGCAGCCTGCGCCGAATGTGGCGGTGGATGGCAGCCGGATCACGGTTTTTGCGCGCTATGGGCTTAGTTTTGATCTGGTCGATCCCTTGGCGCGGGAAGGGGCCGCCGGGGGCGATGCCACCTTGATCGAAGCGCCGATGCCGGGGCTGGTCAAGGCGGTCTATGCCACGCCGGGGCAGGCGGTGGCCAAGGGCGACCGCTTGGCGGTGCTGGAAGCGATGAAGATGGAACACAGCCTCTTGGCCGCACGCGACGGGGTCGTGGCCGAGGTCTTGGTGTCGGCGGGTGATCAGGTCAGTGCCGGGGCGGCGCTGGTCCGGTTGGAAGACGCCGGTCAGACATGACGGACGCCCCGCATGTGATAGGCTACGGGCCGAGCGTCTATACCCGCGCGGTGCGAATGGCGCTCGTTCTCAAGCAGGTAGCCTACGATTATTCGGAAATTGACCCATTCGAGCCGAACCAAGCTGACACGCTCGGTCAAATCCACCCGTTCCACAAGGTGCCGGTGATTGAGCATCGAGGCTTCAGGCTTTCGGAAACGCAGGCCATTCTGGACTACATCGACGGAGTGTTCCCGGGGTTGGCATTGATGCCTCAAGATGTACTGGCCAGGGCCCGGGCCCGACAGGTTATGTGCATCACGGATTCCTATCTGTATCGACCTCTGATCACGCAGGCCTTTTCGCACGGCGTGTTTCGGCCGCTTGTCGGCGAAGCGTTCGACCCTGCCGAAGTCCATGCGGGGTTGATCGAGGCACCCAGAGTGCTGGACGCCTTGGAGGAGATCGCCGCTGAGGGGCAGGTCTTGACGACCGGGTGCCTGTCGCTTGCGGACTGTCTGCTCTGGCCGATGATGGATTATTTTGCCATGCTGCCGGAAGGAAGACAGATGATGACACAGCGCAGCGCGTTGTGGGCATGGGCACAGTGGATCGGGGAAACGCACGTCGCCGAAGTCACGCGGCCCGAGTTGGTAGGAGACAAGGTATCATGATTGCCCTACACCACGTGCCGCTCGCACGGTCGTTTCGGGTTATGTGGCTCTTGGAGGAGATGGGGCTGGATTATGAGGTGAGGTATTATTCGATCCGCGACGGCTCGATGCGCAGCGCGGCGTTTCTGGCGCTGTCGCCTGCCGGGCGCGTGCCGGTGTTGGAGCATCACGGCGCGGTCTGGTTCGAAAGTGCCGCGATTGTGCAGCTTTTGTGCGAGACCGATCCGGAGGCGGGGCTGATGCCCGCGTTGGGAAGTGCGGAGCGGGCGCGGTGTCTGGAGATATTCGGCTATGCCGAAACGGTGGGCTGTCTTTTGGAGAACCTCAACCTCAATCAGGTGTTTTTGCGCCCGCCCGCGCAGCCATCTCCGGTGGTGGTCAAGCTGCTCAATGCCCGCCTGCGCACGAGCCTTGCGGCGATGGAAGCGCGGATGGAGGCGGATTACCTCTTGCCCTCGGGCTTTTCGGCGGCGGATGTGATGTTCGCCTATGGGTTTGAATTGGCGCGCTATTACGTCGATCTTGCGGCCTATCCCCGGCTCATGGCTTACTGGGCGCGGTTGCGTGCGCGACCGGGCTATAGTCGGGCCAAGGCGCGGGACGGGGTTCAGGATATCTACACCCAAGAATTTTATCCGGTCTCGGAGGGGACGTGATGGCAGAGCATGTCGAGATTTTCGAGGTCGGTCCGCGCGACGGGTTGCAGAACGAGGCGCGGCACATTCCAACGCGGGACAAGATCGCTTTCGTGGATTGCCTGAGCGATGCGGGGTTCTCACGCATCGAAGTCGCGAGTTTCGTGAGCCCAAAATGGGTGCCGCAGATGGCGGATTCGGGCGAGGTGCTGCGCGGTATTCGGCGCGCGCCGGGGGTGCGTTATGCGGCCCTCACGCCGAATATGCGTGGGCTTCAGGATGCGCTGGAGGCGGGGGCGGATGAGGTGGCCATCTTTGGGTCCGCCTCGGAGGGGTTTTCACGCGCCAATATCAACGCCACGATTGACGAGAGCCTCGCGCGGTTCGCGCCGGTGATGCAGGCGGCGGGGGCGGAAGGGCTGCGCGTGCGCGGCTATGTATCCTGCGTGGTCGAGTGCCCCTATGACGGGCCGGTGGCCCCGGCTGAGGTGGCGCGGGTGGCTGAGGCGCTTTGGTCCATGGGCTGCTACGAGATCAGCCTTGGCGATACGATTGGGCAGGGCAGGCCCGAGGCGGTCGGGGCGATGCTGGCGACGGTCACGGATGCTGTGCCGGTGGATCGGCTGGCGGGGCATTTCCATGACACCTCGGGGCGCGCGCTCGAGAATATCGAGGTAGCCTTGGCGCAGGGGGTGCGGGTGTTTGATGCCGCCGTGGGGGGCCTCGGGGGCTGTCCCTATGCACCGGGAGCCGCTGGAAATGTGGCGACCGAGGAGGTGCAGGCGCGTCTTGAGGCGCTTGGCTATGAGACCGGGTTGGATCGCGAGGTCTTGACCAAGGCCGCCGAGATGGCGCGGGCGATGCGTTCGGGGCAGGGAGAGGGCTGATGTTCGAGACAATCCATGTGAACCGGGACGCGCGTGGCGTGGTGACGCTCACGCTGGACCGGGAAGAAAAACACAATGCCATGTCGGCGCAGATGATCGCCGAGTTGCACGATGCGGCGGAAACCTTGGGCGCGGATGCTGAGGTGCGGGTGGTCGTGCTGGCCGCGCGTGGCAAGACATTCTGCGCGGGCGGTGATCTGGGCTGGATGCGGGACCAGTTCGAGGCGGAGCCTGAGGCGCGGGGGCGTGAGGCCGCAAAACTGGCGTATATGCTTCAGGCGCTCAATACCCTGCCCAAGCCGCTGATTGGCCGGGTGCATGGCAATGCCTTTGGTGGCGGTGTCGGCCTGTTGAGTGTATGTGATGTGGCGATTGGTGCGGATCATGCGCTGATGGCCTTGACCGAGACTCGGCTGGGCTTGATCCCCGCCACAATCGGCCCCTATGTCGTTGCGCGGATGGGAGAGGCGCGGGCGCGGCGCGTATTCATGTCGGGACGCCGGTTTGACGCCGCCGAGGCGGTGCAGCTTGGCCTTTTGGCGCGGGCCGTGCCCGAGCGCGATCTGGATGCCGCCATCGAGGCTGAAGTGGCACCCTATCTGGACTGCGCACCGGGGGCGGTGGGACAGGCCAAGGCACTGGTGCGCGCCCTTGGTCCGCAGGTCGATGACGCAACGATAGCGATGACCATCGCGGCGCTTACGACCTGTTGGTCAGGCGACGAGGCCCGCGAAGGCATTGGCGCATTCTTTGACCGGCGCAGACCGGCCTGGCAGGTCTGAGTCGCGCGCTTTTGCCGCGCTGCACGAGTGTCTGGTCAGGGAACATGGCCAATTTAACCCATTTCCGGCATACCGCTGCATGCATAACAAGAGAATCCCGCAGACTTGAGGGTCAAACCTGCGCGCGCTCGGTTGACCCCTGCCAAGGGCGGGTTTAAACCCGCGTAAGTCATGCAGCCATCTTGATGCGCCGATCCTCGCGCATGAAAGGAGCCACCCCGTGGAAGAGATGCTGAGGGAATACCTTCCCATCCTCGTTTTCCTGGCCGTTGCCATTGGTTTGGGCCTTGTTCTCATCCTTGCCGCCGTCATTCTGGCCGTCCGCAACCCCGATCCCGAAAAGGTCAGCGCCTATGAATGCGGGTTCAATGCATTCGACGACGCGCGGATGAAGTTCGACGTGCGATTCTATCTGGTGTCGATCCTCTTCATCATCTTCGATCTCGAAATTGCGATGCTGTTTCCATGGGCGGTGGCGTTTCAGGATCTGAGCATGGCAGCGTTCTGGTCGATGATGGTGTTTCTGGGCGTGCTGACCGCAGGGTTCGCCTATGAATGGCGCAAAGGAGCGATGGAATGGCAGTGATGACAGGTGCCAATACCGCAGGGCCGGACCGCGAGGTCGCAACGCAGGCACTGAACGCCGAGTTGCAGGACAAGGGATACTTGCTGACCTCGACCGAGGATATCATCAACTGGGCGCGCACCGGGTCGCTGCATTGGATGACCTTTGGTTTGGCGTGCTGTGCTGTCGAGATGATGCATACCGCCATGCCGCGTTATGATGTGGAGCGTTTTGGCTTTGCGCCGCGCGCCAGCCCGCGCCAGTCGGACGTGATGATCGTGGCCGGAACGCTGACGAACAAGATGGCCCCGGCGCTGCGTAAGGTCTATGACCAGATGCCAGAGCCGCGCTATGTGATTTCTATGGGAAGTTGCGCCAACGGTGGCGGTTACTATCACTACAGCTACAGTGTTGTGCGCGGTTGCGACCGGATTGTGCCGGTGGATATCTATGTACCGGGCTGCCCACCAACGGCAGAGGCCCTGGTTTATGGCATTCTGCAATTGCAGCGCAAAATTCGCCGGACGGGGACAATTGTCAGATGAGCGCAACACTCAAGGAACTTGGCGGCTATATCGAGGCGAAGCGCGTGGATTGCGTGCTGGGCTGGGAGGTCGCGCATGGCGAATTGACGGTCGATGTGGCGATCAATCATATCGCGGGGCTTGCGGAGTTTTTGAAAACCGACCAGAACTGCGCCTTTTCCTCGCTGGTTGATATTACGGCGGTGGATTATCCCGAGCGGGCGAAGCGGTTCGATGTGGTCTACCATTTCCTTAGCATGTACCAAAATCACCGCATCCGTTTGCGGGTGGCGGTCCGCGAAGAGGATATGGTTCCCTCGATCACCGAGCCCTATCCGGCGGCCAACTGGTTCGAGCGTGAAATTTTCGACATGTTTGGCATTCTCTTTTCCGGCCATCCAGATTTACGCCGCATCCTGACCGACTACGGATTTCGCGGGCACCCGCTGCGCAAGGATTTCCCGACCACGGGCTACACTGAGGTGCGCTATGACGAGGTGCAAAAGCGCGTCGTCTATGAGCCTGTGAGCCTTGTGCAGGAATACCGGCAGTTCGATTTCATGAGCCCATGGGAGGGTGCCGAATACATCCTGCCGGGTGATGAGAAGGGGGCGAAGTGATGGGAGGTTACGGTATGGGCGGTGGCGGCCTGATCTTCATGCTGATCTTCGCCGTGCTGATTGTGATTCCTTTCTGGAAATTGTTGCCGAAGTTCGGCATCCCGAACTGGGTCAGTCTTGTCGCTATCATCCCACTTGGGGCACTTGTTCTGCTCTGGATCATGGCGTTCCGCGATCAGTTTGACGGAGGACGTGGTTAATGGACGGCAGCAAAGGTTTCGATGACGCCCTGACGGGCGAGCAGAAGATCCGCAATTTCAACATCAACTTTGGGCCGCAACACCCTGCAGCGCATGGGGTTTTGCGTCTGGTACTAGAGCTGGATGGTGAGTTGGTGGAGCGGTGTGACCCGCATATCGGCCTGCTGCATCGTGGCACCGAAAAGCTGATGGAGAGCCGGACCTATCTGCAAAACCTGCCCTATTTCGACCGGCTGGACTACGTGGCCCCGATGAATCAGGAACATGCCTGGTGTCTGGCCATCGAAAAGCTGACCGGCGTTGAGGTGCCGCGCCGCGCGAGCCTCATCCGGGTGCTCTATTGCGAGATTGGCCGTATCCTCAACCACCTCCTGAACGTCACCACGCAGGCGATGGACGTGGGCGCGCTCACCCCACCGCTCTGGGGTTTTGAAGAGCGCGAGAAGCTGATGGTGTTCTATGAGCGGGCGTGCGGTGCGCGTCTGCACGCGGCCTATTTTCGCCCCGGTGGCGTGCATCAGGACCTGCCGACCGAGTTGATCGACGATATCGAGACCTGGGCCAATGAATTCCCTAGGGTGCTGGATGACATCGACGGGCTGCTGACCGAAAACCGGATTTTCAAGCAGCGCAATGCCGATATTGGCGTCATCAGCCAGCAAGAGGCGCTCGATTGGGGCTTTAGTGGCGTGATGGTGCGTGGCTCTGGCATGGCGTGGGATCTGCGCCGCGCCCAGCCTTATGAATGCTATGACGAGTTCGATTTCCTCATTCCGGTGGGCAAGAATGGCGATTGCTATGATCGCTATCTGTGCCGGATGGAAGAAATGCGCCAATCGCTGCGGATCATCCATCAGGCGATTGAAAAATTGCGCGCCCCCGAGGGGCAGGGTGAAATTCTGGCACGGGGCAAGATCACCCCACCCAAACGCGCCGAGATGAAGCGTTCGATGGAGGCGCTGATCCACCATTTCAAGCTCTATACCGAGGGATTCCACGTCCCTGCGGGCGAAGTCTACGCTGCGGTCGAGGCGCCCAAGGGTGAGTTTGGCGTGTATCTGGTGGCAGATGGCACCAACCGCCCGTATCGAGCCAAGATCCGTGCGCCCGGCTTCTTGCATTTGCAGGCGATGGATCATGTCGCCAAAGGTCATCAACTGGCCGATGTCGCGGCGATCATCGGGACGATGGATGTCGTATTTGGGGAGATCGACCGATAATGAGTTGGGCAAGCCTTGCCATAGCACTTTCGGGTGCGGGTGTGCTGGTGACGGGGCTGCTTGCGGGCCTGTTCCTGCGCGACCCGGTGGCAGGGATGGCTGCAACGACGCATCGCGCCGAACAGTTGCCGCAGGTGATGGCAAACCGATATGTTGCCATGCTCATCCTGACCGTTGGGGCGACGATTTATGGTGATGTCAAAGTGATTGCGCTGCTCTTTGTGGCCTTCTCCTACATGGCGTTTCACGATGCCTGGATCTATAGCCGAGCAGGACAATCGGTGGCCAAGCATATCGGTGCCGGGGTTGCCGCTCTGAGTGTTGTGATGGTGGCACTCTTGGCAGTGGGGCAGGGCGCATGAAGGGTATCGTTACGCTTTTAGTTGCGGCGCTCCCTGCGTTGGCTCAGGCTCAGGCCGTGCCTTCAGAGCGGATCGAGGAATTCGTTGGCGTAATGGCCGAGCATGCCTGTCGGATGTCGCCCTATCAAGCAGACAAAGTCATGCCTGATGCTGGGTTCGCTGACAAGGATGAGAGCAAGGCGATCACTGAACAGCTCATCACCGAAGAGCGCGCGCGCATTCTCGATGGGCAGTTGGTGGTCTTTGGAGGCGCCTGTGGCGGCAAGCTTGATTATTCGGGCCGCGAGCGATTCTTTGCCGCGATTGCAGACAATAATTGCGCTATGACGATTGAAGAAGCCAAGCTCTTGTTGCCGCGTGTGGGTGTCGAGATAACCGAAGTGCAGCTCTTGATGGACAAGATGGAGCGGATGTCGGAAATCCGCGTGTCTGACGATCAAAAGGCGGTATTTCTGGAACAGAGCCTCTGCGACAAATTCAAGGGTCTGTCGGCGGATATGATGAAGAGCAATCCCGAAACCGCCGTTGCCCCACGCAACCCCGCGCAATTGCGCACAGATTTGATCGCTTATATGAAGACCGTCGATTGCAAACTTGGTCGAACAGACGCTGATAGCCAACTTCCCGCCGCTGGTTTCACCACCAAGGAACTGCGCCCCGTGATTGGCAAAATGATTGCGGACGGCGAGGCCGTGATGAATGTCGACGACGATTCCCTGACCCTTTCGCAAGAGGTGTGTTCCGAATGATGCATGCACGTGTCGCAGCGCTCGCCGCTTTGGCCTTGGTTGCGGGCTGTGGCCTGCCACCGCAGGGAGTGACCCAACAGGATATCGCCCTCTACGATGCTGCTGCCGCTTCATTGGGGTGCTCCATGGTGACCGAACCTGACTATCTGGCAGCCGAGATCCAGACCGGGCTGGAGCGGCAGCAATTACTTGATATCACTGCCTATAAATTGTCCTCGGGCGGAGCCGTTCGGCTGCCTGATGGGGGCGTGAAACTGACTACAGGAGCCTGTGCCTGAGAATGCTACGTCGTCTCTATCATAAACAGCCCGAGAGCTTTGCCTTCAGCCCCGCCAATCAGGCCTGGGCTGAGGGGCAGATCAGTAAATATCCCGAAGGCCGACAAGCCAGCGCGATCATCCCGCTTTTGTGGCGGGCTCAAGAGCAAGAGGGCTGGTTGAGCCGTCCGGCGATCGAGCATGTCGCGGATTTGCTGCGGATGGATTACATTCGCGCGCTCGAGGTGGCGACGTTCTATTTCATGTTCCAGTTGCAGCCCGTGGGCAGCGTGGCGCATTTCCAGATTTGCGGCACGACGACCTGCATGATCTGTGGTGCTGAGGATCTGATAGCTGTCTGTCAGGACAAGATCGCACCCAAAGCGTTCGAGCTGTCGGCGGATGGTAAGTTTTCCTGGGAAGAGGTTGAGTGTCTGGGGGCTTGTGCCAACGCGCCGATGGCGCAAATTGGCAAGGATTATTACGAGGATCTGACGACCGCGCGCTTTGCCGAGATCATCGACGAACTGGCCGCAGGCAAGGTGCCGGTGCCGGGGCCGCAAAATGGCCGCTACGCCGCTGAACCAAAGTCGGGGTTGACCAGCCTCAAGGAGTTCGAGAGTGGTCGGGCACAGTATAATGCTAGCGCACAGGCCGCGGTGGATATTGGTGATACGGTCAAACGGATTGATGGAACTGAGGTTCCGCTTCTAACGCCGTGGCGCGACAAGGGTGCGATGCACAAGCCCGCGCCCTCTGCGGTACAGCAGAACGCCGAACCGGTGGCGATCGTGCCCAAGGTAGCAGCCGGCACGCCTGCAGATGCCACCGGGGCTACCAAGGCCGAGGCGCAGGCGACGGCTACGGCGAAACCGGCAGTGGAACCGGCGGCCAAGCCCGTGAAAGCGGCGGCTGAGGCTGAGGTCACGCCGGGCAAGAAGCCCAAAGTAATGAAGTCACCGCGGAAATCCGGCCCGGATGATCTCAAGATGATCAAGGGTGTCGGTCCCAAGCTGGAGCAGCTTTTGCACAGCATGGGCTTTTACCACTTTGATCAGGTGGCAAGTTGGACGGAGGAGGAGATCAGTTGGGTCGATCAGAACCTTGAAGGTTTCAAGGGACGGGTCAGCCGGGACAACTGGGTTGAGCAGGCAAAATTACTGGCTGACGGCAAAGAGACGGAGTTCTCTGCCCGGGCCAAGAAAGGCGGAGTTTACTGAACACGCCTGCTTGAACAAAACAGGGGGTTACTGTCATGTCTGATACGTCGAAATTGAGCACTTGCCAGATCGTAAGTTGGGGTCTCGCGGCCCTGTCGGGGATACTGGTGGTCTGGTCAACCACGCCTGCCGTCGGTTTCTTCGCAGCGCTGCTGCTTGGATTGGCGTGTGCGGTGTTCTTTGGTCTGGTGCTGACAGGGCTGGTCTGTACCGGCTACAGCGCGGAGGACCGGGGGATCGCGGTCAGCGATGTCGAGGCAACGTTGCGCGGCGTGACGGGAATTACGGGCTACAAGGCCCCCGATGTTGAAGACGACGCTCCGGTCGCGGCATCGCCGGCACAATCCGCGCCGGTGCCGACACCCCAAGCCCAGCCGAAATCGGGGGGCACCGACACGGGGCCAAGCAGCGCGGCGCGGGCCAATGACGGCGATGACGAGGCGGTGGGTACGCAACCTGAGGCATTGGCCAAGCCACGCGGAGGTAAGGCGGATGATCTCAAGCAGATCAAGGGCGTGGGGCCCAAGCTCGAAAAGCTCTGTAACGCGATGGGCTTTTACCACTTTGACCAGATTGCAGGCTGGTCGGCAGACGAGATTGCCTGGGTTGATGCCAATCTCAAAGGGTTCAAGGGGCGGGTGACACGCGATAACTGGGCCGCACAGGCCAAGACGCTTGCCGCTGGTGGCGAGACCGAGTTTTCGAAACGCGTCGCAAAGGGCGGCGTTTACGAGGAATGATGCAAGCGATGAGCGCGCAGGACAGAGACAGGCAAATGGCACGCAAGGGCCGCACCGTGGGTGTGGTGATTGCAGCGACTATGCTGATCTGGATGGCCGCTCAATGGCTGGGCGCACAGATGGAATGGCCGATAAGGTTCGTTTTTTTGTTCGATCTGGCCGCCATTGCCGCCTTTGTATGGGCGTTGGTGGTGACTTATCAAATCTGGCGCATGCGCCGGGACAATCAGGGGTAGCGGAATGCTCAAGGACCAGGACCGTATCTTTACCAATCTCTACGGGATGCATGATCGCAGCCTAAAGGGTGCCTTGGCGCGGGGGCATTGGGATGGCACGGCCAAGATACTGCAGAACGGCCGCGATTGGATCGTGAACCAGATGAAGGCGAGTGGGCTTCGCGGCCGTGGCGGTGCGGGCTTTCCTACGGGCCTGAAATGGTCGTTCATGCCCAAGGAAAGCGACGGGCGCCCATCCTATCTGGTGGTCAATGCCGATGAATCCGAGCCGGGAACCTGCAAGGACCGTGAGATCATGCGCCATGATCCACACACACTGATCGAAGGCTGTTTGATAGCAAGTTTCGCGATGAATGCGCATGCCTGCTACATCTACATCCGCGGGGAATACATCCGCGAAAAAGAGGCGCTTCAGGTCGCTATTGATGAGGCGTATGCGGCGGGACTGGTTGGCAAGAATGCCTGTAAATCCGGCTGGGATTTCGACATCTACCTTGCACATGGGGCAGGCGCTTATATCTGCGGCGAGGAAACGGCGCTCCTTGAAAGCCTTGAGGGCAAAAAGGGTATGCCTCGGATGAAGCCACCCTTTCCGGCGGGCGCGGGCCTCTATGGCTGTCCGACCACGGTGAACAACGTGGAATCGATTGCCGTGGTTCCGACCATCCTGCGCCGTGGCCCTGAGTGGTTTTCAAGCTTTGGCCGTCCGAACAATTCGGGGACCAAGCTCTTTGCGATTTCGGGTCATGTGAACAACCCCTGCGTTGTTGAAGAAGCGATGTCGATCAGTTTTGAAGAGCTGATTGAAAAGCATTGTGGCGGGATTCGCGGTGGCTGGGACAACCTTAAGGCTGTGATCCCCGGTGGCTCCTCCGTGCCGTGCATTCGTGGCGAACACATGCGCGAGGCGATCATGGATTTTGATTACCTGCGCGAACAACGCTCGGGCCTTGGCACGGCAGCGGTCATCGTGATGGACAAGTCCACCGATATGATCAAGGCGATCTGGCGGCTCTCAAAATTCTACAAGCATGAAAGCTGCGGTCAGTGCACGCCCTGCCGTGAGGGCACCGGCTGGATGATGCGGGTCATGGACCGGCTGGTGCGTGGCGATGCCGAGGTCGAGGAAATCGACATGCTTCTCGACGTGACCAAGCAGGTCGAGGGCCACACCATTTGTGCGCTTGGTGACGCGGCGGCTTGGCCGATTCAGGGCCTTATCCGTAACTTCCGCGACGAAATCGAGGATCGGATCAAGTCGAAACGCAGCGGACGCGTCAGCGCCGTGGCGGCGGAATGAGCGCCTTGCGTGCATATCGTCTCGCAGGGATTGCCCTGATTGCGATGACCGTGCTCGCAGGCTGTGCAGAGCGCGAGGAGCGGGTGCTGTTCAACGGCAACTACTATCCCGGCAAGGCGCGGGCACAGAAAGAGGACCGGCGCAATTTCACTGCCTCGGTACGGCGTGCCGGTCGTGGACTCGAGGGCGCGCAACAGGCCGTCCTGTACGAGGCAACGCGGTATTGTCTGACCAATTTCGGCACCTCCGAGATTGCTTGGTCCGGCGTGCCTGTCGGGGCTGAAGGACCGGTTTACGGGCGCTCCGGGGACACGGTATCAGTCAGGGGACGCTGCATTATATGGTCGTAAACCGTTTCATATCAGGGGTTTGGGCTGTTTGCTATTGCATAGCAGACACCATGAAACCCATCTGCAGTGCAGATGGGCGCGCCGTGTTGGTGATGCCCCGTACTGATATGAAGGGAATGATCTGATGCGTATGATCCTGTCTTTTATCCTGAGCTTTGGCCTGAGTTTTGGACTGGGTGTATCCGGGAGCGTGGCGTCGGCCAGTGCCGGCTCGCTCTCTCAGGAGGCTGATATAAATAAGGGGCTTTTCTATATGGCAGTCGCCGATGAAATCCGCAAACGCTGCGGTGACATCTCGCCGCGTGTCGTGACCGCCATCTCGTACATGCGAGCCCTCAAAGCCGAGGCGCAGTCGCGTGGCTACACAGAAGCCGAGATTGACGCCTACATCACGGACAAGGCCGAAAAGCGAAAGATACGCGGGCGGAGCGACGATTACATCCGCTCGATGGGGGCCATGCCCAATGACGGCCCGAGCCTGTGCGAACTGGGCCAATCGGAAATCGCGAAGCAAAGCCCGATCGGCAAGTTTCTGAAAGCAAAGTGAGATAATATGTCTGACCTACGCAAGATCATCATCGACGATCAGCAGATCGAGGTAGAGGGCGCAATGACCCTGATTCAGGCCTGTGAGCAGGCCGGGGTCGAGGTGCCGCGCTTCTGTTATCACGAGCGGTTGTCGATTGCCGGGAATTGCCGGATGTGTCTTGTCGAGGTCGTGGGTGGTCCGCCCAAACCGGCGGCAAGCTGCGCCATGCAGGTCAAGGATCTGCGTCCCGGCCCTGATGGCCAGCCGCCGGTTGTCAAGACCAACAGCCCCATGGTCAAAAAGGCCCGCGAGGGGGTGATGGAGTTTCTGCTCATCAACCATCCGCTTGATTGCCCGATCTGCGATCAGGGCGGAGAATGCGATTTGCAGGATCAGGCCATGGCCTATGGGGTGGATTTCAGCCGCTATCGCGAACCAAAGCGGGCGAGCGAGGATCTGGACCTTGGCCCGCTGGTCGAGACCCATATGACGCGTTGCATCTCTTGCACGCGCTGTGTGCGTTTTACCTCCGAGGTGGCCGGGATTATGCAGATGGGTCAGACTGGACGCGGCGAGGATTCCGAGATCACCAGCTATCTGGGGCAAACGCTCGACAGCAATTTGCAGGGCAACATCATTGATTTGTGCCCGGTTGGCGCGCTGGTCAGCAAGCCCTATGCCTTTACTGCGCGTCCGTGGGAACTGACCAAGACCGAAACCATCGACGTGATGGATGCGCTTGGCAGCAGCATTCGGGTGGATTGCAAGGGGCGCGAGGTCATGCGCATCCTGCCGCGCAACCATGACGGTGTGAACGAGGAATGGATTTCCGACAAGACGCGCTTTGTCTGGGACGGGTTGCGGCGTCAGCGTCTGGACCGGCCTTATATCCGTGAAAACGGCAAGCTGCGGGTGGCCTCTTGGCCAGAGGCGCTCGCGTCGGTCGCGCAGGCCATCAAGGGTGCCAAGAAAGTCGCCGGTTTGGTCGGTGATCTTGTTCCCGTCGAGGCAGCCTTTGCCCTGAAAGGTCTGATCGAGGGGCAGGGTGGGCATGTGGAATGCCGCACCGACAAGGCCCATCTGCCCGCAGGCAATCGCAGTGGCTATGTGGGCAATGTCACGATTGAGGTTCTGGATACGGCAAAGAACGTCGTGCTGATCGGCACCGATCCACGTGTTGAAGCCCCGGTTCTGAACGCGCGTCTGCGCAAGGCGTGGATCAAGGGCGCCAATGTCACGCTGGTTGGTCCCAAGGTTGATCTCACCTATGAGTACACCCACGCGGGCACGGATCGAGCCGCGCTTGATGCACTCAAAGTGCCAGAGGATACGATTGTCATTGTCGGCATGGGCGCGCTGCGCGAGGCTGATGGCGCGGCGGTTCTGGCGGCAGCGATGGCGCTCTCGGGTCGGATGCTGGTGCTGCATACGGCGGCGGGGCGTGTGGGCGCAATGGACGTAGGTGCCGTGACCAATGGCGGGCTAGAGGCCGCGATTGACGGTGCTGATGTGATCTACAATCTCGGCGCTGACGAGGTTGAGATCGCGGCGGGGCCGTTTGTGATCTATCAGGGTAGCCATGGGGATCGCGGTGCGCACCGTGCCGATGTGATCCTGCCGGGGGCTGCCTATACCGAAGAACAAGGTCTCTTCGTCAACACCGAAGGCCGCCCACAATTGGCGCTGCGTGCGGGCTTTGCACCGGGTGAGGCTAAGGAAAACTGGGCCATTCTGCGGGCGCTCAGTGGCGAATTGGGCGCGGTATTGCCCTATGACAGCATCGCTCAACTGCGGCAGGCGCTGGTCAAGGCCTTACCCCATCTGAAAAAGATTGATCAGGTGGCGCAGAACGACTGGCAACCGCTGACCAAGGCCGCACTTGGCAAGGCCGATTTCCGGCTGGCGATTGCGGATTTCTACCTGAGCAACCCGATCGCCCGTGCCAGCGAATTGATGGCGGAACTCAGTGCAAATGCTAAGGCGCGCGGTACGCAACCGATGGCGGCAGAGTGAGAATGGTCATGGCCCTCATATCGCCTCTGGCGTTTGGGCTGGCGGGCTGTACCGAGAGCGCGGCCCCCGCGCCCTTTGCGCCCGAGTATCAGGGCATTGAGACGCGGCTCTTGGATGGCGATTTGGTGAATTTCCACGTCCGTATGCGTGGCGCGCGCGACGCCAAGGATGTGGAGCGGTATGCCGAATGCGCCGCCGCGCAATATGCGCTGATCCGGGGCTATGGCTTTGCCCGCCACCTGCGCACCAGTGTTGCGGAACAGGCTGGCATCTGGCAAGGCGATGCGGTCTATACGATCTCGGCGGCTCTGCCCCGAGGGCTACTGACAATCGACGCCGAAGTCGTCGCCGCGAATTGTGCGGAAAACGGAATACCGATGGTGTGAGGACCTGATGGCTGAATTTTTTACAACCCCGCTCGGGATTCTTGTGATCATCTTAGCGCAATGTCTTGCGGTGCTTGGCTTTGTCATGGTGTCGCTATTGTTCCTGGTTTACGGCGATCGCAAGATCTGGGCTGCCGTGCAGATGCGCCGGGGTCCGAATGTGGTGGGCACATGGGGCCTGTTACAGACGGTGGCGGATGCTCTGAAATATGTGGTCAAAGAGGTCGTGGTTCCCGCAGGGGCCGACAAAACGGTGTTCATGTTGGCCCCGATGACGAGCTTCGTGTTGGCGGTGCTGGCTTGGGCCGTGATTCCGATGAACGAGGGTTGGGTCTTGTCGGACATCAACGTCGCCGTGCTCTTTGTCTTCGCCATCTCCTCACTTGAGGTTTACGGTGTGATCATGGGGGGGTGGGCATCAAACTCCAAATACCCGTTCCTTGGATCGTTGCGCTCTGCCGCGCAGATGATTTCCTATGAGGTCTCTTTGGGCCTCATCATCATTGGCGTGATCATCTCGACCGGCTCGCTCAATTTCAGCGAAATTGTCCGGGCACAGGATACCGATTTCGGATTCTTCGGCTGGTATTGGCTACCGCATTTCCCGATGGTGTTCCTGTTCTTTATCAGCGCCTTGGCCGAAACCAACCGGCCGCCCTTCGATCTGCCTGAGGCTGAATCGGAGCTGGTGGCGGGGTATCAGGTGGAATATTCCTCGACGCCGTTCCTGCTGTTCATGGCCGGCGAGTATATCGCGATCTTCCTGATGTGCGCGCTGATGAGCCTTTTGTTCTTTGGCGGCTGGCTGTCACCCATTCCGGGGTTGCCCGATGGGGTGTTGTGGATGATCGGCAAGATGGCGTTCTTCTTCTTCATCTTCGCCATGGTCAAGGCGATCACACCACGTTACCGCTACGATCAGTTGATGCGGATTGGCTGGAAAGTGTTCCTGCCAATGTCTCTGGGATGGGTCGTTATCGTGTCCTTCCTTGCGAAATTCGAAGTGCTGGGCGGCTTTTGGGCCCGCTGGGCGATTGGAGGCTGAACCATGACCAAGATAGATTACGGACGTGCGGCGGGGTATTTCCTGCTCTCCGATTTCATCAAGGGGTTCCGGTTGGGGCTGAAATACTTCTTTGCACCCAAGGCCACGCTGAACTATCCGCATGAAAAAGGCCCGCTCTCGGTCCGGTTCCGGGGTGAGCACGCGCTGCGTCGTTATCCCAATGGCGAAGAGCGCTGCATCGCCTGCAAACTCTGCGAGGCGATTTGCCCGGCGCAGGCGATCACCATTGATGCCGAACCCCGCGATGACGGAAGCCGCCGCACAACGCGCTACGACATCGACATGACGAAATGCATCTATTGTGGTTTCTGTCAGGAGGCCTGCCCGGTCGATGCTATCGTCGAGGGGCCGAATTTCGAGTTTGCCACCGAGACCCGCGAAGAGCTGTTCTATGACAAGGCCAAACTGCTCGCCAATGGCGACCGCTGGGAGGCCGAGATTGCCCGCAACCTCGAGATGGATGCACCCTACAGATGAGCGATCCAACCAACCCCTTTGAGATGATGATGCGTCAGGCTCAGGAAATGGCCAAGGCGATGAACCCGGCACTTGAATCCTTTTCTCCCAAAGGGTTCGAGTCGTTATGGCCGACCATGCCCAAGGAATTCATGGAAATGAGCTTTGGCAAGGGGTTGAACAAGGAGGGGCTGGATGCCAAGACGCGCCTGCTGATCACATTGGCGGGGTTGACCATGTTGGGCGCGCAGAGCGACACCCAGATCCGCATGACCGTTCGCCACGCGCTCGAAGCGGGGGCCACTCAGGACGAGATCGCCGAGACCATTGCGCAGATGGCGATGTTTGCTGGTATCCCTTCGATGACCCGCGCGATGGATTTCGCCCGCGAGGTCATGGACGAGGCCGATAAGGAAGGAAAAGACAAATGACGATTGCGGCCATGGCCTTTTATCTCTTTGCGGTCTCGCTGCTGATCGGGGGACTGTTCACTGTCATCAGCCGCAACCCGGTGCATTCCGTGCTCTGGCTGATCCTGTCCTTCATAAGTGCGGCTGGTCTCTTCGTGCTTCTTGGTGCCGAGTTTGTCGCGATGCTCTTGATCATTGTCTATGTCGGCGCGGTTGCGGTGCTTTTCCTCTTTGTCGTGATGATGCTGGATGTGGATTTTGCCGAACTGAAAGCAGAAATGGCGAAGTATATGCCGCTTGCCCTGCTGATCGGGGTCATCCTGCTCATGCAATTCGGCCTGGTCTTTGGCAATTGGCAGATGGCGGATGGCGCGGAGGCCGCGCGCCGCTCTGTCACCCCGGACGGGGTCGAGAATACTGCCGCCTTGGGGCTTCTGCTCTATGACACCTATTTCATTCTGTTCCAATTGGCGGGCCTGATCCTATTGGTGGCAATGATCGGGGCGATCGTTCTTACGCTGCGGCACCGGACCGATGTCAAACGGCAGGATGTGCTGGCGCAGATGTACCGCGACCCGGCCAAAGCGATGGAATTGCGCGACGTGAAGCCGGGGCAGGGGCTTTAATGGCTGACATCGCGCATCAGGTGGTATCAACCCTCGGTGTGGCGGGTTTGGCCGCACTTTGGGGACTAAAGGCGCTTTTGGGTTTTGCCACCCTGCGCGTCATGAAAAGAAGAAAATTGAGGGTCAGAGGGTGAAACGATGATCGGACTTGAACATTACCTGACGGTGGCAGCGGCGCTGTTCGTCATCGGTATATTTGGCCTCTTCCTGAACCGTAAGAATGTGATCATCCTCTTGATGTCCATCGAACTTATGTTGCTTTCAGTGAATATCAACCTTGTTGCCTTCTCGTCGTTTCTGGGCGATCTGGTCGGGCAGGTTTTCACCCTTTTCGTGCTGACAGTTGCAGCGGCAGAGGCTGCGATCGGCCTCGCGATTCTTGTTTGTTTCTTCCGTAATCGCGGCACCATTGCTGTCGAAGACGTCAATGTGATGAAAGGCTGACGCCATGGAAACCATTCTCCTATTCGCGCCTCTCGTCGGGGCGCTTCTCGCAGGTTTTGGCTGGCGGATCATCGGTGACAAGGGCGCACAGTGGCTGACCACCGGCCTTTTGTTTCTCTCCTGTCTGCTAAGCTGGGTTGTGTTCCTCGGGCATGACGGCGTCATGGAAAAGGTACATCTGCTCGATTGGGTGCAGTCTGGCACGCTAGATACGGCCTGGGCGATACGGATGGATCGCCTGACCGCGATCATGCTGATCGTGATCACGACCGTGTCGGCGCTCGTGCATCTCTATTCCGTGGGCTACATGGCGCATGACGAGAATTTCCGCGAGAACGAGAGCTATCGCCCACGCTTTTTCGCCTACCTGTCGTTCTTTACATTTGCGATGCTGATGCTGGTGACCTCGGACAATCTCTTGCAGATGTTCTTTGGTTGGGAGGGCGTTGGCGTTGCCTCTTACCTGCTGATCGGGTTCTACTATCGCAAGCCGTCGGCCAATGCCGCCGCGATCAAGGCCTTTGTGGTGAACCGGGTCGGGGATTTCGGCTTTGCGCTTGGCATAATGGCGCTCTACTTCCTTGTCGACAGCATCAAGCTCGATGACATCTTTGCCGCAGCACCAATGCTGGCGGAAACGCAATTGACGTTCCTCTGGTCCGAATGGAACGCGGCCAACCTGATTGCAGTGCTTCTTTTCATTGGCGCCATGGGTAAATCGGCGCAGCTTTTCTTGCACACCTGGCTGCCCGATGCGATGGAAGGTCCGACACCTGTGTCCGCGCTTATTCATGCGGCCACCATGGTGACCGCAGGCGTGTTCCTTGTCTGCCGCATGTCGCCGTTGATGGAATATGCACCTGAGGCAAAGACCTTTATTGTCTTCCTCGGAGCTTCGACCGCGTTCTTTGCGGCCACAGTGGGGCTGGTCCAGAATGACATCAAGCGCGTGATTGCCTATTCGACCTGTTCGCAGCTTGGGTACATGTTTGTGGCCGCTGGTGTGGGCGTCTATTCGGTCGCGATGTTCCACCTCTTCACACATGCGTTCTTCAAGGCGATGTTGTTTCTTGGGGCGGGTTCCGTGATCCACGGCATGCATCACGAACAGGACATGCGCAACTATGGCGGGTTGCGCAAGAAACTGCCCTATACCTTTTGGGCGATGATGATCGGCACGCTGGCGATCACCGGCGTGGGCATCCCGCTGACCCATATCGGCTTTGCGGGATTTCTCAGCAAAGACGCGGTGATCGAGAGCGCGTGGGCTGGCACCCAAGGTGGCTATGCCTTCTGGATGCTGGTGATTGCGGCGCTCTTCACCTCGTTTTATAGCTGGCGTCTGATCTTTCTCACCTTCTTTGGCGAGGCGCGCGGCGACAAGCACACACATGAGCACGCGCATGAAAGCCCGATGGTCATGGTGGTCCCGCTCGGGGTACTGGCGCTTGGCGCGGTCTTTGCGGGGATGATCTGGTACAATAGTTTCTTTGGCAGCCATGACGCCGTCAATAAATTCTTTGGCATTGCTGCGCATCACGCAGAAGCGTCTGAGGCACATGGCGCTGATGCAACCGGCGAGGCCGCAGCCGCAACCGACCACGCCGAAGACGTCACGACCGAAGGCAACGCACCTGTCGCAACCCATGGTGAGGCCCCGCAAGGTGCCATCTTCATGCATCCCGACAATCACGTCATGGATGAGGCGCACCATGCCCCCACTTGGGTCAAGGTCAGCCCGTTCATTGCCATGCTGATCGGGTTTGTGATGGCAGTCTGGTTCTACATTCTTGATCCCTCAATGCCGCGTAAAGTGGCCGATACACAGCGACCGCTGTATCTCTTTCTGCTCAACAAGTGGTATTTCGACGAGATCTTCGACTTTCTCTTTGTCCGGCCTGCCAAGGCGCTCGGAAATCTCCTGTGGAAGCGCGGCGATGGGGACGTGATCGACGGGTCGATCAATGGTGTGGCCATGGGGCTCATTCCTTGGGTCACCCGCCTCGCTGGTCGGGCACAGTCCGGCTACATCTTTACCTATGCCTTTGCCATGGTGATCGGGATTGCGGTTCTGGTGACATGGATGACGATCTTCGGGGGGGCCAACTGATGGACAACCTGCTTTCCATTGTGACCTTCATCCCGGTGGTCGCGGCGGCAATCCTTGCGGTTTTTCTCCGTGGTCAGGACGCAGCGGCACAGCGTAATGCCAAATGGGTGGCGCTCATCGCCACCACACTGACCTTTGTCGTGTCGCTGTTTATCCTCTTTCAGTTCGACCCCTCCAACACCGGGTTCCAGATGGTCGAAGAGCGGGAATGGCTCTTGGGCTTGCAGTATAAGATGGGCGTTGATGGGATCAGTGTGCTTTTCGTTATGCTGACGACCTTCATCATGCCGCTGACCATCGCGGCGTCTTGGACTGTGACAACCCGCGTCAAGGAATATATGATCGCCTTCCTGTTATTGGAGACGCTCATGTTGGGCGTATTCATGGCGCTTGATCTCGTGCTCTTTTACCTCTTCTTCGAGGCAGGGCTTATTCCGATGTTCTTGATCATCGGGATATGGGGCGGCAGGGAACGTATCTACGCGTCGTTCAAATTCTTCCTCTACACCTTTCTTGGCTCCGTGCTGATGCTTGTGGCGATGGTCGCAATGTTCTCGGATGCAGGGACCACCGATATTGCGGACCTGCTCAAGCATGAGTTCGAGAGCGAGACGTTCTCGATCCTAGGAGTCCATGTGATCGGCGGCATGCAGACGCTGATGTTCCTCGCGTTCTTTGCCAGCTTTGCGGTCAAAATGCCGATGTGGCCGGTCCACACATGGCTGCCGGACGCCCACGTTCAGGCACCCACGGCTGGCTCTGTTGTGCTGGCAGCGATCCTGTTGAAGATGGGCGGCTATGGCTTCTTGCGCTTCAGCCTGCCAATGTTTCCGGTGGGCACTGAGGTGCTGACGCCTCTGGTGCTCTGGATGTCGGCCATTGCCATTGTCTACACCTCACTGGTTGCACTTGCCCAAGAAGACATGAAGAAACTGATCGCCTATTCCTCGGTCGCCCATATGGGTTACGTCACAATGGGCATATTTGCGGCCAATCAACAGGGCGTGGATGGTGCGATTTTCCAGATGATCAGCCACGGATTCATATCGGGCGCGCTCTTTCTCTGTGTCGGCGTGATTTACGATCGGATGCATACCCGCGAGATTGATGCCTATGGCGGTCTCGTAAACCGGATGCCCGCCTATGCGCTGATCTTCATGTTCTTCACCATGGCCAATGTCGGCCTGCCAGGCACCTCTGGCTTTGTCGGGGAATTCCTGACGCTGGTCGGTGTGTTTCAGGTCAATACATGGGTTGCAGCGGTTGCGACATCAGGTGTGATCCTGTCGGCAGCCTACGCGCTCTGGCTCTATCGTCGGGTGGTCTTTGGTGATCTGATCAAGGAAAGTCTCCGCACCATCACAGATATGAACAAACGCGAGCGGGCGATTTTCGCGCCGCTGGTGGTGATGACGCTCTTGCTTGGGGTTTACCCCCGGCTTGTGACCGACATCACCGGCCCCTCGGTCGAGGCGCTGATTTCCAACGTTGAGACGGCACAGGCCGTGGCGCAAGCTGCGACACAACTTGCCGAAACCTCGCATTGAACCGGAGGCCCTGAGACATGCAGGCTGATCTATCCATAATCCTGCCCGAGATCGTGCTCTCGGCCTATGCGCTGTTGGCGCTCTTGGGTGTGGCCTATACCGGGCAGGACCGAATGGCGGGCATGCTGGTCTGGGTCACGGCGGGGTTGTTTGCGCTGCTGGCGATCTGGATCGGGGCATCGGGGACCGGCACGCGCACCGCCTTTGGCGGCATGTTCAACGATGATGGATTTGCGCGTTTTGCCAAGGTCACGATTCTCCTCTCAGCGGCGGCTGTGCTGGTGCTGGGACAGGATTACATGTCGCGCCGCGGTATTCTGCGGTTTGAATATCCGCTCCTTGTGGCCCTGGCCGTCGTGGGCATGATGGTCATGGTCAGCGCGGGCGATCTGATGGCGCTCTATATGGGGCTCGAACTGCAATCGCTGTCGCTTTATGTCGTGGCCTCTTTGCGCCGGGACAGCGCAAAATCGACCGAGGCGGGGCTCAAGTATTTCGTATTGGGCGCGCTGTCGTCTGGCCTGTTGCTCTATGGGGCGTCGCTGATCTACGGCTTTGCGGGCACAACGCTTTTCTCCGGCATCATCGCAGCAGCCGAGGGGCAGGCTCCGATCGGTCTTTTGATCGGTCTGGTCTTTGTCATCTCCGGTCTCGCGTTCAAGATTTCGGCGGTGCCCTTTCACATGTGGACGCCCGATGTCTATGAAGGCGCGCCAACTCCGATCACTGCGTTCTTTGCGACGGCCCCCAAAATGGCGGCAATGGGGCTTTTTGCCCGCGTCGTGCATGACGCCTTTGGTGGGGTGGTTGCGGATTGGCAGCAGGTGTTGGCGCTTCTGGCGCTGCTCTCGATGTTCCTTGGCGCATTTGCAGCCATCGGCCAGACCGATATCAAGCGTCTGATGGCGTATTCTTCTATTGCCCACATGGGGTATGCGCTGATGGGACTGGCGGCCGGCACGGTGTTTGGTGTGCAGGCGATGCTGATCTATATGGCAATCTATGTCACCATGAACGTGGGAACCTTTGCCTTTATCCTGTCGATGGAACGAGATGGGCAACCGGTGACGGACATTCGCAGCCTCGCCCTGTATTCCCGCGCCGAACCGGGCCGCGCCTTGGCGATGTTGATCCTCTTGTTCAGCCTCGCGGGCGTTCCGCCGCTCTTGGGCTTTTTCGGCAAGCTGTATGTGCTCCGTGCCGCCTATGAAGGTGGGCTTGCATGGCTCGCGATTGCCGGGGTTGTCGCGTCTGTCATCGGCGCGTTTTACTATCTGCGCATCGTCTTCTACATGTATTTCGGAGAAGAGGGGACTGGGGTCGAGACCGGTCGTTCGCCCGTGCAATGGGCGTTTCTGATGGGTTCGGCAGCGGTGATGCTGCTTGGCATCGTCAACATGTTCGGAGTCGAGGCCATGGCACAGGCGGCCGCGGCGACACTGGTCAACTGAGCCTCATTCCAATGCCAAGCCAAACAGGCGCGCCGCAGTGGCGCGCCTGTGTCGTTTATGGGCGCAGATACTTTTCAAGAACGATTGCGGGCATGGCCCCACGCAACAACATGTCTGGCAACACATACGAGGGGGCCATGTCGAGGCCCAGCTCAGCGGCCAGTGCCGCATCCCGCACCATGTCAAATACGCTGACCCGCAGCGAAAGCCGTTCCGCGAGATGGCGTAATTCGTCTTCGGCGGCGGCACAGTCGGGGCAATCATCTTGCGTGAAGAACGCTATTGCGGCGGGCTCGCCCTCTGCCCCAAAGCCGGGCAGACCGGGTGAAAAAAGCTGTCTGGAGGCCCGGTCCAACAGTCCCAAATCACGCGCGGCATCCTCACTATAAAGATCGGTTGCGACAATCTGTGGCCGCTCACGCAATGGATAGATCAGTGCTGGTGTCTCGACCAACACTGCGCGTATTGCCTCTCCGAGTGCCGTTCGCGATGGCTGCGGTAACTCTTGCGCAACGACAGGTAAGGCTGTCCCGTGTAACAGGGCAGCAACGAAGAGGGTAGGGCGCATGGCTATTGTGCGCGGATCTCGTTGGCGATCTCTTGCATGGCATCTTGAGGCAAGTATCCGCGCAGCATTTGATCGCCCATCACAAAGGACGGTGTGCCGGTGATCTGCATTCTCTGACCAAGCGCATGATTGGCGGCGATCACCTCAGAGACCGCCTCGCTGTTCATCTCCGCGATGATTTTAGTGGCATCCAGGCCGAGCGTATCCGCCAGACGGGAGAATCCGGTCTCATTCATGCTGCCGCTATAGCTCATCAGCGCGTCATGCACCGATTTATAGGCCTCATCCCCTGCAACTTGGCGTGTCGCGATGGCAAAGCGAGAGGCGAGCACAGAATCCTCACCCAGAATGGGGAATTCCTTGATAATGAAACGGATATTGCCATCGGCGGCCAAGAGACCCTTCACGTCATCAAAGGCGCGGCGGCAATAGCTGCAGCGATAGTCCATGAATTCAACCAATGTCAGGTTGCCTTCCGGATTGCCCCCAACCCAAGAGTTCGGATCGTTGAAGAGGGCATCGGCATTGCTTCTGACCAGATCGCTATCGGCCTGTGCCTGGCCTTGGGCTTCGCGCTTTTCCAGCACGGCAACTGCTTCCATGATCACTTCGGGGTTCTCGAGCAAGTAAGCTCGAATTTCCTCGCGCAAGAGCGTGCGTTCGGCCTCGTTCAAACTTTCAAGATCGAGCGCGGAGGCCGGCTGTGTCAGAATCAAGCAAAGGCCAAAACTGGCAGAGGACAGAACAGAACGTAGCATCAGGGTCATTTTCTCCGTTTTTCTTCGGCTTCTGCCGCAAAAAGTACATCCTGTGCCCTTTGCCACGCGGCAGAACCGCGGGGTAACAGGGAGGAAGCGCGCGTCGCATGTATCTTAGCATCTTTCAACTGGCCTGCCATCGCATATCGCTCTGCGGTCAGGACCGAGGCCATCCCGTTATTGCCTAACTTTGCATTGGCCTGTGCCAGATCGCGCAGGATGCGGGAGTCACGACCATCGCGCCCCCTCGCGGTTTCCAGAAACTCTGCCGCCTTTTGCACCTGACCATCAGCCAAGAGAGCCCGCCCATAAGATCCAAGGATCAGCGCATTCCGCGGGGCCAGATTGGCAGCGCGCGCATAGGCAGCGACGGCGGGCTTGATCTGTCTGCTTTCCATGAGAATCTGCCCGCGCAACTCGTGCAAATAAGGATCGTTTGGACGCCGTGCGATGGCCCCGTCTATCGCGGCCAAAGCCCGGCGCAGATCAGCCTGCCGATGATAGGCAATTGCCTGACGCATCAATTTGACGTCTTCATAGCCATATTCTCCGGCTCGCGTCAGCGTCCATTTCGGAGATCGCTGAAACGCCGAGAGCTTGCTTTTGGCCCGCGCAAACCAATAGGTTGCTTCAGGGTCGGGCGTTACGGTTTTTGACTGTGCGTCGGCCAATTGGCTGATCCGCCGGAACCGGTCCCGAGAGAGCGGATGGGTGCGCGCATAGGCATCCTGACGGCCTAGCGACAGGGATTCTTGTCCCCGAAATAGATCCATGACCTGCACGGCACCGCGCAGATCGATACCTGCGGCGGCCATAAACCGCATACCGCTGGCATCGGCCGCATTTTCCTCGGCCCGCGTGTGCGAAAAAAAGCTGCGCATCGCGGCCCCCTGAAGCCCGGCTGCGGCCCCTGCGGCAAACTCGCCACTTCCGGCGGCTGCTCCGGCGGCGACGGCCAATGCTGTTCCAAGTGCCGCAGCGGTTCGGGCGTTGCGGGCATTGATCGGGCGACGCATGAGGTGACCATTCGCAATATGGGCCGCCTCATGCGCAATCACCGATTGCAGCATGGCCGGGGTCTCCATCCTCAAGATTAGCCCGGAGTGTATGAAAATACTGTCCGAATCGATCACAAAGGCATTCATGCTCGAATCGTCAATCACCAGAATATCCACCCGTGCGGGACTCAATCCTGCGGCTTGCAATACAGGCGTCGCAAGACTGCGCAAGGCCTGCTCAATATCGGGATCACGCAGCAACGTCACGGCCCGCGCTGGAACAGCCAGCGTCAGGGTCAGCAGCAATGAGAGCGCGGCGAGTCGGAGAAGCAGCATTGACCTTGGCGGCCTTTTCCAGTGAGACGGGTCGGCAAGTGCGCGCAGTCTAGGAGAAAACCCATGCGAAACTCAACCCGGTCGCAGGTCGATGCCTTCATCGTGATGGATGTGATGGAGGCCGCGCGCCGTGCCGAGGCAATGGGACGCCACATCATCCACATGGAGGTGGGGCAACCGGGTACTCCTGCTCCGCAAGGCGCGCGGGATGCCCTTGTCGAAACAATGGCGCGCGAGTCTCTGGGATACACGGTGGCGCTCGGCCTGCCAGCCCTGCGCGCACGGATCGCGCGGCTCTATAAAGACTGGTACAATATCGACCTGAACCCCAACCGGGTCGTCATCACGCCCGGCTCTTCTGGGGCCTTCATTCTCGCCTTTACGGCCCTTTTCGATGTTGGTGACCGGGTCGGAATCGGTGCGCCGGGATATCCCAGCTATCGCCAGATTCTGCGGGCGTTGGATCTCGTGCCGGTGGATATAGAAACAGCGGCGGAAAACCGCTTGCAGCCAACCCCTGGGGATCTCGCGGGGCGCGACTTGCGCGGGCTTCTGGTGGCGAGCCCGGCGAATCCGTCCGGTACGATGCTGGACCGGGCAGCGCTTGGCGGGCTCATTGAGGCGTGTCACGCGCAGGGGGCATCCTTCATCAGCGACGAGATTTATCACGGGATCGACTATGAGCAACGCGCTGTCAGCGCGCTTGAGATCACCGATGAATGCTATGTGATCAACTCCTTCTCCAAGTATTTTTCCATGACCGGCTGGCGCATCGGCTGGATGGTGGTGCCCGAAGATGACGTACGCGTGGTCGAACGTCTGGCGCAGAATCTCTTTATCTGTCCGCCTCACGCCAGTCAGATCGCCGCCCTCGCAGCGATGGATTGTACGTCGGAACTTGAGGCCAACATGGCGATTTACCGGCGCAACCGCACCCTGATGCTGGATGGGCTGCCCAAAGCTGGGTTTGACCGTATCGCACCGCCTGACGGCGCCTTTTATGTTTATGCTGATGTCAGCCATCTGACCGACGACAGCCGCGCCTTTGCTGCCGAAATTTTGGAGAAGGCCGGGGTTGCAGTGACACCGGGATTGGATTTCGACCCAGTCCGCGGTGCCGGAACGCTGCGGTTTTCCTATGCGCGCGCCACGGCGGATATCGAAGAAGGGCTGTCGCGGCTCCAGCACTTTATGGACCAACGCAGCATCTAGAGCAGGCAGGGCGATTGAGTGGGCAATGGGCGCTAAAGCCCGTTCGCCAAAGTTTCACCACAGTCCTGTCCTGAATTCGCCAGATCGGCATGGCACTCGTTTTGGTGGCGGCAACTTTGTCAAAGGGGTGCGAAATGCAACAGCTGAGAAATGGCTATCAAAGCGCTAGTGTGTTGCTTCAGGTCAATGCCGATCTGTTGCTCTATCTGGTCACTCTTGGGTTGGCTCTTTTTGCCGGTGGATTTATTGGCGCGCTCTGATCCATGCGACCTGTTTCACGGCCACTCGCGTTTTGACAAGGCCAGACAGACGGGTTACTGACATCCATAATGAGATGTCTGACTGGGTTTGAGCAATGAATGATCGCGACATGAATCGGCAGAATAGCCGCAACGTTTTTTTCGCGTTGAGAACCGTTAAAGCCGCTCTTGTCTCAGTGATCATTGCCACATTCCTGTTAGGAACCGGCCAACGAGCCGAGGCGCAATCCTATCGCTTCTCCTCGGTGTCCATTGAGGGCAACCAACGTATCGAAGCAGGGACGATTCTTTCCTACGCAGGCATCGCGCGGAACGAGACCGTTTCGGCCGGTCAATTGAACGACGCCTATCAGAAAGTCTTGACCTCGGGACTTTTTGAAGAAGTTGAACTCGTCCCGCAGGGCAATAATCTGCTGATCCGCGTCACCGAGTTTCCAACCATCAATCGCATCGCCTTTGAGGGCAACGACAAGATCAAGGACGAGGATCTTGCTGGATTCATCCAGAGCAAATCGCGTCAAGTCTTTAGCCCGACGCAGGCCGAGCGTGACGCGGGAATAATTTCAGAAGCCTATAGCCAAAACGGTCGCATTGCCGCCCGTGTGACGCCGAAGGTAATCCGGCGGAGCGATAACCGTGTTGATCTGGTGTTCGAGATTTTTGAGGGCCGCAAGATCGAGGTGCAGCGTATTGGCTTTGTCGGCAATCGCGCCTTTTCCGACACTCGCCTCCGTCGCGTGGTCGAAAGCAAGCAAACCGGCCTCCTGCGCGCCCTGATCGAACGCGACACCTTTGTCGAAGATCGGGTGAACTTTGATCGTCAGGTGCTGACCGATTTCTACAACTCGCGCGGCTACGTGGATTTCCGCGTGACGGGAACCAATGCCGAATTGGCCCGCGAGCGGGACGCTTACTTTGTCACGTTCAATGTTCAGGAAGGCCAACAGTTCAAGTTCGGCCAGATCACAACCGTGAGCGAGATGAACGGCGTTGAGGCCGAGACCTATCACGACACACTCAAGATCAAACCGGGAGTGGTTTACTCCCCGACGCTGGTCGAAAATTCGATCGCTCGGATGGAACGTCTGGCCATCAAGAACGGCGTTGATTTCCTGCGAGTCGAGCCGCGCATCACCCGAAACGACCGCGATTTGACGCTGAATGTGGAATTCGCCCTCCAACGCGGGCCGCGTATCTTTGTCGAGCGGATCGACATCGAAGGTAACACGACGACCCTCGACCGCGTGATCCGACGCCAGTTTGATCAAGCCGAAGGTGATCCGTTCAACCCGCGCTCGATCCAGCAGGCGGCAACCCGCATCCGGGCCTTGGGGTATTTCAAGGAGGTGGACGTGAATGCGCGCGAAGGGTCGCGTCCGGACCAAGTTGTGATCGAGACCGACGTGGAAGAGCAAACTACTGGAACGGTGTCCGTCGGTGCCAGCTTTTCCACCAACTCGGGTCTTGGCATTTCTCTTGGCTTCTCGGAGCGCAACTTTATCGGGCGCGGCCAACGGTTAACCGCGCAGATTTTGGCCACTGCCGATTCGATCAACTACAATCTCGGCTTCGTTGAGCCAGCTTTTCTTGGGCGTGATGTGGCCTTGGGTCTTGATTTCTCATTTCAGGAGACAGAGAGCGACAACAGCCTGTTTGACACTGCAATCGGGACATTCCGCCCCAGCCTGACCTTTCCGACCGGCGAGAATACCCGGCTTGGCGTCTACTACAATGCCAGCTACGAGGACATGTCTGACTATCAGGGCACGTCCGGTATTCTTCTGGACGAGATCAACCAAGGGGCGCTATGGACCAGTTCTGTGGGTTACAATTTCAATTATGACACGCGGGAGTCAGGGCTTAATCCCAATGCGGGGGTTCTCTTGTCATTTGGCCAGGAATTTGCCGGTCTCGGCGGTGACAACGACTATATCAAGACCACGGCGCGTCTGGTCGGCCAAACGACTGTCATGAATGAGGATGTGACCTTGAGGGCTATCCTCGAGGGCGGTGCGATCGAGTTTTCCGGAGGCCAAAGCAGCCGCTTTCTCAATCGCTTTGGTTCACAGGTTATTCGCGGCTTTGAGCCGAATGGCATGGGGCCGATTGAAGACGACGAACTGTTGGGCGGTGATTATTTCGCTGCACTCAAATTCGAAGCAGAATTTCCCCTCGGCCTGCCCGACGAATATGGCATCACTGGCGGGGCGTTCTACGACATCGGCTCGATCTGGGGTATTGGCAACCGGGGGTCTGTTGCTCCGGGCAATACGCTGTCCTCGACTGGATTCAAAGCGCGGCATGTGGTTGGTTTCTCGATATTCTGGTCTTCACCCTTTGGCCCGATCCGGATGAACTTCTCCAACGCGCTCAAGAAAGAACCGGGCGATATCGAGCAACAGTTCGATTTGACGGTTCGAACGGAATTCTGAACATGCGAACGGCCCTTGCTCTGGCTGGGCTGATCGTGGCGCTGTCTCTTGGCACCCATGAGACAGCGCGTGCGCAACAGATGGGCGTAATTCAGAGCGATGTTCTTGTGATTGATCCCGAGCGTATGTTGATCGAATCCGATTATGGTCGACGGCTTCAAGTTGATATCCAGACAGAGCGGGACCGGCTCATTGCGCATAATGACCGGATTGCCAAGGAGTTGGAGGCTGAAGAACAAAGCCTGACAAGCCTGCGGGCGACAACGCCGTCGAATGAATTTCGTGCTCTTGCAGATTCCTTTGATCAAAAAGTGGAAGAGTTGCGGCTTGAAAGCGAACGCATGTCCCGCGACCTCGAACGCCGCCGGGATTTGGTGCCGGTGCAGTTCATGCGCGTCGTGCAGCCCGTCTTGGAGGACCTGCTGCGTGAGGCGGGCGCGATGGTGATGATAGATGCGCGCGCTGTGATGCTGCATGCGGGGGCCGCGGATGTAACGGATCTTGCTGTGGTTCGCATAAATGAGCGCATAGGGCGTGGACCACAGGCCCCGGATGTATCCGACAAAGAACCGGACCCTGCTCCGGAGACCCCGGTCGAATAGGCAGGTTTGAGATATTGCTCCTTTGTCTTCCGCTTGCTAGGGACGAGCAAGGTGTTATGCGAAAGGACAGCCCATGACAGAGCCTCTCAAATCTGCGGACATCCATCTGATCCAGCGGCTGATTCCGCATCGTTATCCGTTCCTTTTGGTCGACAAGGTGGTCGATATCGATGGCTATCAGTCGGCGCGCGGCATCAAGAATGTGACGATGAACGAGCCGCATTTTCAAGGACATTTTCCGGGCAAGCCGATCATGCCTGGCGTTACCATCATCGAGGCGATGGCGCAGACGGCCGCCGTGATGGTTGGCACGGCTCTGAACATGCAAGACCGAAACATGCTGGTCTATTTCATGGCGATAGACAGCGCCAAGTTTCGCCGCATGGTGGTGCCGGGCGATGTGCTTGAAATGAAACTGCGCACGACGCGTGGCAAGCCCGGCGGCAAGGTCTGGAAGTTTTCGGGTGTTGCCGAAGTCGAGGGCGAGTTGGCCGCTGAGGCCGAATTCACCGCCATGATGGATTTGCCGAAAGAGTAACTGCGGCGGCGAGCGGTCCCTGTTGCAACTCGCGCGCCGTCACGGGGTGACGGCGCGCCTCTCTTTTCACTTGGGAACGGTGATCGCCTCTATCTTTGGCATCATTTCTGGCATCGCCTTCTGCAAGACAGCAGAAATCATCGGTTGCTGGATCTGCGCCAGTTGCGGCATTTTGCGCATCACGGCGCCGCCATGCTCTGACGTGTAGAAGTCGCGCAATGCGGTCAACTCTTCCAGCGTCATGATATCGGCCATGATTTCATCCTGCTGGAGCATGACATCGGTGAGAGGGTCGGTTAATTCTGAAGAGAAAAGCTGGCCAATTTGCTCGATCTGTTCCGGTGTCATCGCCTGACGGGTTGCCGCCATTTGTTGAATCATGGGCTGCCAAAGTTGTTTGATGAACTCTTGGATATCGGTATCCGTCATCGTCGCTTGCACATACTCCTTGGCAACCGCTACCCGCGCCTCGCGATCACTGTCTGCATAGGCAGGAAACGCAAGACAAAAGGTCAACAAGGCACCACTCAAAATCCGCATGGGACAAACTCCAATCATGTAAATGCGTCGCCACACAAACACCTCTGCTTCTACCTGTCAACGGGCCGCAGGGCATATGGGTTGCATGGTGTCGCAGGGGTTGATATTTCCAGCGGATAAAACCCGATAGATTTGATCGGAAAGAACAAGAGGCTCCGGTGCAGACCCCAATTCCCCGGCTTGAAGTCAACAATCTGATGCGTCGGTATGATGGACGCCTCGTCGTCAATGACGTCTCACTCCGGGTGATGCCGGGGCATCTGACCTGCCTGCTTGGGCCGTCAGGGTGTGGGAAATCGACGACGCTGCGTATGATCGCAGGGGTCGAGATGCAGGATGCTGGTGAGATCTGGGTCGATGGCAATCTTGTGTGCAACACCGTGTTTCGCATACCGCCAGAGCGGCGGCACATTGGCTTGATGTTTCAGGACTTTGCCCTCTTTCCGCATCTCAGCGTGGCGCAGAACGTGGGATTTGGTCTTAGTGGCGACAAATCTGCCAAAGCGGTCCGTATTGGAGAATTGCTCGAGCGGGTGGGGTTGGAACGGCATCTCAACGCCTACCCTCATGAACTGTCTGGTGGCGAGCAGCAGCGTGTGGCCTTGGCCCGCGCGCTCGCGCCCCGTCCCGGCATCATGCTCATGGACGAGCCGTTTTCGGGCCTTGATAACCGCTTGCGCGATGGTATTCGCGACGAGACGCTGGACATCCTGCGTGAACAGGACACCGCCGTGCTCTTGGTCACGCACGAACCCGAAGAGGCTATGCGCATGGCCGACGAGATCGCCCTTATGCGTGATGGGCGCATCGTGCAACAGGGGGCGCCCTATAACGTCTACAATGCTCCGGTGGACCGAAGTGCCATGGCGTTTTTCTCTGAGGTCAACGTGATCCGGGGCAGGGTGCGCGGCTCATTGGTGGATACGCCCTTTGGCCAGTTTCTCTCGCCCGGCGCGTACGAAGGCAGCGAGGTCGAAATCGTGATCCGACCACAGCATATCAAGATCGACTTTGACCGGCACGGGCGCGGCCCAAATCCCACCTCGCAGGACGGCACTCCCGCGCGCGGTGTGGTCGAGCGCGCGCGCTTCATGGGCTCCGAGAGTCTGGTCGAGTTTCGGATGGATCATGACGGCTCGCTGCTCAAGGCCACAGTGCCCAATGTATTCCTGCCGAAACCGGGCAAGGCGCTATGGCTGATGATCCGCCGAGATCGCTGTTTCTTATTTCCCGTCAAGCGGTGAGGCGCTCGTCTCAGACCAATCGCGACGTCGCTATCGCCGCGCGCACGAAATCAGCAAACAGAGGGTGCGGCGCAAAGGGTTTGGATTTCAATTCCGGGTGATATTGCACCCCAATGAACCATGGGTGATCCGACCATTCCACGATTTCTGGCAGGCGACCATCGGGCGACATTCCAGAGAACGTCAGGCCACATCCTTCGAGCTTTTCGCGATATTTTGTGTCCACCTCATAGCGGTGGCGGTGCCGTTCGTCGATCGTCGTTGTGCCATAGATCTGCGCCACGCGGCTACCGTCCTTGAGCACGGCGTCATAGGCCCCAAGACGCATGGTGCCGCCCTTGTCGTCACTGACCTTGCGTTGCACCTTTTCGTTGCCTTGCACCCATTCCTTGAGGTGATAGACAACTGGCTCAAAGCGCCGCTTGCCCGCCTCGTGGTCGAATTCCTCTGATCCGGCATCCCTGAGGCCAGCCACATTGCGCGCGGCCTCAATCACCGCCATTTGCATGCCAAGACAAATGCCCAAATAGGGGATCTTGCGAGTTCGGGCGAATTCGGCAGCTTTGATCTTGCCTTCGGTGCCACGCTCACCAAAGCCGCCGGGCACCAGAATGGCATGAAAACCCTCAAGATGGGCGGCGGGGTCTTCGCGCTCGAAAATCTCGGCATCGACCCATTCCACGTTGACCTTGACCCGGTTAGCCATGCCGCCGTGAATGAGCGCCTCCTTGATCGACTTGTAGGCATCTTCCAATTGCACGTATTTGCCGACAATAGCGATATTTACTGCCCCATCGGTATTCTGGATACGGTCCACCACATCCAGCCACACCGTCAGGTCCGGTTTGGGCGCGGGGCTGATCTGAAACACGTCAAGCACCGCTTGATCCAGCCCTTCACGGTGATAGGCCAGCGGTGCCTCATAGATCGACTTGAGATCATAGGCCGCGACCACATGCTCTTTGCGGACGTTACAAAATAGTGCGATTTTCTCACGTTCCTTGTCCGGGATCGGCTGTTCCGAACGGCACACGAGAATGTCGGGCGCGATGCCGATGCTCTGGAGTTCCTTGACCGAGTGTTGCGTCGGTTTGGTCTTCAACTCGCCACTTGCCGCCAGATAGGGCAGAAGGGTGAGATGCATGAAAATACACTGTCCGCGCGGTCGGTCATGGCTGAACTGCCGGATCGCCTCAAAGAACGGCAGACCCTCGATATCGCCGACGGTGCCGCCGATCTCGCAGAGCATGAAATCGACCTCATCCTCGCCAGTGCTCAGGAATTCCTTGATTTCATTGGTGACATGCGGGACGACCTGTATCGTCTTGCCTAGATAATCGCCGCGGCGTTCTTTTTCCAGGACGTTCGAATAGATACGACCAGAGCTGACAGAGTCGCTGATCCGTGCCGGAACCCCGGTGAATCGCTCATAATGGCCAAGGTCGAGATCGGTCTCTGCGCCATCGTCGGTCACGAATACCTCGCCATGTTCAAACGGACTCATCGTGCCAGGATCAACATTGAGATAGGGGTCAAGTTTGCGCAATCGCACCGAAAACCCACGCGCCTGCAACAACGCCCCAAGGGCGGCCGAAGCCAGTCCCTTGCCAAGCGAAGACACAACGCCGCCCGTAATGAAAATATATCGTGCCATGCGCTGAGGCCCCCGTGTTTCTACGTGTTTGATGGTCGGTCAAAAACCCAGAGATGGCCTCAAAAGACCGCTCTGCCACGGGATTTAACCCTTACAGGATTCGCGAGGTTTGCGCAAGCCAACCGCTAGATGCTGTTGCGCGGCAATCTCCGCCCTCAAAGATTTGTGTCAGTCGGCAGTGGGCGTCAGCGGAGCCGTATCGCCGGATGGCGGCGGCAGGAGGCTGTCTGCATCCGGAAGTGCAGGCACAGACTGTTCTGTGGTGGGCGGTGAATCAGTCAACCGATCCAGCACCGAAACCCCAGCCGCGTTCTGTGCCGCAATGATGGTAAGTGTAATTGAGGTCACAATAAAGGATGCCGCGAGAATCCATGTCATCTTGCCCAGAGCCGTGGCCGCGGCGCGCCCCGTCATGGCCCCACCGCCACCGCCGCCCATCCCAAGTCCGCCGCCTTCGGAGCGTTGCAGCAGTACCACGCCAATCAGGGCGAGCGCCAAAAGAAGGTGGATGGTCAGGACGACATTTTCCATGGATCAGGGGGCCTACGCTTATGTCTCGATCTGCCGCTATCTATGCAATTCTGAGCCTGCCCGCAACCCGGCAATCGGCGCAGGTGCGTCTTATCATCATCATCGGCCATTTTGACGGATCGCTCAGCCGGTGGATCCCTCTCTCGTTCAGCGTGACGTGCCGCAGATGTCTGCATCCGTTCACAGCTTTGGACGAATTAGATGTTTCACCCGGCGCGTCCCCCCGCTATACCAACGCGCGGTTTGGACCAAATGCCGAGGGGTAAATCATGGCAAATGTCGTCGTCGTCGGGGCCCAATGGGGGGACGAGGGAAAAGGCAAGATCGTCGATTGGCTGAGTGAGCGCGCCGATGTGATCGCGCGGTTTCAGGGTGGCCATAACGCGGGCCATACCCTCGTGATCGACGGCAAGGTCTACAAGCTCAATGCGCTGCCCTCAGGCGTGGTGCGGGGCGGAAAGCTGAGCGTGATCGGCAATGGCGTGGTGCTGGACCCCTGGCATCTGATCAAGGAAATAGCGTCGATCCGCGAACTGGGTGTGACAATCACGCCGGAGACGTTGATGATCGCAGAGAATACACCCCTTATCCTGCCGATCCACGGCGAGTTGGACCGCGCCCGTGAAGAAGCCGCGAGCAAAGGCACCAAGATCGGCACAACCGGTCGCGGTATCGGGCCGGCCTATGAGGACAAGGTGGGTCGGCGGTCCGTTCGGGTGGCGGATCTGGCGGATGAGGCCACTTTGATCGCGCGGGTTGACCGCGCACTCCAACATCACGACCCGCTGCGTCGTGGTCTCGGGATCGCGCCGGTCGATCGCGAGGCCTTGATCGCGCAGCTCAAAGACATCGCACCGCAGATCCTTCCCTATGCCGCCCCCGTCTGGAGAGTGCTCAACGAGAACCGCCGCGCGGGCAAGCGTATCCTCTTCGAGGGGGCGCAGGGCGCGCTGTTGGATATTGATTTTGGCACCTATCCCTTTGTCACGTCATCCAATGTGATCGCCGGTCAGGCGGCCACGGGCGTGGGACTTGGACCGGGGGCGATTGATTACGTGCTGGGCATCGTCAAAGCCTATACGACGCGCGTGGGCGAGGGGCCGTTTCCAACCGAATTGCACGATGCGGATGGTCAGCGCCTTGGCGAGCGTGGGCATGAATTCGGCACGGTGACAGGACGCAAGCGGCGCTGCGGCTGGTTCGATGCCTGTCTTGTGCGTCAGACCTGCGTGACCTCGGGCGTCACCGGCATTGCGCTGACGAAGCTCGATGTGCTCGACGGGTTCGAGACGCTGAAAATCTGCGTCGGTTATGACCTCGACGGCACGCGGCTGGATTACCTGCCGACCGCCGCCGACCAACAGGCGCGCTGCACGCCCATTTACGAGGAACTGCCAGGTTGGTCGCAATCGACCGAGGGCGCGCGCAGTTGGGCCGACCTGCCCGCCGAGACGATCAAATACGTTCGTCGCGTTGAAGAGTTGATCGACTGCCCGGTTGCTCTACTTTCCACCTCACCCGAGCGCGAGGATACGATCCTCGTGACAGATCCTTTCGCGGATTGAGGAGACCCGATGCCACTCAGTTACAAGGCCCGGAAACGTTGGTCACTGGTCGTCTTGCTCATTGGCCTGCCAGCCTATGTGGTGGTAGCCGTGAGCCTAGTGAATTGGATGAACCGACCGTCGATCTGGGTGGAATTGCTGATCTATGTGGGGCTTGGCTTTCTTTGGATCGTGCCGCTCAAGCGCGTGTTCATCGGGGTGGGCCAGCCTGACCCAGACGCAGGCAAAGACTGAGCTTCGCCTTTCATCGTTCTGAAAATACTCAAAAAGACGGCGTCTGCCCCAGAGCAGGCGCCGTCTTTCTGATTTTAGCCGCGCATCCGCGCGCCATCCACGTCAAAGAGCGCTTCGGTGAGCATCGTCGCCCCATAACGCCGCCCGAGAATCCCGATCTCCGCACGCAAGCCTGGCTGCGCCTGTCCCGCAGGAATGAGCGCGAGTGCTATCGACTTGTCAGCGTGGTGCGAATAACCACCGGAGGTGCAGAACCCAGCCACCTCACCCGCGATCCAGACCGGTTCATAGCCGTTCACATCGGCATCCGTCGCCTCGACCTCAAAGGCCACCAGTTTGCGCGCGGCGCCCTTGGCACGTTCCGCTTCCGCCGCAGCGCGCCCGACGAAATCGGCGTTCTTGGTAAAGCTGATGAACCGGTCCATCCCGGTCTCGCCGGGGGTGTAATCGGGCGAGAATTCATTGAGCCAGGAGCCAAAGAAGCGATCCAGACGCAGCGACATCATCGCGCGCATGCCAAAGGGCTTCATCCCGTGGTTCTGTCCTTCGGCCCATAGCACATCCCAGAGCGCGCGCTGTGCCATCGGGTCGCAGAAAATCTCATATCCCAGATCGCCAGTGTAACTGACGCGCTGCACCAGGCAATCGGCCATGCCCACGGTCGCGTGTCGCACATCCATGAACCGCATCTCGCCCAGCGGATCGCGGGTGCAGGCCATCAGCACATCCCGTGCGCGTGGTCCTGCGATCTGAAACCCGTTGAGCCGATCCGAGACATTCTCGACCCTGACACCCTCTGCCTCGTTCTGCGCGAACCAGCGCATATGGACGGCTTGTGCACCGTAAGAGGCAGTGAGTTGGAAGCTCTCGTCATTGAGGCAAGACACCGTGAAATCGCCCCAGAGCCGCCCTTTGGGTGAGAGCATCGGGGTGAGCGAGAGACGACCCGGTTTGGGAATCCGCCCCGCCATGATCCGGTCGAGCCAGCCGCGTGCGTTAGGGCCGGAGACAAGGTACTTGCCAAAGTTATGCACCTCGTTGATGCCGACGGCCTCTCGCACGGCCTTGACCTCGCGGGCCGTGGCCTCCCATGCGTTGGAGCGGCGGAAGGATGGGGTCTCATAGCGCGGCTCGTCGCCGGTCGCGAAGTAATTGACCACCTCCAGCCCGTATTGCGCGCCCCAGACCGCGCCCATGCTGTCGAATACGTCGTACATGGGCGTCTGACGAAAGGGGCGGGCGGCGGGCAGCTCTTCGTTCGGGTAGCTGACGGAGAATCGTTTTTGATAGTTTTCAATGACTTTCGGGCGGGTATAGCCCGGCGTTATCCAGTCGCCAAAGCGGGCCACATCCATCGCGGTCACATCGCGTTCACATTCGCCCTCGATCATCCATTGCGCCAGCATCAGGCCCACACCGCCGCCTTGGGAAAATCCCGCCATGACGCCGCAGGCCGACCAATAGCCGCGCAAACCGGGAATGGGGCCAACCAGCGGATTGCCGTCGGGAGCAAAGGTGAACGGGCCGTGAATGACCGACTTGACGCCAGCCTGCTCCAGGACGGGGAACCGGCGGTAGGCAAATTCGATGCTGGCCTCGATTTTGTCGAGGTTGTCGGGCAAAAGCTCATGGCCAAAATCCCAAGGCGTGCCATCGACCGCCCAAGGTTTGCAGGGCTGCTCATAAAAGCCAATACAAAGTCCACGCCCCTCTTGGCGCAGATAGCTTTCGCCTGCCGGGTCCATGACGTGGGGGTGTTCGGTATCGCGACTGTAGATTTCGGGGATTTCGTCGGTAACGATATACTGATGTTCCATCGGGTGCAGCGGCAGGTAGACGCCCGCCATCGCCCCCACTTCGCGCGCCCAGAGACCGCCCGCGTTGACCACATGGTCCGTGTGGATCGTGCCCTTGTCCGTCACCACATCCCAGGTGCCATCTGCGCGTTGGTTGGTTCCGCGCACCATGCAATGCGTTTCGATCTGCGCGCCACCCATGCGCGCGGCCTTGGCATAGGCATGTGTGGTGCCGGACGGATCAAGATGGCCGTCAAGCGGATCGTAGAGCCCGCCCAGAATACCGTCGATATTGGTGACCGGGGCAATATTTGCGATCTCTTCGGGGGTCACGATATGGGTGTCGAGGCCCATGTAGCGATGCTTGGCGCGCTCGGCCAAGAGCATGTCGAACCGGTCGCGATTGTCCGCGAGCGTGACACCGCCGACATGGTGCAACCCGCAAGACATTCCGGTAATCTCTTCGAGTTCCTTGTAGAGGCGGATCGTATAGCCCTGAAGGGCAGCCATATTGGTGTCACCGTTGAGGGTGTGAAACCCGCCTGCGGCATGCCAAGTTGAGCCTGACGTTAATTCTGAGCGTTCCAGAAGCATCACATCGGACCAGCCGAGTTTGGTCAGGTGATAGAGCACGGAACAGCCGACGACACCGCCGCCGATCACGACCACACGGGTGCTGGTTTTCATTGAGAGCCTCCTGATGTTTTGCCAGAGCCTGCCCGCTACGCGTCAAAGATCATGTCTGTCAGCGACAAATTCTGACGTATTTGTGGTTCTGGTGCCCATTGAAACGTTGGCCATCGCGGTGTGGCGATTTTCAAAGAAAACTTGTGCCTCGTTTTATTACCGCGACAAAGTATGTCGGAAAATGGCATTCATCCGGAGCGGGGTCGCCGCAGTTTGTGCCGAAACTTGATCAAGGGACCCGCCATGAAGACCCATGCACAGGCCGTCGTGATCGGCGGCGGCGTTATCGGATGCTCGATTCTCTACCACCTGACCAAACTGGGTTGGACTGATGTCGTCCTGCTTGAACGCAACGAATTGACCAGCGGCAGCACATGGCATGCCGCCGCCAATATCCACGGGCTGCATGACAGCGCCAATATCAGCCGCCTGCAGCATTACACGATGAAGCTCTATAACGAGCTGGAGGCCGAGACCGGGCAAAGCTGTGGCGTGTTCCAGCCCGGCAGTCTCTACTTGGCGCAGACAGAGAATCGCGAGCATCAATTGCGACTTCAGGCGTCCAAGGCCAAGCTCTATGGCATGAACTTTCACGAGATTGGGCGGGATGAGGCCGAGCGGCTGCATCCGCTGGTGAATTTCGACGGCATCCGTTGCATTATGTACGAGCCGGATGGCGGCAATGTAGACCCGTCGGGTGTCACCAATGCCTATGCGGTGGGGGCGCGGCAGCGGGGTGCCGAAATTCATCGGTTCACGCCGGTGACGGGGACGGTGCCGCAACCGAACGGGTCTTGGATCGTTGAGACGCCCAAGGGCAATATCCATACACCGTGGGTGATCAATGCCGCCGGTCTCTGGGGGCGTGAGGTGGCCAAGCTGGCGGGGATCGAACTGCCGCTGCAACCGACCGAGCACCAGTATTTTGTGACCGAGATGATCGCTGAAATTGCCGGAATGGACCGGCGCTTGCCCTCGGTCGCGGATCGGGACGGGGAATATTACCTGCGACAAGAGGGCAAGGGCCTGCTGATCGGCGCCTATGAGCGCGATATGCGATTCTGGGCCGAAGAGGGCACGCCGCTTGATTTCGCGCATGATCTTTTCCCCGATGATCTGGAGCGGATCGAGGAAAACATGCTGCGTGCCATCGACCGGGTGCCGGTGGTGGGCACAGCGGGGATCAAGCGGGTGATCAACGGGCCGATGATCTGGTCGCCTGACAGCAACGTCATTCTTGGGCCGGTGCCCGAACTCAAGGGCTATTTCTGTTGCAACGGCATCATCCCCGGCTTTAGCCAATCGGCAGGCATGGGTTGGATGGTCGCCGAATGGCTGATCAACGGCGAGATGAAATACGACATGTTCGCCTGGGATGTTGCGCGCTTTGGCCTCTGGGCCAACAACCGCGATTTCGTCAAGGCCAAGGTGCGGGACCAATATGCGCATCGTTTCTCGATTCATTTCCCCAATGAAGAGCGCAGCGCCGGGCGTCCGCTGCGCACGCGGCCTGCTTATGAGATGCAAAAGGACATGGGCGCGGTCTTTGGTCTCAACTATGGTTGGGAACATCCGCTGTGGTTCTCGGATGCGCGCGGCACCGTGGATACCAACGGCTTTACCCGGCAGAATTGGTGGGCACCGGTGGGGTCGGAATGCAAGATGCTGCGCGAGCGGGCAGGGATTATCGACATTTCTAATTTCGCCAAGTACCGGGTCAAAGGGCCGGGGGCGGAGGATTGGCTGAACGCTGTCTTTGCAAACCGGATGCCCAAGGCGGTCGGGCGGTCATGCCTGACGCCGCTGATTGGCGTGCGGGGTGGAATCGCGGGGGATGCGACGGTGACGCGGCTTGCGGAGGATGAATTCTGGGTCATTTCCTCAGGCATGGCGGAACGCTATCACAAGCGGTTCTTTGATGCGGTGCCGTTGCCCGAGGGGACCACGTTTGAGAGCCTGACCGACATAGTCTGTGGTTTTAACGTGGCGGGGCCTCAATCGCGCGAGATGTTGCAACGGTTGACGAATGCCTCGCTGGCGACGGCGGATTTCCCGTTCATGGCAAGCCGCCGGATCGAGCTGGGCGGGGTCGCGTGCGTAGCCATTCGTGTGAGTTTCACCGGTGATCTAGGCTGGGAATTGCATTGCGCGGCTGAGGATCAGGCGCGGCTCTATGCGGCGCTGCTGGAAGCAGGGCGTGAGATAGGCGCGGGGCCAGTGGGCAGTCGGGCGCTGATGAGCCTGCGCATTGAGAAGGGTTATGGGTCCTGGAGTCGCGAATACAGCCCAGAGTACTGGCCGCAAGAAGCTGGGCTGGATGGTCTTTGCAAGATGGACAAAGCGTTCCTGAACAAGGCCGCGCTGCAGGAGGTGATCACGCAGGAGCCGCGCGAGCGACTGGTGATCCTGCATCTGAGTGAGGCGGATGTCACAGCGTCGAACGCGGATGCCACGGGCGGAGAGCCGATTTTCAAGGATGGCGTCGGTGTGGGCCGTGTGTCTTCGGGTGCCTACGGCTATTCCGTCGGCATGAGTCTCGCGCTTGGCTATGTCAAAGGGGGCGCAAGGCCTGGTGATGAGGTCGACGTCATGGTCTTGGGTCGACCGCACCGCGCGCGCATTCTGGATGCGGCTCCGTTTGATCCTGAGGGCACGCGCCTGCGCGCCTGAGGAGTCAGCCGTCGCCTTTGTCGGCGGCGGCCTCCTGGGCGGCCTTGAAGCGTTTAAGCTTGTCCAAAAGCAGTGCCCGCGCCTTGATATTGGCGCGGCGTACGCGAACAGCGGTCAAAAAAGCCTCTTCGGCCGTTTGCGAGGTGGCCCCGAGGATGTTTTGAATGTCGGTGATGATGGTCTCATCGCCCGTGGCCTCGATCGCCTTGATCACATCGCGTGCCAGTTCATCCGCCAGATCCTCGGTCACTCCCATGGGACAATCCTCAGCGCGTGTTCTCGGTCAGACGCCGTTTGACATAGGTGCTCACCGACCCGATCATCGTGTCCATATGCGGTTCCTTGAAGAAGTGATCCGCGCCGTCGACCTCTTGATGGGTGATGGTGATGCCATGCTGCTCATGCAGCTTGTTCACCAGCGTCTTGGTGTCCGCAGGCGGAGCAACCCTATCGTTGCTGCCATTGATAATCAGCCCGGAGGCCGGGCAGGGGGCAAGAAAGCTGAAATCATACATGTTGGCGGGCGGGCTGACCGAAATGAAGCCAGTGATTTCCGGCCGCCGCATCAAGAGTTGCATCCCGATCCATGCGCCAAAGGAAAAGCCCGCGACCCAACAATGTTTTGAATTGTTGTTCATTGATTGCAGGTAATCGAGCGCCGAAGCGGCATCGCTCAGCTCACCAACACCTTGATCATATTCGCCCTGACTGCGGCCTACGCCGCGGAAATTGAATCGCAACACGGTAAAGCCCATGTTGTAAAAGGCGTAATGCAGGTTATAGACAACCTTGTTGTTCATCGTGCCACCGAATTGTGGATGCGGATGCAGCACAATCGCAATGGGCGCGTCTTTTTCCTTTTGCGGGTGGTAGCGGCCTTCGAGCCGACCCTCGGGGCCGGGAAAGATAACCTCGGGCATGGGTTCCCTGTGTCCTCTTCATGGGTGAGTGCGATAATCTTGACGACTTCGCTCGGGCACCTTAGAACTGTTCTAAATTGTGATCCGGGCCAGGATGGCTCAGAGCGAGATAAGCCTTGCGCGGCGCAAGGTCAATCAGTTCGCGTAGGGGAAGATCAATGAAACTGAGCACAAAGGGGCGTTATGCCATGGTTGCACTGGTCGATATCGCCTTGCAACCGGCTGGGGCGGTCGTAACTCTAGGGGATGTTTCGCGACGGCAGGATATATCGCTGCCTTATCTAGAGCAGCTTTTTGTCAAACTTCGGCGCGCTGAACTTGTGACCTCGGTCCGGGGTCCGGGCGGCGGATATCGGTTGATGCGGCCTGCGTCGGAAATCCGGGTCTCGGATATTCTCGCGGCGGTGGATGAGACGATTGATGCGCTGCACAAGGGGGCAGGGGCCTCTGGTGGGGCGAGCGGATCGCGGGCGCAATCCATGGCCAATCGGTTGTGGGAAGGCCTGAGCGCACATGTCTATGTGTTTCTACACCAGACTCGTCTGAGCGATGTGGCGGGCAATTCGCTGGCCCCTTGTCCCGCCGTGCCGCACCTCTTTGCTGTGGTGGATGAGGATTGATTTCAAACCTGTGACGGCATTGCCGTCACAGACCCAGCGTATTTCACCAACAAGAATGGGCGATCATGCACAGGGTCTATCTCGATTACAATGCAACGGCTCCGCTGCGTCCCGAGGCGCGAGAGGCCATGATTGATGCCATGGAACTCCTCGGCAACCCCTCAAGTGTGCATGCTGAAGGACGTGCCGCCAAAGGGCTGGTGGAGCGTGCGCGTGCGCAGGTCGCGACAGCCTTTGGGGCCGATGGGGCGGATGTGATCTTTACGTCCGGAGCAACAGAAGCCGCGGCTCTTGCCTGTGCCGGGCGCACCCTGCACGGAAGTTTGGTCGAGCATGATGCGGTTGGCGCGTGGATCACTCCGGATTTGCCGGTGGATGCTGACGGGCGCGTCACCGTCCTTGATCCCGCGCAATCGGTGTTGCAATTGGCCAATTCTGAGACCGGCGTGGTCCAATCCCTGCCTGAGGGATTAGCGGTCAGCGACATGACCCAAGCCTTTGGGAGATTGCCCCTGGCCTTTAACTGGTCCGGCGCAGAAATGGCGCTTGTCTCCGCTCATAAGCTCGGGGGGCCAAAAGGGGTAGGCGCGTTGATCATCCGGCGTGGCACGGATCTGGCTGCGCAGATCCGCGGCGGAGGTCAGGAAATGGGCCGCAGAGCCGGTACTGAGAATGTAATCGGTATCGCCGGATTTGGCGCTGCGGCAGAGGCTTGCGGGCTTGATCTTGAAGACGGTCAATGGGCCCGGATTGAAAAACTTAGAAACATTCTAGAAAATACCATTGCAGAGTTTTCAAATGAGACTATTTTTGTCGGGAAAGCTGCCGCACGTTTGCCGAATACCAGTTGCTTTGTCACTCCGGGTTGGAAAGGCGAGACACAGGTCATGGCGATGGATCTAGCCGGATTTGCGATCTCTGCCGGGAGTGCATGTTCCAGTGGCAAGGTCAAATCCAGCCGGGTGCTGCGCGCGATGGGGTTTGACGAGGTCTTGGCGGGCTGCGCGATCCGCGTGTCGTTGGGGCCGCAGACGACAGAAGACGATATACTGCGCTTTGCCGAAGCTTGGCTGAAGCGACTGCAAAAGCATCGGGGCCGATTGGCCTGATACGGAAGGAGATGGGAATGGCTGCTTTGGATGACGTTCAGGTCAAGGACGGTGTTGATCGTGAAACCGTCGATGCGGTGCGCCAAGTTGGCGAAGCCTACAAGCATGGCTGGAACACCGATATCGAGATGGAATACGCGCCGCTTGGGTTGAACGAAGACATTGTTCGGCTGATCTCGTCCAAGAATGAAGAGCCCGAATGGATGACCGAGTGGCGGCTAGAAGCCTATCGTCGCTGGCTGACCAAGACCGAGCCGGAATGGGCCATGGTGGATTATCCCAAGATCGACTTTCAGGCGCAGTATTACTATGCGCGCCCCAAGTCGATGGAGGTAAAGCCCAAGTCGCTCGACGAGGTCGATCCCAAGTTGCTGGCCACCTATGAAAAGCTGGGTATTCCCCTGAAAGAGCAGATGATTCTTGCCGGAGTTGAAGGTGCTGAGGATGCGCCCGCCGAGGGCCGCAAAGTGGCGGTGGATGCGGTGTTCGACTCTGTGTCTGTTGGCACGACCTTTCAGGCGGAGCTGCGCCGCGCCGGGGTGATCTTCTGCTCGATCTCCGAGGCGATCCGCGAGCACCCCGAGTTGGTCAAGAAATACCTCGGATCCGTCGTGCCGGTCAGTGATAATTTCTACGCGACGCTGAATTCGGCGGTCTTTTCAGACGGTTCGTTTGTCTATGTGCCACCCGGCGTGCGCTGCCCGATGGAGCTAAGCACCTATTTCCGTATCAATGCCGAAAACACAGGCCAGTTCGAGCGGACGCTGATCATCGCCGACAAGGGCTCTTATGTGAGCTACCTCGAAGGCTGCACCGCGCCCAAGCGTGACGTGGCCCAGCTTCATGCCGCCGTGGTCGAGATCATCATCGAGGAAGACGCCGAGGTGAAATACTCCACGGTGCAAAACTGGTATCCGGGCGACGAGAACGGCAAGGGCGGGATCTACAACTTTGTAACCAAGCGTGCCGATTGCCGGGGCGACCGGGCCAAGGTGATGTGGACGCAGGTGGAAACCGGCAGCGCTGTCACATGGAAATACCCGTCCTGCATCCTGCGCGGCGATGACAGCCAGGGCGAATTCTATTCCATCGCCATCGCAAACAACTATCAGCAGGCCGATACCGGCACCAAGATGATCCATCTGGGCAAGAACACCCGCTCGCGCATCGTGTCCAAAGGGATCAGCGCAGGCCATGCGCAGAACACTTATCGCGGGCTGGTCAGCATGCACCCCAAGGCCAAGAACAGCCGCAACTATACGCAGTGCGACAGCCTGCTCATCGGCGATCAATGCGGGGCGCATACGGTGCCCTATATCGAGGTCAAGAACAACTCGAGCCGCGTCGAGCATGAGGCGACGACCTCGAAGGTGGACGACGACCAGATGTTCTATTGCCGTGCGCGTGGCATGGACGAGGAAGAGGCGGTGGCGCTCGTGGTCAACGGGTTCTGCAAGGACGTGTTGCAGGCGCTGCCGATGGAGTTTGCCATGGAGGCGCAGCAGTTGGTGGCGATTTCGCTGGAAGGAAGCGTGGGTTGACGCTCGCGTAAAGGACTTTTCGCCATGATCATCACCACCACCAACACCATCGAGGGCCGCAAGATCGTGGACTACCGCGGCATCGTCGTAGGAGAGGCGATCATGGGTGCCAATATCGTGCGCGATTTTTTTGCTCAGATCACCGATGTGGTCGGCGGTCGGTCTGACTCTTATGAGAGCAAGCTGCGCGAGGCGCGTGACGCGGCGTTGAGCGAGTTGGAAGAGCGCGCGGCAGGGCTTGGGGCCGATGCGGTGGTTGGCGTCGATCTCGATTATGAGGTGGTGGGCGACTCGATGCTGATGGTGTCGGCCAGTGGCACGGCGGTCGTGCTGGACTGATATGGCTGAGGCAGACACCATAGACAGGCCGGTTCTTACCCTGCCCGACGCCGAGGCTGCGCATCTGCGCGAGGTCTATGCGCGGGCAGACGTCATTCTCGAATATGGCTCCGGTGGATCGACCGTTGTCGCCGCCGAAATGCCAGGAAAGCGAGTCTTCTCGGTCGAGAGCGACGAAGAGTGGGCGAAGATGATGCGCGGGTGGTTCGCACAGAATCCACCCGCAAAGGACACGAACGTCGACGTTCTCTGGTCGGACATCGGTCCAACCAAGGAATGGGGATTCCCTCGGAATGCGAGCGGCTGGCGGCGCTATGCGCGCTACCCCCTCAAGGTCTGGGGCCTGCCAGAGTTTGTTCAGCCTGATGTGGTCTTGGTTGATGGTCGTTTTCGCACTGGCTGCGCTTTGGCAGCAGCACTAAGCACCACGAGACCGATCACGGTCCTGTTCGACGATTACACGCCGCGCAAGCACTATCACCGGGTTGAGGATCTGATTGGCGCCCCTCGACGGATTATCGGTCGAATGGCCGAATTCGAGGTAGAGCCGATGGTCCTCAAGCCCGAGATCTTGTTGACAATTATAGAGATGATGACACGGCCCTGATGCCGCCACGACATAGAGAAGGATGATAAAAATGTTGGAAATCAAAAACCTGCACGTCGATCTTGAAGAAGAGGACAAGACCATCCTCAAGGGTGTGAACCTGACCGTCGAGGCTGGCAAGGTGCATGCGATCATGGGGCCGAACGGCTCTGGCAAATCCACATTATCCTATGTTCTCTCGGGGCGCGATGGTTACAAGGTGACCCAAGGCAGCGCCACGCTCTCTGGCGTTGACTTGCTTGATATGGAGCCAGAAGAGCGCGCGGCGGCAGGGTTGTTTCTCGCATTCCAGTATCCGGTGGAAATCCCCGGCGTGGGCAACATGACCTTCTTGCGCACCGCCGTGAATGCGCAGCGCAAGGCGCGTGGCGAGGACGAGATGAGTGCAGCAGATTTCCTCAAACTTGTGCGGGAAAAGGCCAAAACCCTGCAGATCGACGCCGAGATGCTGAAACGCCCCGTCAATGTAGGCTTTTCCGGTGGTGAGAAAAAGCGAAATGAAATTCTCCAGATGGCCATGCTGGAGCCCAAGATGTGCATCTTGGACGAGACTGACTCGGGCTTGGATGTGGATGCGATGAAGCTGGTGGCGGACGGGGTGAACGCTCTGCGGGATGCCGGACGCGGTTTCCTTGTCATTACGCACTACCAGCGTCTGCTTGACCACATCAAACCGGACGTAGTTCACATCATGTCTGATGGCCGGATCATCAAGACAGGTGGCCCGGACCTCGCCCTTGAGGTAGAGCAGAACGGGTACGCCGACATTCTGTCGGAGGGCGTGTAATGGCTGCGCCGCAAGCAAAGCAGGACGTGGTTGAGGCGCGATTGAGTGCGTTGACCCTGCCGGAGGGGGGCAAGTGGATCACAACAGCCCGTGAGGCCGCTTTGCGGCGGTTGAGAACATTGGGATTGCCGGACCGCCGTGACGAATATTGGAAATTCACCCGACCCGACACACTGGTGCAAGCCAATGCGCCGGAAGCCGCCTTGTTACAAGGGGCCGAGGAACCAGAGGGTTTTGACGCGGTCAATCGCCTGAAACTGGTGTTTGTGGATGGGGTGTTCGATCCCAAGGCAAGTGATGATCTGGCACTCGACGGCGTGCGGATCGAGCGACTAAGTGAGGCTGCAAAAACCGATATCCATTGGGCGCGCGACCTCTATGGCGTTCTGGAAGAGCGCGGACAGAGCCCCGTTCCCCGTTCCCTCGCGGCATTCAACACGGCCTTTGCAAGTGATGGGATGCTGATCCATGTAACGGGTCGTCCGAGCAAGGCTATAAATCTGATTTATATCCATAAATCAAAGACTTCAGACGCGGTATTGCACCATGTGATCAAGCTGGAGACCGGAGCTGAGCTGACCATTCTTGAGAGTGGTCCGGCGGCGGCGCGGCTCAACAAGGTCATGGAAGTCGAGATCGCGGATGAGGCGACATTTCACCACATTTGCACCCAAGGCCGAGATCACGAGCGGCGCGCGGTCACGCATCTTTTTGCCCGGCTGGCGGCGCAGAGCACGTTCAAATCCTTTACCATGACAGCCAATGGAAAGATGACACGCAATGAATGCGTGATCGAACTGACCGGCGATGACGCTGTGGCCCATGTGGCGGGCGCTGCTATGGGGGATGGTGATTTTCATCAGGATGACACGGTGTTCGTCACCCATGATGCGCTGCGGTGTGAGAGCCGTCAGGTGTTCAAGAAAGTCTTGCGCAAGGGCGCGACCGGCGTATTTCAGGGTAAGATTCTGGTCAAACCGGGCGCGCAGAAAACCGATGGATATCAGATCAGCCAGGCGCTTTTGCTGGATGAGGACAGTCAGTTTCTAGCTAAACCAGAGCTGGAAATCTATGCTGACGATGTGGCCTGTTCGCATGGCTCGACCTCGGGCGCAATTGACGAGGACGCGCTCTATTATCTGCGTGCGAGGGGGATTCCAAAGTCATTGGCGACGGACCTGCTGACATTGTCGTTCTTGGCTGAAGCTGTTGAGGAAATCGAAGACGAGACCCTGCGTGAGGAAATCAACGGTCAGCTGGCTGGCTGGCTGGAGCGCAGGCGCCGCTGATGCCGGTCACAACAGACCTCGTCGCCACCTATCGCGGTCCACGCCGGGTGGTGCGGCGCTTGCTCGCCATGGGACCGCGTGAGGATCGCGCGCTGGTGATCTTGATCGCGGCCTGCGTTGTTGTGTTCGTTGCACAATGGCCGCGGCTGGCGCGCGAGGCACATTTCACAGGGCAGGAGTTGAACCCCATGTTGGGGGGTGCGTTGCTGGCGTGGATCTTCTTTGCGCCGCTCATTTTCTATGCTTTGGCGCTGATATGCCATGGCATTGCGCGGCTGTTTGGCGGTCGCGGTTCGGCCTATGATGCGCGGGTTGCGCTTTTCTGGGCGTTTCTGGCGGCAAGTCCTCTCATTCTTTTGCATGGGCTCGTGGCAGGATTTGTCGGGCCAGGACCGGGATTGCAGGCTGTTGGTCTCTTGTGGTTGCTGGTGTTCTTGTGGTTTTGGATGTCGGGTATGATCGAGGCGGGATGGAGCAAGGCATGACCCAGGCGCAATTCAAGGCGCTCTTGATAGAAACCCTGTTTCGCCCGCGTGACGCTGCGCGGGCGCTGATGGGTTTCGGGCTCCCGCAAAAGATCTTGTGGATGGCTTTGGTGCTGATGTCTGTGCTGAATGCCATCGTCTATTCCGTATCGTTGCGCCTCTCGCCTCCGACGGATCCCACCGCCGTGACGATCATGCCGCCTGCGTTCCATTCCCCCCTGCTCTTTACGCTTTTCTTGTTTGGGGCGCTCGCCATCACCGTATTTGCTCTGTTCTGGGTGGGTCGATCGCTTGGCGGCAAGGCGCGGATGGAGGATGTGCTGGTCTTGATCTGCTGGTTGCAGGTGCTGCGACTGATCCTGCAAATGGCGGTCGCCGTTCTTGTTTTGACTGTGCCTTCGGCTGCGGTTCTGTTGATCTTTCTGTCTTCAATCTGGGGGATCTACATTCTGATCGGCTTTGTCGATACCGCGCATCGCTATGATAACATGCTGAAATCTGCTGGTGTGATTGTACTCTCCATCGCCGCGATGGCGGTAGGATTGACCATTCTGCTAAGCTTTATCGGCGTGGCTGCAATGGGAGGAGCATGATATGCTCGATGTTGAAAAAATTCGTGCCGACTTCCCAATCCTTGGACGAGAAGTGAACGGCAAGCCATTGGTTTATCTCGACAATGGAGCATCTGCCCAAAAACCGCAGGTTGTCATAGATGCCGTCACCAAGGCGTATTCGATGGAATATGCCAATGTGCATCGCGGGCTACACTATCTGAGCAACCTCGCAACCGAGAAATACGAGGCGGTTCGTGGTATCGTCGCACGGTTTCTGGGTGTCGCGGATGAGGATCAGATCATTTTCAATTCTGGCACCACCGAGGGCATCAATATGGTCGCCTATGGTTGGGCCATGCCGCGGATGCAGCCCGGCGACGAGATTATTCTCAGCATTATGGAACATCACGCCAATATCGTGCCTTGGCATTTTCTGCGGGAACGGCAGGGGGTGGTGCTCAAATGGGTGGATGTGGATGCGCGCGGGGGACTTGATCCACAAAAGGTCATTGATGCCATCACGCCAAGAACAAAACTGATTGCAATTACACATCTTTCCAATGTGTTGGGGACCAAAGTTGATGTGAAGGCGATTTGCGATGCGGCGCATGCCCATGGCGTGCCGGTGCTCGTCGATGGCTCTCAGGCAGCGGTGCACATGCCCGTCAACCTCGATGAGATGGGCTGTGATTTCTATGCGATTACGGGCCACAAGCTCTATGGGCCGTCGGGCTCTGGCGCGATCTATGTGCACAAGGATCGTATGGCTGAAATGCGTCCCTTCATGGGGGGCGGTGACATGATCCGCGAGGTGACGCGCGACAGCGTGACCTATAACGATCCACCGATGAAGTTCGAGGCGGGAACGCCCGGTATCGTGCAGACCATCGGGCTTGGCGTGGCGCTTGAGTATATGATGGGCGTTGGGATGCATGCGATCAGCGCTCACGAGGATGATCTGAGCCGATATGCTCAAGAGCGCCTTGCGGGGCTCAACTGGATCAACGTCCAGGGTAGCATGCCGGACAAGGCCGCGATCTTCTCCTTCACAATGCAAGGGGCTGCGCATGCCCATGATATATCGACCATACTCGACAAGAAGGGGGTGGCTGTCCGTGCCGGCCAGCATTGTACAGGGCCACTGATGGAGCATCTTGGCGTGACAGCCACCTGCCGGGCCTCTTTTGCCATGTACAACACACGCGCCGAGGTCGACGTGTTGATCGAGGCGCTCGAACTGGCGCATGAGCTATTTGGCTGATTTTGCGATTGCGGGGCAGATCATGCCCCGCTATACCACCGCGCAAGTGGACCCATAGCTCAGCTGGATAGAGCGCTGCCCTCCGAAGGCAGAGGCCAGAGGTTCGAATCCTCTTGGGTCCGCCAGATCAAATCACCTCAAATCTCAACGAAACGGACCTTGCCGATATAAGGTAGGTTTCTATTTCGTTGTGCGTAATCAATGCCATAGCCGACGACAAACTCATCTGGGATTTCAAACCCGATCCAATCAGCGTGAATATCCGCTTCGCGGCGAGAAGGTTTGTCCAAGAGCGCGATGGTGCGGAGTTTGTGCGGTCTTCGGCTCTGGAGGAGGTGCAACACATGAAAGAGCGTGTGGCCCGTATCGACGATATCCTCGACCACCAGCACATCACGTGCTTCAATGTCACCTCGTAAGTCTTTGAGAATACGCACCTCTCTACTGCTTTCCATTGAATTTCCATAGGAGGATGTTTCGACGAAATCGACCTCTACCGGCAAATCCAGCTCTCGCACCAGATCGGCGATGAAGATGAAAGACCCGCGCAGCAGACCCACGACCACCAGTTTCTGCGTTCCCGCGAATTCTGCCTCGATCTCATGCGAAAGCGCCTCGATTCGGGCGGCTATGCTCTTGGCAGAAATCAGTTTATCGATAACATAGGCTTGCTGTGGCATGCGACCCTCTTGCACTTCTGGTCTTAGTCTAGGAAAAAGCGCGCCACTGTCACGCGGAAACCGGGGCCCAAATGCCATCACATTCAGAAAAACGTATTCTAAGCTACTCGGCCGATCAGATGTATGCCCTGGTTGCAGATGTGGCCAGCTACCCTCAGTTTCTGCCCTGGACCGCTGCGGCGCGCATCCGCAGCGTGCGGCCGCAAGATGATGGATCAGAAGTTATGGAAGCGGATTTGGTTATTAGTTTCAAGGTGTTCCGGGAGAAATTTGGTAGCCGAGTCGTGCTGTGGCCGCAAGATCGGCGGATCGAAACAGAGTATCTGGAGGGGCCGTTTCAACATATGCGCTCGAACTGGCAGTTTCGTGACGTGAAAGACGGTTGCGAGGTCAGTTTTGACGTTGATTTTGCGTTCAAGAACAGGTTGTTGCAGTCCGCGGCTGATCTATTTTTCTATGAGGCGATGAAGCGGATCGTGCGGGCCTTTGAGCAGCGGGCGGACGCGCTCTACGACAAAACATGAGGATTGAGGTCCAAGTTATTGAGATAAATAACTTAAGAGTAACTTTAAGGCGTGATCCCTCGCTCTTTCTCGGACCGTTTTGCGGCCTAAAGGGCCAAAATCGAGCGTTTCCGTGACTGTGTGACGCCCGGTCCTCGCGAGACCAAAGCAAACGCGACCTTCGGGCTTCTGCTCGGAACCGCCGGGGCCTGCGATTCCGGTAATCGAGAGTGCCAGTTGGGCCGCGCTATGGGAGAGGGCGCCTTCGGCCATTTCGCGTGCGACCTGTTCGGAGACGGCACCATAGGCCTCTAGCGTGGTTTGCGAGACATCCAGCATCTCTATTTTTGATATATTTGAATATGTTACAAAGCCACGTTCAACCACTGCGGATGAGCCGGGGATTTCAGTCAAAGCCGCTGCGACCATACCACCCGTACAGCTTTCGGCGGTGGTGATCATCAGGCCACGCTGTTGGGCTCGGTCGAGAATATCCTGTGCAATCAAAGCCCTAAGACCCCATGATAAAAGCCTGCGGCGAGCATGACGCAGAGTGCGGCGGCGAGGCCGGCGAGGATGTCGTCAAGCATCACGCCCAAGGCATCGTTGCGACGGTCGGCCCAGCCGATGGGGCCAAGTTTGGTGATGTCAAAGAAACGGAAGGCGAGGAAGGAAAAAAGAAAGCCGGGCCAAAGGCTTAGGAGATCCGCCCCAGCATGGGAGGCGCCAAGGGAGACCGGAAGGAACGCCAACCATTGACCTGCAACCTCGTCAATAACGATCTCCGATGGATCGTGGTTCAATTTTCCCTTTGTTTCCAGCGCAGTAGCCCACCATCCTATCAAGAAGGCGAGAATGACCCCTCCTGCAACGAACAGTGGGCCGCCTACAAGATGTAGAGCGAGTGCCACAGGCAAGGCCGCCAGTGATCCCCATGTTCCCGGTGCGGGACGCAGATGGCCAATGTAGAAAAACGTGCAAATCAAGTGGGTTAGGCGCATGTCTTGACCAATGTTACAACGGCTTGGGCGGCGATGCCTTCTTCGCGACCGGTGAAGCCCAAACGTTCGGATGTGGTCGCCTTGACGGAAATTCGGTCACTGGCGACCCCGGTGATCTCGGAGAGAGTGGCCTGCATCGCGGTGGCATGCGGGGTGATCTTGGGGTGCTCACAGACAAGAGTGACGTCTATATTATTGATTTTAAATCCACATTCATCAGCCAATGCAACGGCATGGCGTAGAAAGATGTGACTTTCTGCACCCTTCCATTGGGGGTCGCTTGGTGGGAAGTGACGACCGATATCGCCCTGCGCCAGACCACCATATATGGCGTCTGTGAGAGCATGAAGCCCCACATCCGCGTCAGAATGGCCTTGAAGCCCGCGGTCATGCGGAACCGGGACACCGCAGAGCATGCAATGGTCGCCGGGGCCGAAGCGGTGAACGTCGAATCCTGAACCGACTCTTATATCCATTTGATTTCCAAGTATTTTCTCTGCACGTGCAAAGTCGTGCGGGTGGGTGATCTTGAGATTATCCTCATGGCCCGCGACGATAGCAACCTTGAGTCCGGCGGCGCGCGCGACGGCTACGTCGTCTGCGGCATCCCCGTCGTAGGTGCGATGCGCGTCAAGTATGGCGGTGAATTCAAAGGCTTGCGGTGTTTGCGCCCGGTAAAGGCCGGTGCGGTCGCGGGTTCCGGTCACATATCCGTCCGCGCCGGTCCAGAGAGCATCGGTGATGGCGAGGGCCGGGGCCAGTCCGGGGGTTTCCGAGTGGCGCAATGTGTCCACCATGTACGTTATGTACGCGGCTTTTGTACAGCATCGCGCAACGTCGTGGATCAGCACATAGTCGGGCGGATTTGAGGCCAGCGCCTCTAACCCGTTTCTGACCGATTGCGTGCGGGTGTCGCCCCCGGTTGTGATGAAAATCCGTGGGTCCGGAGCGAGATGATGCAGATCGTCGGGATGAAGAACGACCACAATGCGGTCGATCCCTTGGGCCGCATGAAAGGCGTCGAGGGTCCAGTCAATGACGCGGCGGCCCAGAAGGGGCTGCCACTGTTTGGGGCTGTCCCCGCCGGCGCGAGTGCCCCGGCCTGCGGCGACGATGAGGGCGGCGGTTGTCATGCCTCTTGATTAGGCCGGGTTTTTGCCAAGCGCAATGGCTGAGCATACGCCTAAAAAATAGGCGACGACACGATGGGTGGCTGTTATTTAGGCCGCCAATCATTGTTTGAGGCAGAGTTCACAGGTAGAACTTCGGAATTGCACAAGGATTAGGCAGGGCATGCTGAGGATCGCGGACAGGCAGATTGCAACGCCGGTGTTTCTGGCCCCGATGGCGGGAATCACGGACCTGCCGTTTCGGACGGTGGTCGCGGGATTCGGAGCCGGTCTGGTGGTGAGCGAAATGGTCGCGAGTCAGGAGATGGTGCAGGCCAAACCCTCGGCACGCGGCAAGGCGGAGCTTGGGTTCGGGATCGAGAACACGTCGGTACAATTGGCGGGCTGTGACGCGCATTGGATGGCGGAAGCGGCGCGGGTCGTGGCGGATCAAGGTGCGCGGATCATCGACATCAATATGGGTTGCCCGGCCAAGAAGGTTGTGAGCGCTGCTGGGGCAGGGGCCTCTGGGTCGGCGCTGATGCGGGATATCGATCACGCGCTGCGGTTGATTGAGGCGGTGGTCGGGGCGGTCGATGTGCCGGTGACGCTCAAGACCCGTTTGGGATGGGATGAAGGCTGCTTGAATGCGGCGGAGCTGGCGAAGCGGGCAGAGGCGGCGGGTGTGGCGATGATCACGGTGCATGGGCGCACGCGGTGCCAGTTCTACCGCGGCGCGGCGGATTGGGCGATGATTTCAGATATTGTGCAGGCCGTTAACATTCCGGTCATCGCGAACGGCGATATTGTGGGAGTTGCAACGGCGCGCAGGGCCATGGCGCAATCGAATGCTGCGGGTGTGATGATTGGCCGGGGCGCGCGCGGGCGACCTTGGCTACTGGCGGAAGTTGCGGCGGCGATGGGGCATGGGACGGCCCCAGAGGTGCCGCGCGGTGCAGCGCTGGCGGATCTGGTGGCCGGGCATTACGAGGCGATGTTGGGCTTTTACGGCCGCGATTTGGGTTTGCGCGTCGCGCGCAAGCACCTCGGCTGGTATATGGAGGCGGCGGGCAGCGAACCGGAGATGCGCCGCGCGGTGTTGACGGCGGATCAGGCCAGCGTCGTTCTGGGCCTTTTGCCCGAGGCGATGGCAGCGGAGCCTGCTGCGCAAAGCGAAGACTGCGCTTCGAGGGCGGCGGCATGAGCATCGAGGACGCGTTCTGGATCTCGTTGCCGGTCCCGGCCCTGTTGCTCGATCATCAGGATCGGATCGTCGGGATCAATCCGGCGGCGGAAGGCTTTATGATGTCGTCGTCACGGGCGCTTGCGGGACAGCCGGTCTGGGACAAGCTGGCGGTCAATGCGCCGCTGGAAGAGGCGTTTGAACGGGCGCGGGTCAATGGCGCGCCGCTCTTTGTCAATGATGTGGATGTGGGCACCGGCGAGCGCGCGCCGATGCAGTGTAATTTGCAGGTGGCACCCTTGGCGGGCAGTCCGGGGCATATGATCATGCTGATCAGCCCGCGCGAGTTGGCTGGGCGCATGGTGCAGAACAGCAGCGTCAAGGCGGCGGCGAAATCCGCGATCGGCATGGCGGAAATGCTGGCGCATGAGATCAAGAACCCCCTTGCGGGGATCACCGGGGCGGCGCAGCTCTTGTCGATGACGCTGGGACCAGAGGATCTCGAACTGACCGATCTCATCGTGAGCGAGAGTCGCCGGATCGTGAGTCTGCTGGAGCGGGTCGAGCAGTTTGGCAATATCAGCGCACCCTCCATGCGCCCGGTCAATGTGCATGATGTGCTGGACCGGGCGCGGCGCTCTGCGATGCTGGGCTTTGCCGCGCATATGGCGCTGGTCGAGGATTATGACCCGTCGCTGCCGATGGCGCTCTGTGATGGGGATCAGTTGTTGCAGGTGGTGCTGAACCTCTTGAAGAATGCGGCCGAGGCGGCACGCGGGCGGCCCGGAACGATCCGGCTGCATACCTATTACGAGCAATCGCTGCGGGTGCGGCGGGGTGAGGGGGAGGGTAAGGCGCTGCCCCTTCAGATCGAGATCATCGACGATGGTCCCGGCCTGCCACCGGAGATTGCCGATCAGGTGTTTGACCCCTTTGTTTCGGGACGAGAGAACGGAACCGGATTGGGATTGGCGCTCGCGGCCAAGATCATTTCGGACCATGACGGATGGATCTCGGTCAATTCCGTGCCCGGGCGCACGGTGTTTCGCATCTCGTTGCAACGGGCAGCGGATGAACCCAAGGAGGCTTGACGATGGATGGCACGGTATTGGTCGCCGATGACGACCGCACGATCCGAACGGTTCTGACGCAGGCGCTGACACGGGCGGGATGCCGGGTGCATGCCACGTCGAGCCTGACGACGCTGATGCGGTGGATTGGCGAGGGCAAGGGCGATGTGGTCATTTCGGACGTGATGATGCCCGATGGCAATGGGCTCGAGATGCTGCCCAAGATCGCACAGGACCGGCCCGGCCTGCCGGTGATCGTGATCTCGGCGCAGAATACGATCATGACGGCGATCAAGGCGGCGGAGGCAGAAGCCTATGATTATCTGCCCAAGCCGTTTGATCTGCCTGATCTGATGAAGCGCACGGCGCGGGCGCTGGAGGCGCGGGCGCGCAGGCCCATTCGCGAGCACGAGGTGGAGCGGCCCGAGGAACTGCCGCTGATCGGTCGGACGCCAGCGATGCAGGCGCTCTACCGGGTGGTTGCGCGGATCATGAACACCGATCTGCCGGTGATGATCTGTGGCGAGTCGGGCACGGGAAAATCCCTGATTGCCAAGGCGATCCACGATTTCTCGGATCGTCGGACCTTGCCTTTTGTGACCGTGACACCGTCGGATTTGCGGGAATTGGATGGTCCGTCGCGGGTGATGGCGCGGGTCAAGGGGGGCACGATCGTTCTGGACGAGGTAACAGACCTGCCGCCCGAGGCACAGGGCCGGGTGGTGCGGATGATGGATGCGCCGGGCGATCATGTGCCGCGCTTCATGGCCACGAGCCGGGTGCCGCCGGGGCAGGCGCTGGACGAGGGCACGCTGCGTGAGGATCTCTATTACCGGCTGAGCGGGGCTGTGATCGACGTGCCGAACTTGCGGGCGCGGGTCGAGGATATTCCGCTCTTGGCCGAGCATTTTCTCGGGCGCGATGAGCGCGACGGGCAACCCGCACGGCATCTGTCGGAGCAAGCGGCGGAGTTGATGCGCGCCTATAGCTGGCCGGGGAATGTGCGGCAGTTGGAGAATGCCGTGCGGCGAATCGGGCTGACGGCGGTGACCGAGGAAATCAGCCGGGCCGAGGTCGAGGCCGTGCTGGGCAATCAGCCGCGGTCTGAGCCGGTGATGCGCGAAGGGCGCGGCGAGAGCCTGACCGCCTCGGTGGCGGGACATCTGCGACGGTATTTTGATCTGCATGGCGATGCTCTGCCGCCTGCGGGGCTCTATACGCGGATATTGCGCGAGATCGAGCTTCCGTTGATCGAGATTGCGCTGGATGCGACCGCTGGCAACCAAGCGAAATGTGCGGACCTCCTGGGTATCAACCGCAATACCTTGCGCAAGAAAATCACCGATCTGGATATTAACGTGACACGCCGCCGCAAGTTGATGTAAAACTGCAACAGGACTGTTGCTAAATGGGGCACGCGCGCCCCGACGGTCCATATGTTGCGGGGAAGCACAAGCGACCCCACGAGTGATGGGGGACGTGCGTGGTAACGCAGACACGCGGGATCAGAGGCAGGCGCCTGTCGTGGGAGGGGATCAACCGCCTGCGACGGCTGCAACGGTTGCAGAACTGGGCGACCCTGAGCCTTGTGCTTTTGGGTCCGGTGCTGGCGATGGCGACCTATCTGATGATGGGCCCGCTGGATCAGGGGAGCACATCAGATGGGCTGCGGCTCGTGCTGTTGTGCGACATGGTCTATGTCTTGATGGTGGCCGGATTGGTCATGCAGCGCGTGGCGCGCATGGTGGCCGCGCGGCGCAGTCGGTCGGCGGGGTCTCGGCTGCATCTGCGGCTGACGGGTGTGTTTGCGCTGATGGCGCTCTTGCCCACCATCACCGTGGCGGTGTTTGCCACCCTGTCGGTGAACATGGGGTTGGAAGCATGGTTTTCGGAGCGCGTTGGCCGGGTGGTGGACAGTTCTGTCGCAGCAGCCCAAGCCTATGAAGAGGAACATCGGCGCGATCTGGAAACCGATATTCGGGTTTTGGCGCGGGTGATCAATGCCACCAAACGCGCCGCTGTCTTTATGACCGATGGCGATATCCGTCAGGTTCTGTCCTCGGGGCAGCGCGAGATTCAGCGCGGTCTGCGCGAGGCCTTTGTGATAGATGGCACAGGGGAAATTCGGGCACGGGGCGAGCGATCCTATTTGTTCGACTTTGAAAAGCCGACTGAGGCGCAGATCAACGAGGCCTATGCGCAAGGCGTGGTGGTGATCCGCGATTGGGAGAATGACGAGTTTCGGGCCTTGATGCCGCTCGATGCCGTGCCGGACCGGTTGCTCTATGTGAGCCGGACGGTCGATGGCGCGATTCTGAACCTGTTGGATGAAACCAAGGAAACGGCGGCCTTTTACAAGCAGCGCGAGAGCGAGCGGGGGCGTGTTCTGTTTGAGTTCGGGCTGCTTTATCTCGGGTTTGCCGTGATCCTGATCCTGGCCGCCATCTGGCTTGGGATGTGGTTTGCCGAACGGTTGTCGCAGCCGGTGGGCCGGTTGACCTCGGCGGCACAACGGGTGGGCGAGGGGGATCTTGACACCCAGGTGCGCGAGGAGGAGGGCGACGATGAGATCGCGCAGTTGAGCACCTACTTCAACCAGATGACACGGCAGTTGAAGGGGCAGCGTGAGGCGCTCTTGACCAACACGCAGCAGATCGAGCGGCGGAGGCGGCTGTTTGACTCTGTGCTGGGGTCGGTTTCATCCGGGGTTGTCGGGCTGGATGCGCAGGGCCGCGTTACCTTTGTGAACCGCGCCGCCGAACGGCTGCTCGATTGGGGGGAGGATCAGCAATCCGTGGCCCTGAGTGCAGCGGTGCCGGAATTTGCGGCGCTGTTTGATCGGTTGCGCACGGTGCCCGGCGGATTTGTGCAGGAAGAGATCAAAGTCGCGCGCGGCGACCGGCAGGAGAACCTGCTGGTGCGCATGTCAACGCGGATCAGCGAAGAGGGCCGTCGCGAGGGCTATGTGGTGGCGTTCGACGATGTGACCGATCTGGTGGCGGCGCAGCGTATGGCCGCCTGGGGAGATGTGGCGCGGCGGATTGCGCATGAAATCAAGAACCCGCTGACGCCCATTCAATTGAGTGCCGAGCGGATCAAGCGCAAGTTCGCCAAACAGTTGCCGCCGGACGAGGCCGCGAGTCTTGAGCAATTGACGGATGTGGTGGTACGGCAGACCAATGATCTGCGCCGGATTGTGGATGAGTTTTCGAAGTTCGCGCGCATGCCGGAGCCTGTGACACAGCAGGAAAGCCTGACGCAGGTCTTGCGTGAGGTGGTTCTCTTGCAAGAGAGCGGGCAACCGGAGGTGCGCTTTGACGTGGCGCTGGAGACCGGGCCATTGCGGGCCGATATTGACGCGTCGATGATCGGGCAGGCGCTGACCAATCTGGTGAAGAATGCCGGCGAGGCGATTGAAAGCCTGCAAGAAAAGGGTGCGCCTGCGGGACATCGGCCAATGATCCGCATCGAGAGCAGGGTTGAGGATGGCAACGCCGTGATCCGCATTTCGGACAATGGGATCGGATTGCCGCTGGATCGCGCGCGGCTCTTTGAGCCTTATGTGACGACGCGGGATAAAGGCACCGGGCTGGGCCTGCCCATCGTGAAGAAAATCATCGAAGAGCATGGCGGGACGCTTGTGCTTGAGGATGCAGAGCCGTTTGAAGCGGGGGCACATGCCGGGGCGATGGCCGTGGTGCGGCTTCCGCTGGTGGCGGAAGAGCTTGTAGAGGCCAATCTGGCTGTTTGAGGGACCGATGAGTGATATTCTGATTGTCGATGACGAACGCGATATCCGGGAGCTGATTTCGGATATTCTGGAGGACGAGGGCTATAGCACCCGTCGGGCGGGCAATTCCGACGAGGCAATGGCGGCGATTGCGGCGGAGCAACCCGGTTTGCTGATCCTCGATATCTGGCTGAAGGACAGCCATATGGACGGGATCGACATTCTCAAGGCGGTCAAGCGTGATTATCCCGATGTGCCGGTGGTGATCATCTCTGGCCATGGCAATATCGAAATCGCGGTCGCGGCGATCAAGCAGGGGGCCTATGATTTCATCGAAAAGCCGTTCAACATCGACCAGTTGATGGTGGTGATCCGGCGCGGCATGGAAACCAGCCGGTTGCGGCGGGAGAATCAGGCCTTGAAGCGGCGGGAAACCGCACCGTCCGAGATGCTGGGCGAGGCCCCTGCGTTTCGCACGCTGATGGGGCAGTTGGACAAGGTCACGAAATCCAATGGGCGGGTGATGCTGTCAGGCCCCGCCGGTTCGGGCAAGGAACTGGCGGCGCGCTACATCCATGCCAACTCGGCGCGCGCCTCGGCCCCGTTTGTCACGGTTGGCTGCGCCTCGATTGCCTCGGATCGGATGGAAGAGGTGCTCTTTGGCCGCGAGAATGAAGAGGGCGGCGTGGTTCCGGGGCTGTTGGAAGAGGCCAACGGCGGGGTGATCTATTTTGACGAGGTCGCCGATATGCCGATGGGCACGCAGTCCAAGATCCTGCGGGTGCTGGTGGATCAGACCTTTTTGCGAGTGGGCGGCAGTGACAAGGTACAGGTCGATTTGCGGGTGATTTCTTCGACCAGCCGGGATCTGGAGGCGGAGATTGCCGCAGAGCGGTTTCGGCGCGAGCTCTATCACCGGCTGAATGTGGTGCCGATTGCGGTGCCGAGTCTGGAGGACCGGCGTGAGGATGTTCCGGCGCTGGCCGAGCATTTCATCGCGATGTTCCACAAGACCCAAGGGTTGACGCTGCGCGTGCTGAGCGAGGAGGCGGCGGCGCTGCTGCAGACGATGCGCTGGCCGGGCAATGTGCGGCAGTTGCGCAATGTGATCGAGCGGGTTCTGATTCTGGGCGAAGGCACGGGGCCGATTGTGGCGCGCGAGTTGCCAAGCGAGAGCGCCGGGGCGGTGGAAGAGGGCCGGGTGGTGCTGTCGGGGGCCGTTGCCACAATGGCGCTGCGCGAAGCGCGCGAGGCGTTTGAGCGCGAGTATCTGCTGACCCAGATCAACCGCTTTGGCGGCAATATCAGCCGGACGGCGGAATTCGTGGGCATGGAGCGCAGCGCCCTGCACCGCAAGCTGAAATCCCTTGGGATCGTGACCGGGGTAAAGGGAACGGGACGCGGCGATGAGGAGGAGGATGCGCAGGCATTTGGGTAGAATGTTCTGACCGGCAAGCTGTGTTTGGAATATTGTTCGGATTGTGTGACCGGGCCGGGATGTTGAGCGCTGCTTGACAGGCTGTCCGGGCCAAGCTCCTTATTTGCTCAAGATTAAGTGAAAGCCCGGTCTGATGCTTGTCGTTACTCTGGCACAAGCCTAGGTTCTGCGACAGGACAGCAAGGGGATACATCATGTTTGACATGTTCAGGAAATTGGGGTTGGCGGCGGCACTTGCGGTCGCACCTTTGACCGCCGTTGCACAGTTGGGGCCGCTCACGGACCCCGACGCCGTGGCACAAGCGCAGGCCACGCAAGAGGTGATCGTGCTGGATATCCGCACAGGCGCGGATTACGAGGTGGGCCACATTCCCGGAGCGCTTCCGGCGCCATACGGTCTCTTTCGGGGACCGGCGGAAAACCCCGGCGAGTTGGTCGCCGAGGCGGCCATGACAGACGTCTTGCGCAATCTTGGCGTGACCGAGGGCAGCCAGATTGTCGTGGTGCATCAAGGCAGCGATCAGACCGATTTCGGGGCTGCGGCGCGGGTCTATTGGACGTTGAAATCAAGCGGCATTCAGGATTTGGCAATCCTCAACGGGGGGATGAACGCCTGGCAACAGGCGGGCAAGCCGGTTGAAAAGGGTGCAGCCAAGACGATCACACCGAGCACGATCACGGTCACATATGACCCGACCTGGACGGCGACCCGCGAGGATGTGAAAGCCATTGTGGATGGCAAGGACAGTGCCGAGTTGATCGACGCACGGCCCGAAGCCTTTTGGAAGGGCGAAACCAAACATGCGGCAGCGGCCAAGCCCGGCACGCTGCCGCAGTCGCGGTATTTCACCCATGATCGTTGGTTCGGTCAGGATGAGCCCGCGTTGATCAAGCCGGACCTGATCCGGGAATTGGCCGCACAGAACGGGTTTGAGGCGGGTGACCGGCTGGTGTCCTTTTGCAACACCGGGCATTGGGCCGCGACCAACTGGTTCGCGCTGAGCGAAGTGGCAGGTATCGAAGGCGTGCGGATGTATCCGGAGTCTATGGTCGGTTGGTCGAACTCTGGCTATGAAATGGCCAATGTGCCTGGACTGTTCCAGAATCTGCTGAACAAGATCACCGGCAAATACTGACAGGAGTTCCGAACATGAGCCAAACCGCCTCTGCGTCCGCTCCGGGGATCCCATCGAGCCCCGGCACCCTGTCGCGTGCCGGGATGCTGGTGGCTGTGGGGGCGGTGGTTCTGGCGGTGGCCCTGCTGGCGGGGCCGCGCTTTGGTCTCTTGTTGCTGATCGGTCTCGGCTTTGGCCTGACGCTGGAGGGGTTCCGCTTTGGCTTTACCGGGCCGTGGCGGCGGATGATCCTCGAGCGGGACGCCTCGGGCCTTGTGGCGCAGCTCATCTGCATTGCCATTGTGGCCAGCGTCGCCTTTCCGCTCTTGGCGGCGAATGGCGCAGAGTTGAAGGGCGCGCATGCGCCTATCGGGCTGGCGATGATCGGCGGTGCATTTGTTTTCGGCGCAGCGATGCAGATCGTGATGGGCTGTGGATCCGGCACGCTGGTCAATGCCGGAAGCGGCAATGCGATAGGCGCCGTGGCGCTGCCATTCTTTGCGATTGGCAGTTTTGGGGGTGCCTATCACCTGACCTGGTGGACCAATCTTGGCAGTATGCCGGTGGTGGTGCTCAGCGGTGGGCAGGGGTTGGCACTCACGTTGATCGGATTGGCGGCGGTGGCTGGTCTGGCGCTCATGTTGGGCAAGCCCGGCTCGTATCGTCTGCCTGCACGCTATTGGGGCGCGATACTGGCGCTGGCGGGATTGGCGATCGTGCATCTGGTTGTCGCCGGTCAGCCCTGGGGCGTGGTCTATGGTCTGGGCCTCTGGGTGGCCAAGGTGGTGGTGGCTGTGGGGGGCGATCTGTCGGGATCGGCGTTCTGGTCGGCACCGGGCAATCAGGCACAGGTGGCCGCAAGTGTGCTGACGGATGTGACCTCGCTCACCGATTTCGGGTTGATTGCGGGGGCGGCGCTGATGGCATGGTGGCGTGCCGGTCTGGCCTCGCCGGTGGGCCTTCTGCCTGCGCGGGCCTGGGGTGCGGTGATCATCGCGGGGCTGGTGCTGGGCTATAGCTCAAGACTGGCGTTCGGCTGCAATATCGGGGCGTTCTTCAGCGGCATCGGCACCGGGTCCGCGCATGGCTGGGTGTGGTTTGTCGCGGCCTTTGCCGGGTCTTGGGTTGGCATCCGGCTGCGGCCCTCTCTGGGATTGGAGACGCGCAAATGATCCGGGCGCATGTAACAACGGCGGTATTGGTTCTTGTGGCGGGGTTCATTGCCTTTGACGCTGGGGCGTCAGACCCGCTCAATCCCTATGGCGCTGTGCCGATGCTGGCGCTTGGATCAGGGATGGCTGCGGCGGGGGCGCATTGCGCTGCCCCGCCGCCAAAGTAATCGCAACGCTCAGGACGATGCCCCGAGGAAGCGCATCGGATCGACACTATCGAACCCGTCGCGTACCTCGAAATGCAGGGCAGGCGTGCCGGTGCGGCGGATCTCGGCGAGTTTTTGACCGCGGGTGACGCTATCGCCCTTTTTCACGGTCAGAGCATCGACGTTGGAATAGACCGTCAGGAGCGAGCCTGCGTGTTTCACCACGATGATCGGTACACCATTCGTGTCCTCGGTTATCGCAGCGACTGTGCCCGCATCGGCCGCCACGACGGGTGCCCCAGGGGTGGCGGAGATGTCGATGCCGTCATTGCGGCCCTTGGAATACTCGCGGATGATGTCGCCGTTGACCGGGAAGGACATACGCGCCGCGGTGGTCGTGGTTTCGGTTTTACCCAAATCCGGGGCGGCGATGGTTTCAACGGGCGCAGCCTTGGGCGTGGTCTTTTCGTCTGGCAGGGGTTTGGAGGCGCTCGGCGGCGTCGGCGTGGGCGAGCCAGCACCCGGCCGCGTGACGGTGACGACATCGGCCTCATTGAACGGTTCGGTCTTCTCGCCCGGAAGGGCGACGGGGATCAGCAGGAACTGACCTTCACGGACCGAGAAGTCAGACCCAAGCCCGTTCCAATCGGCCAAGCTGCGGATCGAGACATTGTAGAGTCGCGCGATGGAAAAGGCGGTCTCTCCGCGCTCGACCTTGTGACGGACCGGCTCCGCGCCGACCTGTGCCGGGGCGGCGGTGCCGGGCGTTGCGGGCGGCAGTTCCGAGGTTGTGATAGTCTGGGAATCCGCACGGCGGATCGCGCCATCGGCGAGAGTGCCGATATCCACGCCCGGAGTGGTCTGAATCGGGCCGCCCAGCGGCTCTGCCACACGACCGGGTAGGGCGATGATCTCACCCGTGCGGAGCGGGTCGCCGGTTTGCATGCCGTTGAAGCGGGCCACTTCGCCGGGGTCGGCACCGATGCGGCGGGCGAGGCTGGCCAGAGTGTCACCGCGCTCGGCCACCGCAACTTGATAGCCGGGGTAGGAGATGATGCCGCGCGCATCCGGTTGCGGACGCGGGGCCGTCGCGTTGCGCGCGGCCTCTGCGGTGCTGGGCGCGTTGCCGAAGGCCCCGCGCACGTCGAGATCCAGCGGTTGGTCGCAGGCGGCAAGGGCCAAGGCCATGGTCGCCAGCAACGGTGCGGAGCGTGGGAATTTGCGCATCTCGATCATCCTCTTGAGTGGCCCCTTGTTGGCCGGGGCCTTGGTTACTGTGTCTCGCGCTCTACTCAGCCGTCGCGTCCCAGTCCCTCGATCAGAGGAACAAAGCGCACCGGGCGCAATTCGTCATAGTCAAATCCGGTCTCATGCCGGGTCACGCGGATCAGCCGTTGCACGGCATCGGACTGGCCCACGGGCACGACCATGATACCCCCGATTTTAAGCTGGGCCAATAGGGGGCCGGGCGGGTCTTCGGCGGCTGCGGTCACGATTATGCGGTCAAAGGGCGCCTGATCGGGCAAACCGAAGCTGCCATCGGCGGTCAGGGCCGTGATATTGGTCAGATCGAGGGCGCGAAAGATCTCTGATGCTTCGCTGACCAGTCGTTTGTGACGGTCGACGGTATAAACGCGGCGGGCCAACTGGCTCAGGATCGCTGCCTGATAGCCAGAACCGGTGCCAACCTCGAGCACCTTGTCGCGGCTGGAAACCTTGAGCGCCTGTGTCATCAGCCCCACCACCGAGGGCTGGCTGATGGTCTGGCCGCAGGCGATGGGCAACGGCATATCCTCATAGGCGCGTTCCGCGAAATAGCCACGGATGAAAGGGCCACGGTCGATCTGTTCCATTGCCGTGAGCACGCGCGCATCGGTCACGCCCTTGGAGCGCAGGGCAAAGAGAAACTGCATCTTGCGTTCGGCAATATGGTGATCGTCCTCGTCGGTCATTCGATCGCCCTGAGCGCCTCCAACGCGTCATGGGCGGTCAGGTCCGCACGCATGGGAGTGACCGAGATATACCCTTGAAGGTTCACATCGGCATCTGATCCGGGGCTGGTGGGTTCGTGCTGGGGGGCGCCCGTGACCCAGAGAAAGCGACGACCCGAGGGCGAGACATGCGGCTGCACCCCATAGCCCATATCGCGGCGAAAGCCCTGACGGGCGGCACGCAGGCCCTTGACCTCTGCGGCAGGTACGGGCGGGAAGTTGATGTTGTAGAAAATACCGTAATCGTCCTTGGTCCAGACACCCTTGTCCAGAAGGCGTTGCAGTGTGGGCAGGCCGTGCACGCGCGCGGCCTCGAATGTGTCGTCAAGATCGCGGTTGCCGGGGCCGTAATACTGGCTGAGCGCCACGGCGGGCACGCCCTGAAGCGCCGCCTCCATCGCGGCCCCGACGGTGCCGGAATAGACCGCGTTTTCGGCGGCATTGTTGCCGCGATTGACGCCAGAGAGCACGAGGTCCGGGCGGGCGTCCTTCATCACGTCATGCAGGCCCGCAAGGATGCAATCGGCGGGGCTGCCCTCGGCGGCAAAGCGGCGCGGGCCCATCTGTGCGATCATCATCGGGCGGGTGTAGGAAATGCAGTGACCAACGCCGGATTGCTCGAAGGCGGGGGCCACGGTCCAGACTTCACCAGTCTCACCGGCGAGGGCGGTGGCGATGTCGTGGAGCACGACAAGGCCGGGGGCATTGATGCCGTCGTCATTGGTGATCAGAATGCGCATCGGCCTGCCCCTTTTTCTGGCTTGGTCTCTGTCTAGCTGCCGAGGGCGCGCGCGGCAAGCACGGGACGCAGCTTAGATCAATTCTGCAAGCAGGCGCGCGGCCTCGTCGCGGGGAAGGGCCAAGGTCTCGCGGTCTTCGCCGGGGTGGAAGCGCGCGCGGGTGGCGGTGGGCATCGGATGGGGCGTGAGGATGTGCACACGCGGGCCGGTCTGCGCGGTCTCGGCCTGCCAAGAGCGGGCGAGGGCGATTTGCGCGGCTTTGGTGGCGCCATAGGCCGCATAGAATTTCTCGCCGGCGTGCGGATCGTCGAAAAAGATCGCTTGCCCGCTGGTGCCCAAGAGGGGCGCTATGAAGGGGATCAGAATCCCGGTGGCGGTCACGTTGCAGGCCACGGATTTGGACCAATCGCCCTCGGACAGATGCGCCACCGGGGTCAGGGGGGCGGCATGCACCGCCGCATGCACCCAAGTGGCAATCGCGCCCCAGCGGTCATGGATCGAGCGGCATAGCTGCGCCATCGCTCCAACATTCGTAACGTCCATCGGTGCCAGTGTCGCCTGACCGCCCGCCGCCTGAATGCGGTCATCGAGATCTTCGAGCGCGCCGGTGGTGCGGGCCACGGCAACGACGTGATGGGTTTTGGCCAGGGCCTCGGCCATGGCGGCACCCAGACCGCGCGACGCGCCGGTCACGAGAGCGATCGGGAGGGAGTTCTGAGTTTCCATGCGTAGGGAAATCCCACCAGTTGCGCGGCAATTCAAGGGCAATCGCTTGACTTTCTCGCACATGCAGCGAAAAAGTCATTTCAGAGACATAACAGAGGGACGCGACCAATGCGCGATACAGTTTTGACCAAGGCCGTGATCGGCCACGACACATTGCTCCGCAAGGCGGGGCTGGTTTTGGGCGGCTCTTTCCTGATTGCAGTGGCAGCTCAGATCAGCGTGCCGTTCTATCCGGTGCCGCTCACGCTTCAGACTTTGGCGATTCTGATGGTCGGTCTGACCTTTGGATCACGCCTCGGCGCGCTGACGCTGCTGGCCTATCTGGCCGAGGGAGCGATGGGCCTGCCGGTCTTTGCAGGTGGGTTGAACGGCGTGGCTCTGATGGGACCGACGGCCGGTTTCCTGTTTGGGTTTGTTGCCATGGCCTATCTTGCCGGTTTGGCCGTTGAGCGCGGCGTCGCGCGGGGCGTCGTGTCCACGGCGATTTGTGGCGTGGGGATTTCGGCGCTGCTCTATCTGCCGGGTCTGGCATGGCCTGCGGCGATGCTGGGCAAGAGCGCGGATGCGCTGTGGTCCGGTTGGATGGCCCCCTTCCTGCTGGGGGATGTGGTCAAGGCCGTTCTGGCGGCGATGATCGTCACCGGGGCAACCGCCCTGGTCCGCGCGCGCAAGGGCTGAACCAGCTCCAAAGCGTTGAAACAACGAACGCCGCTCCTGCATGGGAGCGGCGTTTTTCTGTGCGTCGTGGGGATCAGGAGGCGGGAAGGCTGAGCCGTTCGCTGCGCCCACCGTCGCGCGCGAGGATCAAGACCCCCTCACCGATGGCGGCGACTTTAGCGCTGCCAAGGTCGGTGCCAATTTTAACGGTGTGCACCGTGCGGCCGATACGCAAAAGCGCGCGGGCGTGGTCCGGGCCATGCAGGGTGCCAATCAGGGTCAGACGTGCGTCCGGCAGGGCCGCGCGATTGGTGGCGGCATCCAATGTGGCGGCGGGGGTTTCTGTGTGCTCTGTCACGCGTACCTCTTTGTGCAATGCTCAAAGGGGCGTCTAGACGGGTGCTGACGGGGGAGAAAGAGGGCGGGTTTGGTGTCGGCGGAGAGTTGCCGCAATGCAGCAACGCCGCGCAAAGACCCGCTCAGCCGCCTGAGTGACGGCTGAGCGGCGGGCTCTTATTCGGCGGCTTTCAGCTCGAAACCCTTGTCGATCATGTCGGACGGTGCAACGGGATATTCGCCGGAGAAACAGGCGTCGCAATATTGCGGGCATTTGGTGTTGCGCCCGCCTGCCTCGCCCACGGCACGATAGAGACCGTCGAGCGAGATGAACTTGAGACTGTTGACCTGCAAATGGTCGCGCATCTCGTCCTCGGACATGGTGGCGGCGAGCAGTTTTTCCCGCTGCGGTGTATCCACCCCGTAAAAGCAGGGCCACGCGGTAGGCGGCGAGGCAATGCGAAAGTGCACCTCGGCGGCCCCAGCATCGAGGATCATCTCTTTGATCTTGCGCGAGGTGGTGCCGCGCACGACGCTGTCATCCACGAGGATCACGCGCTTGCCCTCGATCAGGGCGCGGTTGACGTTGAGTTTGAGACGCACGCCCATGTTACGGATCTGTTCGGTGGGCTCGATAAAGGTGCGGCCCATGTATTGATTGCGGATGATTCCCATCGCAAAGGGAATGCCTGATTCGTGGCTGAAGCCGATGGCGGCTGGCGTGCCGCTGTCGGGCACGGGACAGACGAGATCGGCATCAACAGGGGCCTCGCGGGCCAGCTCTACACCGATCTGATGGCGGGTTTCATAGACCGAGCGGCCCCCGATGATCGAATCAGGACGCGAGAAATAGACATGTTCGAAGATGCAGAATCGCGAGGACTGGCGGCGAAAGGGAAAATGGCTCTCGACGCCACCCTTGGCCGAGATGACGACCATTTCACCCGGTTCGATTTCACGGACATGGCGCGCGCCGATGATGTCGAGCGCGCAGGTTTCCGAGCTGAGAATCCAGCCCTCTCCCAATTGACCCAAGACCAAGGGCCGCACGCCCAAGGGATCACGCACGCCAATCAACTTGGTGCGGGTCATGGCGACGATTGAAAACGCGCCTTCGACCCGACGCAGCGCATCCTCCATCCGTTCGGGGATATTGCGTTGGAGCGAGCGGGCCATGAGGTGAATGATGCATTCGGTGTCCGAGCTGGACTGAAAGATCGAGCCGCGCTCGATCAGTTCCTTGCGCAGCGCAATAGCGTTGGTGATGTTGCCGTTATGGGCAATTGCCGCACCGCCCATGGAAAATTCACCGAAAAAGGGCTGAACATCGCGGATCGCCGCCCCTTTGGAACCAGCCGTGGAGTAGCGGACATGGCCGATGGCCAGCGGGCCGGGCAGCCGTTCCATCAGCGACTGGCTGGTGAAATTATCGCGCACATACCCAAACCTGCGTTCTGAATTGAAGCCGAGTTCAGGATCGTGGCTGACGATGCCGCCAGCCTCTTGGCCGCGATGTTGCAGCGCGTGCAGGCCGAGGGCCACGAAATTTGCCGCATCGGTCAGACCGATTGCGCCGAAAATTCCGCATTCCTCCTTGAGTTTGTCATCATCGAAAGGGTGAGCGGGGGGCATTTGTTTGGGCAAAGCGGGCAGCTCCGAATCCGTGGATATCGCTTGGGCGTGTCATACGCCCTCAGGCCGGACATGTCACGAAACTATCACAGATAACGTTGGGACGCGATGCGGCCCGTTCCAGATCAGAAGCGCGAGAGAATGACACCTGCCCCGACCAAGAGCGCGGCCATCACGCGGGTCAGCGACAGATCCCTCGCGGCGATGCCGAAGGCACCGATGTAGTCGAGCACCATTGCGCCGACGATCTGTCCAAGGATCAGCGCCGCCGTGGTGGTGAGCACGCCCAGAACCGGCACGCTCCAGAGCGAGGCCCAGACAAAGAAAGCGCCAAGCAGGCCGCCCAGCAAAAGCCAGAGCGGGGCGAGGGCCGCGCGCCCAAAGGCGGCGCTGTCGCCAGAGAGGGCCACCAAGAGCACCAGCGCCACAAAGCCCACGCCAAAGGAAACAGCCGCCGCTGCAACGGAGCTTTCGATGGTGCGCCCAAGGGCCGCGTTGAGCGGCGCCTGAATGGCGATGGCCAGCCCGGCCACGGCCATCAGAATGAGGGCGAAAACCGGGCTTTGCGGCAGCATGTTTACTGCGGAGCCTCGCATTTGCCGATCAGATCCTCGTATTGCCGGGTGATCCAGCCCAACGCCTCGTCGGGGTTGCGATCCTCGATCTTGCCGGTCAGTTGTGAAAAGACCCGCGCCGAGCGGCTGTCGTCGATGATCTGGATGGATTGTGAGGAGATCACAGTCTGATAGACGAAATAAGCGATGGCGATGAGCAGCACACCGCGCGCTACGCCAAAGACAAAGCCAAGCCCTTGGTCAAGACCGCCCAGAACCGAGCGTTGCACCAGCGAGGAAAAGAGCGGCGTGATCAGCGAGGCGATGATGAGACCCACGGCAAAGACCACCGCGAACGCACCGATCATCGACAATTCACAGCTATCGGCGATGAATTCGCCAACCACCGGGATTTCCTTGACCAGCGGTTCCACCTGCGGCGCGAAGATAAAGGCGAGGAGGCCCGCCACGACCCAGCCCGCGATGGCCAGAGACTCGCGCACGAATCCGCGCGAATAGGCCAAGAGCGCCGAGAGCACGATGAAAAGCGCCACGACGCCGTCGATGATGGTAAAACCTTCCATATGCCTCTTCCTGTCCCGATAGACGCCTAACCTGCGCCGAATATGTCACCTACGAATGTGGTCAAATCCCCCATATGGGTGAGTTTGAGGCCACTGTCGCCCGCCGTCTTGCCACCCGACGGGGTGATCGCGGCTGTGAAACCAAGTTTTTGCGCTTCTTTCAACCTGTTTTCGGTCTGCCCCACCGGGCGCAGGGCCCCGGATAGGCTTATTTCGCCGAAAACGACCGTATCTGCCGGCAGGGCTTTGTCCTCGCGTGCGCTTAGAAGGGCGGCGGCGACCGCAAGATCGGCGGCGGGTTCGCTGATCTTGAGGCCACCCGCGACGTTGAGATAGACATCAAGCCCGGCAAAGGGGATGCCGCAGCGCGCCTCGAGCACTGCGAGAATCATCGCCAGACGCGCGCCGTCCCAGCCGACAACGGCGCGGCGCGGTTGAGCATGGGGCGTGGGCGCGACGAGCGCCTGCATTTCGACAAGCAAGGGCCGCGTACCCTCGATCCCCGAAAAGACAACCGAGCCGGGAGTGGGCGCGCCGCGCCCCGAGAGAAAGAGGGCAGAGGGGTTGGCAACCTCGGCCAGCCCCGCACCGGTCATCTCGAAGACGCCGATTTCATCGGCGGGGCCAAAACGGTTCTTGACGGACCGCAGGATGCGGAATTGATGCCCGCGCTCGCCCTCGAAATAGAGCACGCAATCAACCATGTGTTCGACCACGCGGGGGCCGGCGATCTGGCCGTCCTTGGTGACATGGCCGACGAGGATCACGGACGTGCCAAAGCGTTTGGCAAAACTGGTCAGTTCATGCGCCGCAGCGCGGACCTGAGACACGCTGCCGGGAGCAGCCTCGACCGTGTCGGACCAGACGGTCTGAATCGAGTCGATGATCACGAGATCGGGTTTCTCGGATTCGAGCGTGGTCAGGATGTCGCGCAGCGATGTGGCAGCGGCGAGTTTGACGGGGGCATTGCCCAAGCCAAGGCGCTGCGCGCGCATGCGGACCTGAGCGCTGGCCTCTTCGCCGGAGATGTAGAAGGTCTTGAGGCCAGCGCCCGCAAATTGGGCGGCGGCCTGCAAGAGCAGTGTGGATTTGCCGATACCCGGATCGCCGCCCACCAGAACCGCGCTGGCAGGCACAAGGCCGCCGCCCAGAACGCGGTCAAGCTCGCCGATGCCTGAGAGGGTGCGGGGCGGCGGGGCCTCTTCGGTCGAGAGGTCCGTGAGGGTGAGGGGTGTGCCGCGTTTGCCGCCCAGTGTCTTGCTCTTGGGGCCGGTCGAGAGCGGCGCTTCCTCGATGATGCTGTTCCATTCGCCGCAGGCGTCACAACGCCCCGACCAGCGGTTGTGAACCGCGCCGCAGGCCGTGCAGGTGAAGGTGCCGGGTTTTGCCATATGCGCCTGATGCCCCAAGCGGCGGGCGCGGTCAAATGCGAAACCTCTGGTGCGGTTATTCCGCCGCCTTTTGGGTGATGTCAATCACGGTGCCGTCGTGGCGCAGCATGTCTTCGAGCCCCAGTTCCGGCAGCATGTCGCGCAGGTCGTCGCGCAGACGTTGCAACTGGCTCGCAGCGACGCTTTCCTCTAGCTCGACCTCGTGGGACCAGTGTTTGAGTTCGCGGGTGATTTGCTTGGCCTGATCCAACCGGGCATTGAAGGCCTCGACCTCTTGCTGGCGCTGCGTGAGGAAGTTGCGGGCGCGGGCGATACGGTCGTCGGAATAGACCTGCGCCAATTCGCGGCTGATATGGGACATTTGCGCCGCCACCTCTAAGAGGTCCGGCTCTAGCGTGCCGAGATCGGGATGGTCGCGCAGGTAGGCGAGACGTTCGCGCACCGAGTCAAATTCCGACGAAAGGCGAAAGAGCCCGGCACGATCCGCCGCATGGGCTGCGTGATAGGCGCGGGCCACGTCCTGCATCCCGATGTTAAAGCGCCGGTGCGAGGTTTCGAGCGCCATGATGCGGGCGTTGGTCGGCAAGTAGACGCAGAGCAAAATCGCCAGAATCGTGAGGCCGATCTGCGCGAATTGGCCTGCGTTGTGATAGATCACGCCGCCAAAGCCCACGCTGAAATCGAGCCAGGGCAGGGCGCCCACGCTGGCGGCAATGGTGGCAGCGCTCAGGGTGAGCGCGCAGAGCAGAAGGGTCAAAAAGGCAATGCGTTGCAAAATGGACTGTGTCAGCAGCGCTGCGGATCTAAAATAGTCGGTCATGACTTCCCCCCTCGAAAGATCATTTCCAATATAAGCAAGTTTACGCCGATTGCTCGAAAGGCAAAGGATTAATTCAATCAATCCAGAGTCAAGTTTAGGGGAGTGTGGCGTGAGCGCTGCGCGATTGGTGCGAGGCTCTAGAGAATATCGGGGTGATTTTGAGGCGTGTGGCGCTGACCGAGGCTGATCGCCAGCGAGGCGAGGATGCAGGCGGTAAAGAGATAAAGACCCCAGGCCACCTCGACCCTCGCCAAGCCCACGCCTTTGACCACGATGATATAGAGCGCGATGAGGAAGATATCGGCCATGGCGAGTTTGCCCATGACATGCAGCGCGGGCAGGGCGCGCGGCGAGAGGAGGCCAAAGTGCAGGAGGGCGAGGCCGATCGTCTTGAGATAGGGGGCGAAGAGGGCAAAGACCGTGACCAGAAGGGCCAGGTACACGTCGCTCTGCCAGAGGGCTTGCAGGCCGGAGATGATGCTGATTTCGGAGAGGCCAAAGAGTGGCAGGTCGATGCCCGCGCGCATCAGGGGCGCAAACCAGGCGAGGGGGAAGAGCACCAGAAGTGCCAGATTTCCGTATCTCAGGGCTGCGCTCACCGCACCGCCTCGATCGGTCCCTCAGCCCTGCCGTGGATGAATTGATCCAGATAGGGATCGCCGGACTGGTCCATCTCGGACACCGGGCCGGTCCATTTGATCACGCCGTCATGCAGCATGGCGACATTGTCGGCGATGGCGCGCACGGAGGTCATATCGTGGGTGATGGTCATGGCGGTGGCGCCCATTTCGGTGACAATCTCGCGGATCAGGTCGTTGATCACGCCGGCCATGATGGGGTCTAGGCCCGTTGTGGGTTCGTCAAAGAAGATGATCTCGGGTTCGGCGGCGATGGCGCGGGCGAGGCCGACGCGCTTTTGCATGCCGCCCGAAAGCTCGGCGGGGAATTTATCGGCGACATCGGGTTTGAGGCCGACACGGCGCAGTTTCTCGATGGCGATTTCGCGGGCCTCGGACAGGGGCCGCTTGAGCGAGCCACGCAGCAGGCGGAAAGCGACGTTTTGCCAGACGGGCAGCGAGTCAAAGAGCGCGCCGCCCTGAAAGAGCATGCCGAAGCGGGCGAGAAAGGCGTCACGGTCGCCGCGTGTCACGTCCTGTCCGTCAAGCGTGATGGTGCCGCTGTCGGGGCGGACGAGGCCGAGGATACATTTCAGCGCCACGGATTTGCCGGTGCCCGAGCCGCCGATGATGACAAGCGAGGTGGCCGAGGGAATGGTGAGGTTCACGCCTCGCAGGACGCGGTTGGGACCGAAGGCTTTGTGGACGTTTTTAAGTTCGATCATGACGAGAAAAACACCTCTGTCAGGATGTAGTTGGAGGCGAGGATCAGCACGGAGGCAGCCACCACTGCGGATTTGGTGGCGCGGCCCACGCCCTGTGCGCCGCGGCCCGAGTTCATGCCGTAGTAGCAGCCCATCAGCGCCACGATAAAGCCGAAGGCAGCACCCTTGATCAGGCCCGAGACCACATCCCATGTTTCGAGAAAATCCATGGTGTTGTGCAGATAGGTGGCAGCGGAGAAATCGAGCCGTCCGACGCCCACCAGAAACCCGCCCATGATGCCGATCACATCGCCGACGCCCACCAGCACCGGCACCGCGAGGGTCGCGGCCAGCACGCGGGGCAGGGTGAGGTATTTCATCGGGTTGGTGGAGAGGGTGGTGAGCGCGTCGATCTGCTCTGTGACCTTCATCGTGCCGATCTCTGCGGCGATGGAAGAGGCCACGCGCGCGGCGACCATGAGGCCGCCAAGGACGGGACCAAGCTCTCGGGTGAGGCCAATCGCGACAATCGAGGGCACCACGGTTTCGGCGTTGAAGCGCGCGCCGCCGGCGTAGATCTGAAGCGCGAGCGCGCCGCCGGTGAAAAGCGCCGTCATGCCCACAACGGGCAGCGAGAGCCAGCCGATTTGCACCAGCGCATGCAAAAACTCGCGCCAGTAGAAGGGGGGCCGCGCCAGATGGCTGAGTGTATCACTGGCGAAAAGCGCAATCCGGCCCATAGATGCCAGCCCGTTCAGAACGGTGCGGCCAATGCTGGCCAGAAAGCCGAGAATAAAATTCATCCGCCGATATAGCGTCGCGTATAGCGCGCCCCCAATGAGGTCAGGATTTCGTAGCCGATGGTATCGGCGTGATCGGCCAGCGTGTCGATGCTCTGGTGTGGCCCGAGAAGTTGCAGGCTTTTGGGGTCATGGCCCAGATCGGTGATATCGACGCAGATCAGGTCCATCGAGATGCGGCCTGCGATGGGGCAGGGGATATCTTCGGCCCAGAGGCTGGTTTTCGGCCCCATGGCGCGCAGGATGCCATCGGCATAGCCCGCCGCCACCGTGGCGATGCGGGTCTCACGGGGGGCCGTAAAGCCGTTGGCATATCCAACTGTTTCTCCCGGTGCCAGATCGCGGCATTGGATCACGGGGATGTCGAGGGTGACGACGGCGCGCGCCTCTGCAAAGGGACGCCCGCCATAGAGGCCGATGCCGGGGCGGGCCAGATCGAAGTGATAGGCCGCATCCAGCAGGATGCCGCCGGTATTGGCAAGGCTGCGCGGCACATCAAGCCCGTCAGTCATCTCGCGGAAGGTGGCAAGCTGCTGCGGGTTCATCGCATGATCCGGCTCGTCGGCGCAGGCGAGGTGCGACATGATCAGGCGCGGATCCTGGGCCAAGGCGATGTCGCGCAGCGCGGCCCATTCGCCGGGTTCCATGCCGAGGCGGTTCATGCCGCTATCAAGCTGGATGCCGAAGGGGTGCCCCGGCAAGGATTCGACATGGCGGATCATCTGCTCAAGCGAATTGATCATCGGGGTCAGGTGCATGTCGCCGATCATATCCGCGTCACCGGGCATATGGCCGGAAAACACATAAATCGCAGGTCCGCTCCCGAGCGTGTCGCGCAGGGCTGCGCCTTCTTCGGCGACAGCGACAAAGAAGTGGCGGGCACCGGCGCGTGCGAGGCTGCGCGCCACCTTTGCTGCACCCAAGCCATAGGCATCCGCCTTGACCACGGCGGCGGTCTCGCCCGCTGTCATGGCATCCAAGGCGCGCCAATTGGCTGTGATGGCATCAAGGTCGACGGTAAGGAATGCAGTGCTCATAGGCCGGGTTTTGACAGGATGGGCGGGGGCGTCAAGGGGAAAGGCATGATTGGTTCCCGGTCATAGCCAAGGGGTCCGCGCCCATCGAGGCGCAAGCGACGCAAATCTCGCCGGGAGGTGGGCCGTCGGCGGATCAGAACCAGCTCTGAACGCCGCGCGCGGCACCCGATATGTCACGACCCACACCGTCGACAGTGGCACATCCGGCCAGCGTCGCAAGGAGGGCGAGTGCAATCAGTTTTCGCATGCTCATGCCTGTTTTATTGCTCTGTTTCGTTGCTTTTTGTTATTCGTTTGCCTCGAACCACCATACCTCGGGGAGAAAGCCAATGCCATCCCCATAGATCGGCAGCCTGTCGTCAGGGTATTTCAACTGTGACTTATGCGCAATACGACCCACGCTGTATTGATGGATCGGGATCACATAGCGCCCCGCCATAAGTACCCGGTCGAGCGCACGGGTGGCGGCGACGAATTCGGCGCGGTCGCGGGCGGTCAGCATGGCGCGGATCATCGCCTCGGCGGCGGGGGATTTCATGCCCATGAGATTGCGGCTGCCGGGTTGGTCGGCATAGTCGGCGCCCCAATAATAGGTCTGTTCATTGCCGGGGCTGAGCGACAGAGAGCGGCGCATCATGGTGAGGTCAAAGTCAAACTGCGCCTCGCGTTCGGCATATTGCGCCTTGTCGGTCATTTCGACCTTGAGCGTGATGCCGAGCCGCTCGAGGGCGCGGGCGTAGATATCCATCATGGCGCTTGCCTGTGCGATCAGACCGTCCTGTTGTAAAAGGACGGTGAGGGACAGGGGTGTCCCCTCTGCATTCACAAGCCGCCCATTCTGGACCTGCCAGCCCGCCTCGTTCAGCAGGTCCACCGCGCGGCGCAGGGCCGTGCGGTTGCGCGCGGTGCCGTCGCCGACGGGCAGGCTGTAGCCCTCAAGCGTGCCGGGCGGGAGAGTATCGGCCAAGGGGGTCAAGAGATCACGCACCCGGCCCGTGGCGGGGCCGTGATCCATCCCGAGTTCGGAGCCGGAGAAATAAGAGGTGATGCGCGGCTGGCGTCCGCCGGTCAGGGTGTCGTTGATATATTCGAAATTGAACGCGGTGATCAGCGCCTCGCGCACGCGCCAATCGTCCAGCGGGGGGCGGCGGGTGTTCATGACAAAGCCGGTCATGCCCGAGGGTTTGCCATGGGGGATTTCGCTTAGGGTTATCTCGCCGCGCGCAACAGCGGGAAAATCATACTGTGTGGCCCAAGCCTCGGCGTTGAATTCGCGCACGTAACTGACAAGCCCCGCCTTGAACGCCTCTTTCAGCACGGTGTCGTCGCCGTAGAATTCGATGCGGATTTCGTCGAAATTGTTGGTGCCGCGCCGCAGGGGTAGGTCGCGGCCCCAATAGTCGGGATTGCGTTTCAGGGTGACGTGACGGTTGATTTCGTAATCGCTGACCACATAGGGGCCGGTGCCGAGGGGAATGTCATCAATCCCGGCCTCTGTGATGTCGCGTCCCTCCCACTGGGATTTTTGCAGGATCGGGCGGAGACCGGCCAAGAGCGCCAATTCGCGATCATCTTCGGTGAAGGTCAGGCGCAGAGAGCGCGGGCCGGTTTGGGCGATGCTGTCCACCTTGGTCCAGAATCCGCGATAGCGCGGGTGGCCCGTGGTGCCGAGGGTCTCATAGGACCAAAGCACATCTTCGATGGTGACGGGGGTGCCATCCGAGAATCGGGCCTCGGGGCGCAGGGTGAATTCGACCCATCGGCGGTCGTCGTCCGTCTCGACCGATTCGGCCAAAAGACCGTAGAGCGTGAACGGTTCGTCCCAGGACCGACCCATCAGGGTCTCGTGGGTGAGGTCGGCCAGTTGCCACGGCGGATTGCCGCGCAGGATGAAGGGATTGAGCGAATCAAAGCCCCCCACGTTGCCGGTGACGACCGCGCCGCCCCTCGGTGCGTCCGGGTTGGCATAGGGGAGCGACACAAAATCAGGTGGGAGCGCCGGGGCGCCATACATAGCTATGCCATGCGCCGGGGCGGCACCCGCCTGAGAGGCCGTGCCAGCAAGGATGATCGCGGCCAATCCAGCCCTCAGGTGGCGGAAAAATTCTGATCTCATTTTGGCGACAATCCTCAATCATCTTTGTTTGTCTGGGCCGGACCCTAGAGAGGGATTCAAGGCTTTTCAAACTTTTAGCTTGGACAGTGGCGCAGGATTGCTTATAAAGGGGGCACTGCTCGATAGGTTTCTTGCCTGTATGAAACCTGCCTCAATAACTTAACGCCCGCTTCGTGCGGGCGTTTTTTTTGGTCTGCTCGCGAGAGCGTGATGGGTATTCCCGTGCAATTTGCAGATGCAGCACATATGCTGCGCGCGCAATGGTTATTGGGAGACAGAGCATGAGTGTCAAAGGTAAAACCGCCATCATCACGGGGTCAAACTCGGGCATCGGTCTGGGCATCGCTGAAGAACTGGCGCGGGCTGGTGTGAATATCGTGCTGAATTCCTTTACCGATTCGGAAGAGGATCACGCGCTGGCCAAGCGAATCGCCAAGGAGACCGGCGTCGATGTGCGCTATATTCAGGCCGACATGTCCAAGGGCGATCAATGCCGGGCCTTGATCGAAAAGGCGGGGCGCTGCGATATTCTGGTGAACAATGCCGGAATTCAGCATGTGGCGCCGATTGACGAGTTTCCGAGCGACAAATGGGATGCGATCATCGCGATCAACCTCAATTCCGCGTTTCACACCACCGCAGCCGCGCTGCCGATGATGCGCAAGGCGGGGTGGGGCAGGGTGATCAATATCGCCAGCGCCCATGGTCTGACCGCGAGCCCCTATAAATCCGCCTATGTGGCGGCCAAGCATGGCATTGTCGGTCTGACCAAGGTCACGGCGCTGGAAACCGCGAAAGAGCCGATCACGGCCAATGCGATCTGTCCGGGCTATGTGCTGACCCCGCTGGTAGAGGCGCAAATCCCGGATACGATGGAGAAATACGGCATGGGGCGTGAAGAGGTGATCGAGAAGGTCATGCTCGAGCGGCAACCGTCCAAGGAGTTCGCCACGACCGAACAATTGGGCGGCACGGCGTTGTTTTTGTGCTCGGATGCCGCGGCGCAGATCACCGGCACGACGATCAGCGTCGATGGAGGCTGGACAGCGCTCTGAGGGGAAGCCCCGGCTCAGGTTATGCCCCCGCGCGGATAGCACCGCAGGTGCCGCGCGGATCGCTGGGCCGTCCCGCGGCCTAGCGATTTTGAGAGGGAGCGCTTCCCTGAGAGGTCATACGGATTTGGCAGGCATTAAGTGGCAGCCACCTGTGTCGCTTCGCTAGTCCCCGGCCCAGCGACCGCGCGGCTCTGGGTATAGAGCCCCCCCTAATCCCCGGCTTTTTTGCGCGTTTCCTCGGATTTTTTCTGATCCGGATAGACCAGACCGGCAGAGATCACCAGTTTGGCCGCGTCCTCGATGCTCATCTCCAGCTCGATCACATCCTCGCGCGGGAAATACAGCAGAAAGCCAGAGGTGGGGTTGGGCGTGGTCGGCACGAAGACACTCAGAACCTCGCTGTCGGTCTGAGCCTTTTCGCTGATCTCGCCGCGCGCCTCGGTCGAGATAAAGCCGATGGCCCAAATCCCCTTGCGCGGATATTCGACAAGGCAGGCTTTTTCGAAGCTGCGTTCGGATTGGGCAAAGACCGTTTCGGCGATCTGTTTCACACCGGAATAGATGGAGCGCACCACCGGCATCCGGTTCACAAGCGATTCCGCGAAAAGGATCAGGGACCGCCCGATCAACCCCTTGGCGATCCAGCCCACAAGAACCGTGAAGATCAGGAAGATGATGACGCCGACACCGCGCAGGTTGATGCCGATATATTGCTCGGGCTGATACTGTGCCGGAATGAGGGGCAGCACGAAGCCATCGACCCAACCGATCAGCGTCCACATCAGCCAGACCGTCAGACCCACGGGGGCAATCACCACGAGCCCGGTCAGAAAGGATGCGCGCAGACCGCCCAAGCGTCTGGGTTTGCGCGGTGGAGGGGGCAGATCGTCAAAGGGTGTGTTCATCACGGTTCCATCACGCGGATCATGGGGATATCTAGGCACAATATTGCCTGCTCACAATGGGGCATCGGGCGCTGTCGAACGTCACGTTCAAAATACCGGACTGGGGCTTGTATCGGGCCAAGAGGGCAGGTATACGCGCGCCACTGAACCCCGCAGGTATGGGCGGGCTGACAGGGGAGACATCCCTGTCCGTCCACCGGTTGAAGCACCCGCTTCTCTTCCCATGCCGAGGCGAAAACCGGAAAAGGAAAACGAGACATGGCTCTTCCCGAGTTCACGATGCGTCAGTTGTTGGAAGCTGGCGTTCACTTTGGCCACCAGACGCAGCGCTGGAACCCCCGTATGGGCGAATTCATTTATGGCGCGCGCAATGGCATCCATATCATGGATCTGACGCAGACCGTGCCGCTGCTGGATGCGGCGCTGCATGCAATCCGCGAGACCGTTGCCAAGAATGGCCGCATTCTGTTCGTCGGCACCAAGCGTCAAGCCGCGCAGCCGATTGCCGAAGCTGCGGAAAAATGCGCTCAGTATTACATGAACCACCGCTGGCTCGGTGGCACGCTGACGAACTGGCAGACCGTGTCGAAATCGATTCAGCGTTTGAAGCAGATCGACGAGATGATGGAAGTCGGTGCTGAAGGCCTGACCAAGAAAGAGCGTCTTGGCATCGAGCGCGACCAGATCAAGCTTCAGGCGAGCCTGGGCGGTATTCGCGAAATGGGCGGCGTGCCGGACATGCTGTTCGTCATCGACGTCAAGAAAGAAGCGCTGGCCGTGGCTGAAGCCAACAAGCTGGGCATCCCGGTTGTCGGTATCGTTGACACCAACTGCTCGCCCGATGGCATCGACTATATCATCCCCGGCAACGACGACGCGGCGCGTGCCATTGCGCTCTATTGCGATCTGGTCAGCCGCGCGGCACTGGACGGCATGTCCGCCCAGTTGGGCGCGGCAGGCGTCGATATGGGTGCCTTGGAAGATGTGCCGGTCGAAGAAGCCTTGGCCGAAGTTGCCGAAGCCGAAAGCTGAAGCTGCGTCATGAAACTGACATGGGGGCAGGGGTATCCCGCCCCCAATCCCGAGACTGATTTGAGGAGAGCCGGTATGGCGATCACTGCTGCAATGGTTAAAGAACTGCGCGAGAGCACGGGCGCAGGCATGATGGACGCAAAGAAAGCGTTGACCGAAACCGATGGCGACATGGAAGCCGCTGTCGATTGGCTGCGCACCAAGGGGCTGGCCAAGGCTGCCAAGAAATCCGGCCGCACTGCGGCTGAGGGTCTTGTCGCGGTCAAGGTCGCGGGCGGCGTCGGTGTGGCGGTCGAGATCAACTCCGAGACCGACTTTGTTGCCAAGAACGCTGATTTTCAGGGCATGGTGGCTACGATTGCCGATGCCGCTGTCGGTGTGGCCGATGTGGAGGCCCTGAAGGCCGCCACAGTGAATGGCAAGGCCGTCGCTGATATCGTGACCGACAAGATCGCCACCATCGGCGAGAACATGGCGCTGCGCCGGATGGCCCGGATCGAAGGCGACGGTGTGGTGGCCTATGTCCACAATGCCGCAGCCGAGGGTATGGGCAAGATCGGCGTTCTCGTGGCCTTCAAGGGTGATGAGGGTTTTGCCCGCCAAGTGGCGATGCATGTTGCCGCAACCAACCCCGCCGCGCTGAACGAAGCGGTTCTGGACCCGGCGATTGTCGAGAAGGAACGTCAGGTTCAAATCGACATCGCGCGCGAATCGGGCAAGCCGGACGCTGTGATCGAGAAGATGATCGTGGGCCGCATGGCCAAGTTCATGGCAGAGGTGACGTTGATGGGTCAGTCCTTTGTGATGAACCCCGATCTGACCGTCGAGGCAGCAGCCAAGGACGCCGGCACCGAGATCATCGGTTTCGTGCGTCTGGAAGTGGGCGAAGGCATCGAGAAGAAAGAAGAAGATTTCGCCGCAGAAGTGGCCAAGGTCGCACAGGGCTAAGCTCTGGTGATATTCAACTATTAAGGGCATCCTTTGGGGTGCCCTTTTTCATTCGCGGCGGCGCCAAAATGAAACCGGTGCCACCCCGAGGGATGACACCGGTCTTGGATCGCGTCGTCTATTGGGGATGAAACGACGTTTAGATAGGCGCCGACCGTCAGTTCCGATCAATAAGAACCAACGGCCGACATCCGGCAGGACCGGAAAGGACGACGTCACCTGCTCAATAAAACAGGCTCCGCAATCCGAAGTGTTCCCAGGCAAATAGCCACCACTCACGGAACAGTGAGATCATGCTACGTAACGTCAACTCAGGAAAGTAAGGTATTCCATACCATCTGATATCTATCCGATTTTAATGAACTTTATTTCTCGAGAATGAAAATCTGATTCTGAAATGCAGCTTTTAGAACCGCCTGTGCCGTGGTTTCGACTGAGAGTGCATGACGCGCGAGGCGCAGGTGCTTTTCCACGGTGGCAGAGGTCAGGCCCATGATGATCGCGATATCCTGGACGGTCTTGCCGTCACCGACCCAACCGAGCACTTCGCGCTGTCGTGGTGTGAGGGCACGGCCCGGTGCGGTATAGGGCAGGGAGAGAATCCGAAGATGCGCCACATTATTGAGGGCGAGGATCTGTTCGCCACTCTTTTTCCAGAGCGCATCCACTTCTGATTGCATCATGCCTTTTTGTGCGGTGAGGGCGATGGCCCCTTTGGTGCGTGGGCTGAGGGATTTGAAACTGATGGAATAGCCTGCCGTGACACCGTGCGATTGGTTGAACTCGAACACCCGGCGCTCTTGCTTGGTCAGCGTCCCGCTGTCGATCATGTCGCGCAACACGGACCAAGAGCAGGCGCCGTCATTGTCGAGGGCCCAGCGGACCATCGGGGCATTGAAATACAAACCTTCGCCCACGAAGACATCCGTATACCTGGGACTGTGGTTCGTCAGCATGAGAAAATCGTCGGGGTCGCCCAGAGAGGTTGCGGTGCGATAGCGCGTGTAGCCGTAGATCAAACGATCAAAGCCATAGTCCGCCATGAACCGGGTGTGCAGATCCCAGAGTTCTTCGATAGATGCGGCATTCAACAGGGCATTGATGCTGGAGGCTTCTATCATCCGGGACTCTCCAGATGGCCAAGCAATGCGTCGAGTGCGAGGACATAGCCCCGCGCGCCAAAGCCGCAGATCACACCCACAGCCACGCGCGCAATGTAAGACTGGTGCCGAAACGCCTCGCGGGCGTGGACGTTGGAGAGATGCAGTTCAATCGTTGGAATGGCCACGGAGCTGATCGCATCCATCAGGGCGACGGAGGTATGGGTATAGGCTCCGGCGTTGAGGATAATTCCGTCATAGGTTCCGCGAGCCGCATGAATGGCGTCGAGCAGCGCACCTTCGTGATTGCTCTGGGCAAAGGCGACGGTGACACCGCGCTGAGCGGCGGCGGCTTGGCACATCGTTTCGATGTCTTTCAAGGTCGTGCGCCCGTAAACCTCAGGCTGCCGCGTCCCCAAAAGATTGAGGTTTGGTCCGTTCAAAAATAGAATTGCGGTCATGGCTTCGCTCCTGAGACCTTCTCTTAAACCGCAAATCCTTGGCCTGTCGAGACTTCTGTGGTCGTATCTCGTGGATCAAGCGGTAAGGCCGACCTTGGGACACCCTAGTGAACTTGACCTGACAAGGGAAGGTGTCGCAGAAAACTTACTCCTCACTGGGGTCGTGAATTAACATTTCTCGGTAACTAGATGTAATACTTGATTAAACTTTAACTTTAACACCGCTGCATGTGGCTTGGCTGCCACCTATAGGTTACATAATACTGATTATGCGATGCATGGGTGAGGGTAGTCAGGACCGGTTGCAGCGGTTCATGACGATCTGCATACGATGATCCGGACACGCGTAATGCCCCAAGAGCGGATCTTTGCAAGGGGCTTCGATCACTCTCAAGCTGAGCCAGGTGGCAAGCGCCGCAAAGACCACCCCACCCACGGCCTGTCCCAACAACACGCCTTGCGCCCCCCAGATCATTCCGAAGGCGATGGCAAAGGGCCAGATGCCCAACGTGTTGCGCGCCCAGTTGACCGATGTCGAATAGCCCGGATGCCCAAGGTTGTTGAACGAGGCGTTGGCGACAAAGATCGTGCCGTTGAAGAAAGACGCAAGGGCCAACGGCCCGAGGTACAGGTAAAGCAAGGTGCGCATCTCGCCGGTGGCATTGAACAGGTCCGCGATGGGAGCGCGGAAGACGAAGAGCAGCGCCGACATAGCGATCACGTAGAGGGCTAGAAATTTGAGTCCGTCAAAGAAGGTCTCTTGCACCCGATCCAGTCGCCCTGCCCCGAAGTTCTGTCCAAAGATCGGGCCAATCGCTCCGGAAAGCGCGAGAACGACTGAGAAAACCACTGGAATAAGGCGATTGATCACGGCCATGCCCGCGACGGCATCCGCGCCGTATTTTGCCATTTCCCGCGTTACGATGGCAGCCCCGACCGGGGTTGCGACGGTGGCCAGAACGGCAGGCACCGCAATCTTGATTGCGCCGCCGCAATCGCGCAGCACACATCCCAAATGCGGTTTGGAAAATGCGTTGTACCGGGACATGGCGAGACTGAGCGCCAGAACCATGGTCGCCACGCGTGCCACCACGGTCGCCAATGCCGCCCCCTCAAGCCCCATGCTGAGGCTGAATATCAGGATCGGGTCCATCACGAGATTGACGGCGGCACCCAAAAGCGCCGGATACATTGCGCCGCGTGCGTCGCCATAGGCCCGCAGCACGGCCACTGCGACCATGGAGAGGCCAGAAACAAAGGTTGTGGGCAGGATGATCCAGAGATAGCTGGCCGCCATATCGAGCATGGCCCCTTTGGCCCCGACAAGCCCGAGAATGTCGTCAATGAACGGCAAGGCCAGAAGCGGCAGAATGAGGCCAACACCGATGGCGATAACGGCCGTTGTGCTGGCATAATCGCGGGCGGCGGCACGATCCTCGCGCCCTTCTGCCTGTGCCACCAACGCGCCTGCGGCGATGGAGAGCCCGATATTGACCGCGCTGGCAAAGAACATGACCGTGCTGGCATAGCCTGCGGCAGCCGCCAATTCTTCGCGGCCCAGCATGGAAATGAAAAGGATATCAATAAGATCGACAGCGAAAATCGCCATCAATCCGATGCTCGAGGTGAAGGACATCACCGATATGTGCCGAAAAAGATTGCCTCGGGTAAAGCTGCCGCCGGTCTCGGTGAGGGCCATGTCATGCTCCTGTTACATCACGCATGCTGACATAAACGAACAATGACGCTCTGCAACTGGGGCAGGATCAACAAGTCTGTGTGCGTTTTTGCTCAGCGGCGGGCGGCAGCCAGATGCACCAGACGTGCCCCTGTCTCGTAATAGAGTGATTTCAGTGTGACGAAGTGTTCTGAGTGGCTGTCTACCACGGGAACTGGAAGACCGGTTTCATCGCCGCTCAGCAAAGCCTGAGCCGCCGCACGACCGAACACCGTGCCGGGACCGATGCCGCGGCCAGAGTATCCGAAAATGGCAAGCGCGCCCTGCCCCATGCGTTGAATGCGCGGCAAATGATCATAGGTCATGGCGATGCGCCCGGCCCAAGCATGCGCGATGTCGGCCCCTGCAAGACGCGGGAAAAGCTGTGCCAGTTTGCGACGGGCCCAGTCGGCGTGCAAAGCGACATCGCCACCCATACCGCCGAGGATCACGCGCCCTGCCTGATCGCGGCGTACCGACGTCATCACGAGGCCTGTGTCCCAACACCCCTCGCCTCCGGCCAGAATTTCACCTGCGCGATTGTCGCCAATTGGGGCAGTCGCCAGTTGGAAATACTGGACGATCGGCACATCGGGACGAGCCACATGGGTGATGGGGCGGTGATAGGCGTTGGTGGCGATGAGCAGATGCCGCGCGCGGAGTTTGCCGCCGGGGGTGGTGATGATCCATTGTCCGCTGCGGTGTTCGGCAGCAGTGACGGGGGTTCCTTCGCAGATCAGGGCACCGGCGGTCTGGGCGGCGCGGGCCAGGCCGCGCGCATAGGCGAGCGGCTGAATCGTGCCCGCGCGCGCATCATGGAGTGCGCCATAAAACCGATCTGTTCCCGTGCGTTGCACGGTTGTCTTCATGTCAATGAGGCGCACCGGGGCACCCCGCGCAGCCAGTTGGGCATGGCGCGACTCGAGGTCTGCCATGGCCTTGGGCGCATGCGCGAGATGCAGGGTTCCGTTGCGCGTGGGTTCGCAGGCGATGTCATGCTGCGCGATCAGGTCGAACACCAGCGAGGGCGCCTCGGCCAGCACGGCATTGAGATGCTCGCCTGCCTCTGCTCCCAGGATCTTGCACACCTCATCGGGAGGGAGCCAAAGGCCAGCATTGACAAGGCCCACATTGCGTCCAGAGCCGCCCTCGCCCACGGTTTCGGCCTCAAGGACCGCCACATCGGCCCCCTGCCCCGCGGCATAGAGCGCCGCCGACAGTCCGGTGAATCCCGCGCCGATAATTGCAAGGTCCACGCTGCGTTCGCCGTGCAGGGGCTGTGCGGCGAAGGTTTCACGCGAGTTGTCACGCCACAGATTTCCAAGGGCCGACATCGGTCAGAAGAAGGCCTGAAGCCCGGTCTGGGCGCGGCCCAGGATCAGGGCGTGGACGTCATGGGTGCCCTCGTACGTGTTCACGGTCTCGAGGTTGACCATATGCCTAATAACTTGAAATTCCTCTGAAATTCCGTTGCCGCCATGCATGTCGCGGGCGTGGCGGGCGATGTCCAGCGCCTTGCCGCAATTGTTGCGCTTGATCATCGAAATCATCTCGGGGGCGGCGTTGGCCTCGTCCATCAGGCGGCCGACGCGCAGGGCGGCTTGCAGGCCCAAGGTGATTTCGGTCTGCATATTGGCCAGTTTCAGCTGAAAGAGTTGGGTCTGGGCCAAGGGGCGGTTGAACTGCTTGCGGTCAAGGCCGTATTGCCGAGACGCGTGCCAGCAGAATTCCGCAGCCCCCATGACACCCCAAGCGATGCCGTAGCGGGCCCGGTTCAAACATCCAAAGGGGCCTTTAAGTCCTTGAACATTAGGGAGAAGTGACGATTCCGGCACCTCGACATTATCCATAACGATCTCACCGGTGACGGAGGCACGGAGCGAGAGTTTGCCGCCGACCTTGGGGGCACTCAGGCCCTTCATACCCTTCTCTAGCACGAAACCACGGATCTTGCCGTCATGTGCGTCGGACTTGGCCCAGATCACGAACACATCCGCGATAGGGCTATTTGATATCCACATCTTGGTGCCGGAGATGCGATACCCACTATCTGTGCGCACAGCACGGGTTTTCATACCAGCGGGATCGCTGCCTGCGTCCGGTTCTGTCAGGCCAAAACAGCCGATGAGATCGCCGCTGGCCAGACCGGGGAGATATTTGCGGCGCTGCTCTTCGGACCCGTAGGCGTAGATCGGATACATCACGAGCGAGGACTGCACGCTCATCATCGAGCGGTAACCCGAATCAACCCGCTCGATTTCGCGGGCGACGAGGCCATAGCTGACATAGTTCGAGCCGAGCCCGCCGTATTCCTCGGGGATGGTGGTGCCCAAAAGACCCATCTTCCCCATTTCCTTGAATATTTCGGGATCCACACGCTCTTCTCGGTAGGCGGCGATGACGCGTGGTTGCAGCACTTCTTGCGCGAAAGTGCGGGCGCTTGTGGCGATCATGCGCTCTTCTTCGGAGAGCTGGTCATTCAGACGGAAGGGGTCGGCCCAATCGAAAGAGTTAAGGTCCGGTGCATCCTTGGCGCGCAGCGTCGGCGTCTTGGCGTTCATGGCGGGCTCCTTATGAGTATTTTTACAGGTTGAGGGCAGGTTACACTGGCATAGTTGCGAAGAATAACGATAATTTCACATAGACATATGAGTAAACCGCAAGAATGACCCTGCCCCGCCGCTTTCTTCCGTCCATATCATCCTTGCGTGCGCTGGAGGCACTTGATCGTCTGGGCAGCGCCACTGCGGCAGCGGCGGAGCTCTCACAGACACAAAGTGCGGTCAGCAGGCAATTGAAAACATTGGAAGATCAGCTTGGTGTCGGGTTGATCGTGCGGCAGGGCCGTGGCATTCATCTGACTCCGGAAGCGGCGGATTATGCGGATAAAATCCGCGGCGCATTGCAGCAGATTGCACAGGCTTCGGTCAAGCTGACGGTCAATCCGGTGGGCGGCAGTCTGAGCCTTGCGATTCTGCCCACATTCGGGATGCGTTGGCTGGTGCCGCGACTGGCAGACTTTGCACGGCTGCATCCGGAGGTGACAATCAACCTGTCGACCCGGTTGAAGCCATTTAACTTTGTCACAGAACCCTTTGATGCAGCGATACATTTCGGGCATTCTGATTGGCTTGGCACTGAGGCTTTGCGCCTGCGGACGGAGCGGGTTGTTGCCGTGGCAACGCCCGAATTTCTAGCACGACAGGGACCCATTGAGAGTGCCGAGTCCCTCTTGCGTCTGCCGCTTTTACAGATTGAAACCCGGCCTTCTGCCTGGCCAACATGGTTCGAGGCTCAGGGGATTTTGGGGGCAAGGGTGTCGGGCACGATCTATGATCAATTTTCAACCATTACACAGGCGGCGTTGCATGGTCTGGGGGTCGCGCTCTTGCCGGATTATCTGGCCGAACAGGATCTGGCGACGGGGCGATTGGCAATAGCTTGGGGTGACAAGACGCTGATTTCAGGAGCTTATTACTTGGTTTGGCCCGTTCAGAACGGACGCGATCCGGCGCTACGCAAGTTTCGCGATTGGCTGGCGGGACAGGCCGAGGATGAGGACCTGTTACCGCGCTGAGCGACCGGGTGGGGAGATGGCTGATTTGGTGGGATGTACGATTGTGCGGAGTTTCCGTACGGCTTTAACGATTTGGAAAGCCTCAGCCCGCAAGATGAGGATGCGTGAGTCGTCCGGGGAATTGGACTGATCCCCCTACCCCGGTGCCGCGCGTGCCTTGGACTTGGAAACAGGAGGGCCAGAGGAGTCGAATAGTGCGTTCAGATGAAACCCGATTAACCGACGGTTGACAGGCGGTCCGCATGGACATGCTCTGACGCCGTCAGCCCCCCGCAAGCCCGCGGTCAGCCTAAGGCGTAGCCCGCGCCGCGCACGGTGCGCAGCGGGTCTTCGCCGCCATATTGGCAGAGCGCCTTGCGCAACCGGCCGATGTGGACATCGACGGTGCGGGTGTCGACATAGATGTCGCGACCCCAAACGCGGTCAAGGAGCTGCTCGCGAGACCAGACGCGGCCTGGCTTTTCCATGAAGGTGGACAGCAGGCGAAATTCGGTCGGGCCGAGTTTCAGCGGCTTTTCGCTGCGGGTCACGCGATGGGTTTCGGCATCGAGCACGATGTCGAGATATTCCAGTCGTTCGCCGACGGTTGCGGGGCGGGTGCGGCGCAGTTGGGCGCGGACGCGGGCCATGAGTTCGACCAGTGAATAAGGCTTGATCACATAGTCATCTGCTCCGGTCTCCAACCCGCGTACGCGGTCCACCTCTTCGGAGCGGGCCGAGAGCATGATGATCGGGATGCCGCGTGTTTCGGAGCGGGTCTTGAGTTGGCGGCAGACCTCGATGCCCGACACATTCGGCATCATCCAGTCAAGCACAATGATGTCGGGCGGCATCTCGGACACCATCAGGAGCGCCTCTTCGCCATTGCTGGCGGTGAGGACGTGAAAACCGTCGGCCTGAAGATTATAGCCGAGCACCTCACGCTGTGCTGGCTCGTCTTCGACGAGAAGGACGGTAGGCTGATCTGCGGACATCGGGCTTTCCTATCCTAGGCCTTGACCTTGGGGGCGAGATTGGGGTCGATGGACGTGTCGTCGCCCTTGGGGCGCGGATCCTCCGGAAAGGAGCCCGAGACGAGGTAGACCACCTGTTCTGCGATGGCCGTGACCAGATCACCCATGCGCTCGGTGTTCTTGGCAATGAAATGCAAATGCATGCAGGGCGTGATATTGCGCGGGTCCTCCATCATGAAGGTGAGGAATTCGCGAAAGATCGCATTATACATCTGATCGACATCCTGATCACGCCGGATCACCTCATTGGCAAGATCCATGTCGCGCTGGATATAGGCATCGAGCACATCCTTGAGCATTTCCTCAACTTCGCGCGCCATGCGGCGCAGCGCAGCGGGCGAGCCGTTGACAGCGGTCATCTGGCTGAGCACCGAGGTGCGCTTGGCCATGTTCTTGGCATAGTCGCCGATGCGCTCGAGGCTGGCGGAGATTTTGATCACGGTCAGGACAACCCGCAGGTCGCCGGCGGTGGGCGACCGCAAGGCCAGCACGCGGGCGGCCTCTTCGTTGATCTGCTCTTCGAGCGCGTCGATCGCCTTGTCGCGGCCGCGCACCTCTTCGGCAAGTTCATCGTCGCGGGATTCGAGCGAGCGGGCGGCATCGGAGATCGCGCGTTCGACCATGCCGCCCATCTTCATGATATGGGCCTGAATGGTCTCGAGGTCGCGGTCGAAGGAGGAGACGATGTGCTGATGGTCGGACATGGGGAGTTCCTTAGCCAATGCGCCCGGTGATGTAGCTCTCGGTGCGCTCATCCTTGGGGTTGGTGAAAATCTGGCCGGTGTCGCCGAATTCGACGAGATGACCCAAGTGGAAGAAGGCTGTTTTCTGGCTGACGCGGGCGGCCTGCTGCATCGAGTGGGTGACGATGACCACGGAAAACTCCTGGCGCAGCTCGTCGATCAGTTCCTCGACCTGCGCGGTGGCGATGGGATCGAGCGCCGAGCAGGGTTCGTCCATCAGGAGCACTTCGGGTGAGGTGGCCACGGCGCGTGCGATGCAGAGGCGCTGTTGCTGGCCCCCTGAGAGGCCGGTGCCGGGCTGATCGAGCCGGTCTTTGGCCTCGGTCCAGAGCGCGGCGCGGCGCAGGGACTTTTCGACGATCTCGTCAAGATCGGCTTTGGTGCGGGCAAGACCGTGGATACGTGGACCGTAAGCCACGTTGTCATAGATCGACTTGGGGAATGGGTTGGGTTTCTGGAACACCATGCCCACCTTGGCGCGCAATTGCACCGGATCGACCTTTTTGTCGTAGATGTCTTCGCCGTCGATGCGGATATCCCCCTCGACGCGGCAGATGTCGATGGTGTCATTCATCCGGTTGATGCAGCGCAGGAAGGTGGACTTGCCACAGCCCGACGGGCCGATGAAGGCGGTCACGGTCTTGTCGGCGATATCGACGTTCACGTCCTTGATGGCATGCGTATCGCCATAATAGACCTGCACATTGCGCGCGGCGATCTTGATGTCATTATTGCTCACTCTGGTCTCCGAGAGTTTTGGGGCGTCATACATGTGTCTATACCTTTGTTTACCAGCGGCGTTCAAACCGTCTGCGCAGAAGGATGGCAGCGATGTTCATCAGCACGAGGAAGACGAGCAGCACGATGATGGCCCCGGACGCGCGTTCGACAAAGGCCGGATCGCCGCGTTGGGTCCAGTTGTAGACCTGCACCGGTAGGGCGGCGGCAGGATCAAAGAAGCCCTCGGGCGGGCCGCCGGGGTATTCGCGCACAAAGGCCACCATGCCGATGAGGAGCAGCGGCGCGGTTTCGCCAAGCGCCTGTGCCAACCCGATGATTGCGCCGGTGAGGATACCGGGCATGGCGAGCGGCAGGACGTGGTGAAAGATCGCCTGCATCTTGGACGCGCCCACACCGAGCGCTGCATCGCGGATCGAGGGCGGCACGGATTTGAGCGCCGCACGGGTGGCGATGATGATGGTGGGCAGGGTCATCAGGGTCAACACGAGGCCACCCACGATAGGCGCTGATTGCGGCAGGCCCACCATATTGATGAAGATCGCAAGGCCAAGGATACCGAAGACGATGGAGGGCACCGCCGCGAGGTTGGAGATATTCACCTCGATGAGATCGGTCCAACGGTTCTTGGGGGCGAATTCCTCGAGATAGATGGAGGCCGCTACACCGAGCGGCAGCGCCAGCACCAAAACGATCAGCATCATGTAAATCGAGCCGATGATGGCCACGCCGAGACCGGCAGCCTCGGGGCGGGTGTCGGAGGCATCGGGCGCGGTGAAGAAGGCCCAGTTGAACTTGGTTGTGAGGATGCCCGCCTCTTTGAGTTGGTCCGCGAGTTGCAGTTGCTCGGGGGAGATGTTGCGGTCGAGGGCAGCGGTTTCCATGGTCACACGACCCTTGAAAAACCCGTCGATCCGGCCTGCTGCAAGAAGGTCGAATTGCACCGTTTCGCCGATCCTATCGGTGTTCGCCAGAACGAAGTCGCGCAAGGACGCAGGCGCCTCCTTGGAAATCAGCTCACCTGCGGCTTTGGCGTTGATGTCGGTCGCAGCCCCCACACGTTCGATGGCTGCTCCCATTGCGGCGTCGATCAGCGGCGCATAGCCAAAGGTGGACACTTTGGCGATATCTTCCGGGTTGCGGTTGCCGGTCTTGTCGAGTTTGGCGGGATCGAGATAGACCTCCAGCTCGATATAGGTCTGTTGAAAGGAGGACAGACCGCTGGCGAGGATCGAGGTCAGCAGGCCAACCAGAGACAGCAGGCCAATGGTGACCGCGACAAGGCCCATCATGCGGAACCGCGCCTCTTTGGCATTGCGTTGCTTGGTGCGGGCGTCCTGGGTTAGCAAGGACCCTTTGTGCGGGGCCGGGACGGCGTCTGAGGCGGTGAAATCGGTCATTCGTACTGCTCCCGGTATTTGCGCACGATCACAAGGGCGATGACATTGAGCCCAAGCGTGAAGACGAACAGGGTAAGGCCAAGGGCGAAGGCCACCAGCGTTTCGGGGCTGGCAAATTCAGTGTCGCCGGTCAACTGGCTCACGATCTTGACGGTGATTGTGGTCATCGCCTCGAAGGGGTTGAGGCCGAGTTTGGCCGCGGCCCCTGCCCCCATGACGACGATCATCGTCTCGCCGATGGCGCGGCTTGCCGCCAGAAGGATGGCCCCGACAACACCCGGCAAAGCCGCAGGCAGGATCACCTGTTTGATGGTTTCGGATTTGGTGGCCCCGAGGCCATAAGCCCCGTCCCGCATGGATTGCGGCACCGCGTTTATGATGTCATCCGAGAGCGACGAGACAAAGGGAATGAGCATGATCCCCATCACCAAACCGGCTGTCAGCACCGAGGACGAGGAGGAGCCAAGCCCAAGCGGTGAGGCCACATAGTCGCGCAGGAAGGGGCCGACGGTGATCAGGGCAAAGAGACCGTAAACGATGGTCGGGATGCCAGCCAGAACCTCGATCGCGGGTTTGGCGACGGCGCGCAGCGCTTTACTGGCATATTCCGCGAGATAGATGGCGATCATCAGGCCAATCGGCACAGCGACCAGCAGGGCCAGAAAGCTGACATAGAGCGTGCCCCACAAAAGTGGCAGGATGCCCAGATCCGAGCCGCCGCGAAATTGCGGGTTCCAGACGGTCGAAAAGAAGAAATCGCCGGCGGGATACATCTTGAAGAAATTGATGGTCTCGAAGAGAAGCGAGGCCACGATGCCCACGGTTGTGAGGATCGCCACCAGCGACGCGCCGATCAGCAGGGCCAGAACGAAGGTTTCCGAGGCGTTGCGGGCGCGCTGGTCGGGGTGGACGCGCAGCCATGACCAGACCAGCAGAGCGAGGGCCAAGCCAAGCACCGCCACGGTCATCAGGAAATGGCCGGAATTCTGCGACTTGCGCAGTTCCTTGGCCGCCTCAAACACCGGCACCGGCACGTCCGAACCAAGCGCCACGCCGACATTGCCGAGGCGGTTGCGGATATCGGTGAAATCAGCGCGCATGGCGTCAAGGTCGGCCTCGGACATTTGTCTGGCCGCCATCAGCGCATCGAGCCCTTCCGCGATGCGGCGGACATCGGCCATGACAAGGCTCTTGGCCCCGCCGTCGGGGATCACGCTGTCGGGGATCATCTGTCCGATCCGACCTTCGATCAGAAGCGGCTGCACAAAGAGCCACGTCAGCATCAAGAGAAGCGCAGGGACCGCAGTGAAGAGGGCAACGGCCTGACCGTAATAATTGGGCAGGGAATGCAATTTCTTGCCCGTGGCGTGTGAGGTTGCGAAGGCGCGCGCACGCCCCAAGAAAAAGCCCAGCCCGCCAAGGCCGAGCACGATCAGGATTATATAGCCGGTACTCATCTGCTCTCCGCCAAAAAGGGAGGGATGGCGCGGAGGTGCCACCCCTCGGAGGTCTTGGTTTAGTTCAGCACGCCCATGGGGACGCGGTTGGCAACCATTTCCTGAGTCTTGGCAAGCTCGGGGTCGGACACGAGGCCATAGGCCGAGAGCGGGCCATCGGGGCCTGCGATCTCGTCGGAGACGAAGAACTCGATGTATTCCTGCATGCCCGGGATCACATCAAGATGTGCGTTCTTGACGTAGAAGAACAGCGGACGCGACACCGGGTATTCGCCGGATGCGATGGTCTCGACCGAAGGCTCAATGCCGCCCATCGTGGCAACCTGAAGTTTGTCGGTGTTGTTCTGGTAGAACGAGAGACCAAAGACGCCGATGCCGTTCTTGTTGGCGTCAACGCGGGCCAGCGTTTCGGTGTAATCGCCGTCGATGTCGATCGACGCGCCATCGGTGCGCAGCGCCATGCAGGCCTTTTCAGCGGCTTTCTCGTCGCCGCCATTGGCCGCGAGATGCGCGTCATAGGTGCCGTTTTCTTCGCAACCGGCGATGATCACCTTTTCGTCGAACACTTCGCGGGTGCCGTGCTTGGTGCCGGGCACGAAAGCGAGGATTTCGTCGCCGGGCAGGTCGGCGCGCACGTCGGACCAGACCTTGTTGGTGTTGTCAGCCAGAGCGCCATCCTTGACGACCTGAGCCGCCAGCGCCGCGTGCCAATCCGCCGGGGTAAAGGCGTAGGACGGGCCGTTGATGTCGGACGCAAAGACGATGCCATCATAGCCGATGCGGACTTCCATGATCTCGGTCACGCCATTCGAGGCGCAGAGGTCGATATCCGACTGCTTGATGCGCGAGGAAGAGTTGGCGATATCGATGGTGTTCTCGCCGACGCCTTCGCAGAGTTTCTTGCGGCCAGCGCCCGACCCGCCGGATTCAACGACCGGGGTAGGGAATTCAAAATTTTCGCCAAAAGCTTCGGCGACGATGGCGGCATAGGGCAGCACGGTCGAGGAGCCAGCGATCTGGATGTTGTCACGGGCTGCGGCGGTGCCAGCAGCGAGGGCCGTCAGGGCCAGGGCGGAAACGGTGGATTTGAACAGCATGAGTTGCTCCTGAGTTCGGTTTCACGGGGCGCCCAGGCAGGGGCGACCTCGGGGCCAGCACTAGGCGAGATCCACAACGCTTTTGTTACATTTATGTAACTGTTTTATGACAGCGCGGGAAAGGCCGGGTTTCAGAAGGTTTTTTTACGCGCGCAGGGTTTGGCTAGGGTTCTTGTCGGTCCCATTGCGGCAGAATCACCGAAAACTCGGCGCCCTCACCCGGCGTGGAAGAGATTCGCAGCCGTCCCCGGTGGCGGTTGACGATATGTTTGACGATGGCGAGGCCAAGGCCGGTGCCCCCCATCTCGCGCGAGCGGTGGGTGTCGACCCGGTAGAACCGCTCGGTCAGGCGGGGGATATGCAGCGGGTCGATGCCGGGGCCCTGATCACGGACGCGCGCCACGATGGCCGGGGCGCGCAGGGTGGCATCGCGCGGGGTACGCTCCAGCGTGATTGTGATGTGGTTGCCCGTGCCGCCATATTTGATCGCGTTTTCAATCAGGTTGGTAAAGACCTGTTGCAACTGGTCGTCATTGCCGCGCACCACCATGCCTTCGGGTGGATCGAAACTGATGTCGCAGGCGCGGTCGCGCGCCAATGGGCGCAGCGCATGCAGAACCGATCCGATCACCTGCCCCAAGTTCACCTCGTCGCGCGGGCGCACGCGCTCTTCGCTCTCGACCCGGCTGAGTGACAGAAGATCGCGCACAAGGCGTTCCATCCGTGCCGCCTCGGATTGCATGATCCCGAGAAAGCGGTCGATGGCGGCCTGATCGTGGCGCGCAGGCCCTTGCAGCGTTTCGATGAAGCCCATGAGCGCGGTCAAAGGCGTGCGCAATTCATGGCTGACATTGGCCACGAAATCACGGCGCATCTGCGCGGCATGTTCGCGTTCGGTCAAATCCTCGAAACACACGAGCGTGCCGCGCGCATCCAGGGTTTCGACATAGCCCACATGCACCTGAAAGCTGCTGTCGCGCCCCGCCTCGGAGGTTTGATAGGTGATCTTGCGTGGCTGACGGTCGCGCAATGTCGCCTCGATCGCCTCGAGCACATCGGGCTGGCGGAGCGCGGTCAAAAGATGCCGCCCCTCGAGCCCCTGCCCCAAGAGGTCGCGCGCGCCCTGATTGGCGGCAAGGATGCGATCCTGCGGCCCGACCAGAAAGGCAGCAAGCGGGATGCCTGCGAGAACGGTGGCCAGACCCTGCATCGCGTGTCAGAGCGCCGTGAGGCCGGTGCGATACCGGCGCAGGTTCTGTTGATAATGCAAGGCCGTGGCGCGCAGGGCCGCAATCGCGGCCGCGTCCAGACTGCGCACCACCCGTCCCGGCGCGCCCATCACGAGGCTGCCTTCGGGGATTTCCTTGCCCTCGGTGATCAAGGCACCTGCGCCAATCAGGCTGTTGCGCCCGATGCGTGCGCCGTTGAGCACCGTGGCCCCCATGCCGATCAGCACATTTTCCTCCAGAATACAGCCATGAAGCATCGCCTTGTGCCCGATGGTGCAGCCCGGCCCGATGAGGAGCGGATAGCCCATATCTGTGTGCAGGACGCAGTTTTCCTGCACATTGCTGCCAGCGCCGACGCGGATTTCCTCATTGTCGCCGCGCAGGGTGCAGCCGAACCAGATCGAGGCCAGATCCTCGATCACCACCTTGCCGATCACGTTCGCATCGGGGGCGATCCATGTGTTTTCGGCAATCTGCGGCGCGTGGCCGTCGAGCGTGTAGATCGTCATTGCATCTCCTCGAATTCGGTTTGCAGCGCGCGTACATGGGCGGTCAGGCCCGGCTGCTGGCTGCGGCGCAGGCGCGTGGCCTCGATGATGGTCTTGAGCCGCGCCTCGGTGGTGTCGAGATCGTCATTCACCAGCACGAAATCATAGCCGTCCCAATGGCTGATCTCATCCCAGCTTTTCTCCATCCGTTTGGCGATCACCTCGGGCGTGTCCTGCCCGCGCGTCTCAAGCCTGCGGTGCAATTCGCGGATCGAGGGGGGCAGCAGAAAGATCGAGAGCGTATGTGCGCCAAGCGCCGAGTTGCGGATCTGCTGCGCGCCTTGCCAGTCGATATCAAAGAGCACGTCACGCCCGCCATCAATCGCCGCCTGCACCGGGCCACGCGGGCTGCCGTAGAAATTGCCGAACACATGCGCATGTTCCAGCATTTCTCCGGCCGCCACATCCTGCTTGAAGCGCGACTGTGACATGAAATGATAATCCTGCCCGTCCACCTCGCCGGGGCGCGGGGCACGGGTCGTGGCCGAGACCGAAAAGGCTATCGTGGGATCCCAGTCGCGCAGCCGCCGCGAGAGGGTGGATTTGCCAGCACCCGAGGGCGAGGACAGAATGATCAAGAGACCCCTGCGATTGCTCATTCTATGCCCTGCCCTTTTTCTTGGTGCAAATACTCAAATCCTGCGCTGACCGCGCGCGCGTCATTCGACATTCTGCACCTGTTCGCGCATCTGGTCGATCACGGTCTTGAGGTTGAGACCGATCTCGGTCAGCCCGGTATGCTGCGCCTTGGAGCAGAGCGTGTTGGCCTCTCGGTTGAATTCCTGTGTGAGAAAGTCGATCTTGCGTCCGAGCGGCGAACCGGCATCGAGCAAGCTCCGCGTCGCTGTGATATGGGCGGTCAGGCGGTCCAACTCTTCGGTCACGTCCAGTTTGACCGCGAGCAGGCCCAGTTCCTGAGCAAGGCGGGCGGGATCAAGGTCGGGCATCGCGTCACGCAGGCGCGACAGGGCATTCTGATGCGCGCGGGCGACATCGGCGCTGCGGCTCTCGAGCAAGGAGCGCGCCGCCGTTGTCAGGCGGGAAATCTCGTCCAGTTGGGCACGCAGCACCTGCGCAAGTGCCGCACCCTCTGAAGCGCGCATGGCGAGGAAATCGTTGAGCACGGGGTCGAAATCCGCAAGGAGCGCCGCGCAGAGCGCGCTGGTGTCGCTCTCGCCCGCACCTGCCTCGAGCACGCCGCGCAGGGACAGGATATCGGCGGCGGTGCCGGGGCCGAGCGACAGGCCGCAGGCCATGGCGCGGTCTTCGACCAGGGCCATGGCGCGCAGCACATCCTCGAGCCGGTCGGGATTCACCGCCATCTGGCCGCTGGCATCCTCGCTGGTGACACGCAGGCTCAGCGCCACATTGCCGCGTGTCAAGGCCTGACCCAGCCTTGCCCGGAGGGCTGGCTCCAACCCGTCGATCCAGTCGGGCACGCGCAGGCGCAGGTCCAACCCCTTGCCATTGACGCCGCGCAATTCCCAAACCCAGCTATGGCCCATATGCGCGCCCTTGGCCGTCGCGAAAGCGGTCATCGAATGGATCATGCCTTGGGTCGTCCTTGGATCGTGCCGGTTTGCCCCGTCCTAGTGCGTGGTCTGGCGGCTGGCAAGTCTCGGCTGTGGCCTTGGGGGGTGAGTGGTTAACCAAGCACAGCGATTTTTAAACAAATTCCCGGAAACTTGTGTCAGTTTGAAGCAAGCGCGCGGTGTCTCAGGTGCGGATTAAACCGGATCAGGGATGTTGGCGCGGGTGGTTTCAGGCGTTGGGAGGTGAGGTGTATTATGCCGGATGACAGGACGATTTTGCAGGTGCCGGGCGCATCACACGGTTTGCAGGCGCGGCAAGAGGCGGATTTACGGGCACTTTGCAGCTATTGGGAGGGGCTTTGTCAGCGCAACAGCGTGCCGCGCCGGTCAGACATCGACCCGCGCCGGATCAGCGGGCTGTTGTCCAATGCCTTTATCGCCGAGCGGATCGCACCGGGTGTGACGCGGCTGCGCATCGCGGGGATTCATCTGAATGCCCTGATGGGTATGGAAGTGCGGGGCATGCCGCTCACGAGTTTCATTGCGCCCGCGGCGCGTGAGGCCTTTGCGCTCGCGCTGGTCGATCTCTTTGAGCGGCCCGCGCGGTTGGAGTTGGATCTGCATGCCAGAGCGGGATTGGGGCGGCCCGAGATAACGGGGCGGATGATCCTGTTGCCGTTGCGCAGCGATCTGGGGGATGTGTCTCGCGCATTGGGCTGTCTGGTGACGCAAGGCGAGATCGGGCGCGCCTCGCGGCGGTTCGAGGTGGAGGCGGTTCGGGTGCTGCCGATTGGAACGGTTGCGCCGGAAATGAAGCCCTTTGCCGCCTTACCGGGCGGGCTGCGCGACGAGGGGCGCGGGCGCGGTATGAGCCGGGGGCGGGATTATCTGCGCGTGGTGAAGTAGGAACACCTGGGGATGGGTCTTGAGCCGACATTGACCCCCAAAGCGCCCACGCGCGGAGCAAAGGCGCGGAGCGTAGCCGCGCGGTCGCTGGGCCGTCTCGCGGCCCAGCGACCGCGCGGCTTACCCTTGAGATGAACGTCAGCAACAGACCAACCGCAACAGGGTTATTCCCTGCTGCGATCAGTCCGTTTATCAGCCCGCCTCGGCCTGACGGCGCTCAAGGCGCAGGGATTTGAGTTCCTCGGCCACAAGGAAGGCCAATTCCAGCGACTGGCTGGCATTGAGGCGCGGGTCGCAGGCGGTGTGATAGCGGGCCGAGAGGTTTTCGTCAGAGAGCGCACGCATGCCGCCGGTGCATTCGGTCACGTCCTGACCGGTCATCTCGAAATGCACGCCGCCGGGGATGGTAGCCTCGGATTTGTGGATCGCGAAGAACTCGCGCACCTCGCGCAGCACGGAATCGAAGGGCCGTGTTTTGTAGCCTGTCGCCGATTTGATCGTGTTGCCATGCATCGGGTCGCAAACCCAGAGCACATTGGCCCCCTCTTGTTCGACCGTGCGGATCAGGCGCGGCAGGTTGTCACCGACCTTGCCCGCGCCGAAGCGCGCGATGAGCGTCAGGCGCCCGGCCTCATTGCTCGGGTTCAGCGTGGCCAACAGCCGCTTGAGATCCTCGGAGGTCATGGTCGGGCCGCATTTGAGGCCGATCGGGTTCTGCACGCCGCGCAGGAATTCGACATGCGCACCGTCGGGTTGACGGGTGCGGTCACCGATCCAGAGCATATGCCCCGAGCCTGCCAGCCATTTGCCGGAGGTGGAATCAAGCCGACAGAGGGCCTCTTCGTATTCCAGCAAAAGCCCCTCATGCGAGGTGTAGAAATCCACCGTCTTGAGGGTATGGGCACTGTCGCTGTCGATGCCTGCCGCCTTCATGAAGTCGAGCGCGTCGGAGATGTGATTGGCCATCTCGCGGTATTTCGCGGCTTTTTCGCTCTCGGTGAAGCCAAGCGTCCAGGCATGCACCTGATGCACGTCGGCATAGCCACCTGTTGAAAAAGCGCGCAGCAGGTTCAGCGTGGCAGCCGCCTGCGTATAGGCCTGCAACATCTTTTCCGGATTGGGGATGCGCGATTCCGGCGTGAAGGCCAGTTCGTTGATGATGTCACCCCGGTAGCTGGGCAGTTCCACGCCATCAATGACCTCGGTGGGTGCCGAGCGCGGCTTGGCGAATTGACCGGCCATGCGGCCAACCTTGACCACCGGCACCTTGGCCCCATAGGTCAGCACCATCGCCATTTGCAGCATCACCTTGAAGGTGTCGCGGATCGCATCGGCCGAGAACTGATCGAAGGCCTCGGCGCAGTCGCCGCCTTGAAGCAAGAACGCCTCGCCGCGTGCGGCAGCCCCCAAAGCGCGCTTGAGGCGGCGCGCCTCGCCGGCGAAAACCAGCGGCGGATATTGTGTCAGACGGGCCTCGACACCGGCCAGAGCGGCGGCATCGGTATAGTCAGGCATCTGCACCCGCGGTTTCGCGCGCCAGCCTGTTTTCTGCCATTCCGTCATTGTCGTCACTCCGCTTGATCGTATTCTGAGCCTTGTCCTTAACAAAGGCAGGGACGAGAGGCCATATGAAACGCGCAGGAATTGGCCGCAAAATAGCAGGGCCTCTCTTGTCAATCCAGACAGTTTCATGACAGACCCGATAAGGGCCATTGCGCCGGGGATTCGGATGAGTATGACGTCAGAGGCCACAAGAATCGAGGTCAAGGCACCCAAAGCGCCGAAACGCTTTGTGTTTGTGCTGCTCGATAACTTTACACTTCTCAGCTTTGCGTCGGCGATTGAATGTCTGCGTATTGCCAATCGTATGGCGGAAGAAGAGCTCTACAGTTGGGCGCTCAGTGGCGATTCCCAAGAGGTCATCACCTGCTCTGCCGGTGTCCGGTTTTATCTTGATTTTCCGCTGGCAGAGTTGAACCGGGACGATGTGGTATTGGTCTGTGGTGGTGTCGATGTGCAGGCCGCCGCAACCAAGCGCATGTTGAACTGGCTGCGCCGCGAGGCGCGCAAAGGGTTGCGTATGGGCGGGCTCTGCACGGCGGCCTATGTTCTGGCCAAGGCCGGGTTGCTGGATGGCAAGCGCGCCACGATCCATTGGGAAAACCACGACAGTTTCATCGAGGAATTCGAGGACGTGCATCTGACCAAGTCGGTCTTTGTGATCGACGGCAACCGGATGACCACGGCGGGCGGCACCTCTTCCATTGACCTGATGCTGAATATCATTGCCGATGATCACGGCGAGAAGCTGGCCAATGCGGTGGCGGATCAGCAGATTTACAGCTCGATCCGCACCGATCAGGACACGCAGCGTTTGAGCGTGCCGACACGGATCGGCGTGCGCCATCCCAAGCTGAGCCAAGTGATCCAGATGATGGAGAGCAATATCGAGGAGCCGATCAGCCCGGCGGTTCTGGCACGCGAAGTCGGCATGTCGACACGGCAGCTCGAGCGGTTGTTCCGGCGGTATCTGAGCCGCAGCCCCAAGCGGTATTACATGGAATTGCGTCTGCAAAAGGCGCGCAATCTGTTGATGCAGACCGATATGACGGTGATCAACGTGGCGCTGGCCTGTGGCTTTGCCTCGCCGTCGCATTTCTCGAAATGCTACCGGGCGCATTACAACACGACGCCCTATCGCGAGCGTGGGGCGCATTCGTCGCGGCTGTCGGTGTGACAGGGTGCCGCTTTCTTGAAAAGAATGCGGTCCAGGTCATTGCGAGAGCCGGTAGGCCGCGCCCTGCCCCACGCTGAGAAACCAGATCGAGCCATCCGGAGCCTCTCGGATGTCACGGACGCGGCGGGTATCAGAGGATTTGAGGCGCTCGACCTCTGTGAGCTGCGCGCCATCCAAGCGTGAGATCATGTCGAATTTCAATGAGCCTACGAATATGTCGCCGCGCCAGTCGGGGAACATGTCACCGGTGTAGATCATCATGCCCGAGGGCGCGATGGAGGGGTCCCAGTAATGGGCGGGTTGTTCCATGCCGGGTTTTTGCGTGCCTTCCCCGATCTTTAGCCCAGAGTAGTGACGTCCGTAGGAGATCACGGGCCAGCCATAATTGGCCCCTTTGGCGATGCGATTGACCTCATCGCCGCCGCGCGCGCCGTGTTCCACGACCCAAAGGTCGCCCTTGGCATCCAGCGCCGCGCCTTGCGGATTGCGGTGGCCATAGGACCAGATTTCGGGCTCTGCGCCTTTCGTTTGGGTGAAAGGATTATCGGCAGGGATGCGACCGTCACGGGCGATGCGAATGACCGACCCGTTCTGGCGGGCCAGATCCTGCGCCGAGGTGTCATCGCCCCGGTCACCGATGGTGGCGTAGAGCATCCCGTCGCGCCCCTCGACCAGCCGCGAGCCGAAGTGACGACCGCCGGAGGAGCCGGGTTCCAGTTCGAAAATCACCGTCCAATCGGTCAGGCGATCCGCGCCCGGTGCAAGGCGGGCATGGGCGATGGCGGTTCCTTGGCCGCCCTGCTGGGGTTTGGAATAGGTGAAATAAAGCTGACGCGTCCGGGCAAAGTCGCGCGGCACGAGGATGTCAAGCAAGCCCCCCTGCCCGCGTGTGGCTATTTGGGCCACGCCGGTGATTTCGCTGCGTTGGCCGTCCTGCACACGCAGCAGGCGACCGCCCTTTTCGGTGATCAGCACGCCACCCTCTGGTAGAAAGCCTATTGCCCAAGGCTCCGAGAGCCGGTCGACCATCTTGGTCACGGTGAGGTTGCCGGCGCTGCTCTCAAACGCGTGGGCGGGGGTGAGGGCGAGGGTGAGCGCGAGGATCAGGGGGGTAAGACGCAACATGATGTCTCCTTTCCCCTTAAAGATAGGAAGGTCAGGCGCGTTTGCCAGCAATCTGCGCGATGCCCAGCACATCCAGAACGCGCGCCTCGATATCAGAGGCGTTGAGGCGCGCCACGGCATACATATCCTCAGCGCTGGCCTGATCTATGAACGTGTCAGGCAGCACCATGGAGCGGAACTTGAAGCCGCGATCAAACACCTGAGCTTCGGCCAAGAAGTGACTGACATGGCTTGCAAATCCGCCGATTGCACCCTCTTCTATGGTGATCAGCGCCTCGTGGTTCTGCACGAGATCGAGAATCAGTTTCTCATCAAGTGGTTTGGCAAAGCGGGCGTCGGCGATGGTCGGCGTGATCCCGCGCGCGCGCAGGGATTCAGACGCCTTGAGCACCTCGGCGAGCCGGGTGCCGAAGGACAGGATGGCGACGCGCGCGCCCGTCTGAATGATGCGCCCCTTGCCGATTTCCAGCGCTTCGCCACGTTCGGGCATGGTTACACCCATCCCCTCGCCGCGCGGATAGCGGAAGGCAATCGGCCCCTCGTCATGCGCCACTGCAGTGGCGACCATATGGACAAGCTCTGCCTCATCGGCGGCGGCCATGACCACGAAACCGGGCAGATTGGCGAGAAAGGCGGTGTCAAACGCGCCCGCGTGGGTGGCACCGTCTGCGCCCACAAGCCCGGCACGGTCGATGGCAAACCGCACCGGAAGGCGCTGAATCGCCACATCATGAACGACCTGATCGTAACCACGTTGCAGAAAGGTCGAGTAGAGCGCGCAGAAGGGTTTCATCCCCCCCGCCGCCAGACCGGCCGAGAAGGTCACGGCGTGCTGTTCGGCGATGCCCACATCAAAGAGCCGCGACGGATAGCGTTCGGCAAAGAGATTGAGGCCCGTGCCATCGGGCATGGCGGCGGTCACGGCGCAGATTTTGTCATCCTGACCGGCGTGAGCCAGCAGCGCCTTGGCAAAGACGGAGGTGTAGCTGGGCGCATTGGAGGGCGATTTGCGCTGTTCTCCGGTGAGCACGTCGAATTTGGCGGTGGCATGGCCGCCGTCGCGGGCGCGCTCGGCGGGTCCGTAGCCCTTGCCCTTTTTGGTCAGGACGTGAATCAGGATCGGACCATTGGCGCGGGCCTTGACGGTGCGCAGGACGGGGAGCAGTTGGTGCAGGTCGTGGCCGTCGATGGGGCCGAGATAGCTGAAGCCAAGTTCTTCAAAGAGCGTGCCACCGACCGTCAACCCCTTGAGCATGTCCTTGGCGCGGCGCGCGCCCTCTTGAAAGGGGGGCGGCAGAAGAGAAATCGCCCCCTTGGCGGCGGCCTTGAAATCCTGAAACGGCTCACCCGCGTAGAGGCGTGAGAGATAGGAGGAAAGCGCGCCCACCGGCGGTGCGATGGACATCTCATTGTCGTTGAGGATGACGATCAGGCGCTTCTTGAGATGGCCTGCGTTGTTCATCGCCTCAAAGGCCATGCCCGCCGACATCGCCCCGTCGCCGATCACCGCGATGGAATCGCCAAGGCCCGAGGGGCAGTTGCCGCCCAGATCACGCGCCACGGCAAAGCCCAAGGCGGCGCTGATCGAGGTCGAGCTATGGGCCGCGCCAAAGGGATCGTAGGGGGATTCCGAGCGTTTGGTGAAGCCCGAGAGCCCGTCCTTTTGCCGCAGGGTGCGGATACGGTCACGCCGCCCGGTCAGGATCTTGTGCGGGTAGCATTGGTGCGAGACATCCCAAATGATCTTGTCCCGCGGGGCGTCAAACACCGCGTGCAGGGCGACGGTGAGTTCGACCACGCCCAGGCCCGCGCCCAGATGCCCGCCGGTTTCCGACACGGCCGAGATGGTTTCCGAACGCAATTCATGCGCCAGTTGCACCAGTTGGGGATCGGACAGCCGTTTGAGATCCGCAGGGCTGGCTGTCTGATCGAGCAAAGGTGTTTTCGGGCGGTCGGACATCATGCCCCTCCGTGGGGAAATTTCAGCACATTCTAGCTTTGGCGCGAGATAACGAAGCGGGCAAGGTCGCGCAAGGCACCCGCGCGCGCCCCGTAGCAAGATAGCGCGTCGCAAGCCTCTTCAACAAGGCTTGTCGCGCGGGTGCGGGCGCCCTCAAGACCGAGCAGCGAGACAAAGGTGGCCTTGCCCGCCGCGGCATCCTTGCCCACCGCCTTGCCTGCGGCGGCGGCATCGCCGGTCACGTCGATCACATCGTCCTGAATCTGAAAGGCGAGGCCAAGCGCGCGGGCGTAGGTGCTGAGGGGGGCACTGTCGGCCATGGCCATGCGCGCGCCTGCTGTGGCGGACCAGAGAATGAGCGCGCCGGTCTTGCCCGCCTGCAGGGTGGTGATCTCATCCAAGCTGAGCGGCGTTGTGGCGGTCTCGGCGGCGATGTCGAGCGCCTGACCCAGCACCATCCCCTGCCCGCCTGCGGCGCGGGCGAGGGTCAGTGTGAGGTCAGCGCGCACCGCAGCCGGGCCGCAGTCGGGATGCGCCACCAGCTCAAACGCCAGCGATTGCAGCGCGTCGCCCACGAGGATCGCGGTCGCCTCGTCCCATTTGACATGCACGGTGGGCTGACCCCGGCGCAGGGCGTCATTGTCCATGGCGGGCAGATCGTCATGGACGAGGGAATAGGCATGGAGTGCCTCGATGGCGGTGGCGGGCCAAAGCGCAGATGTCTCAGGCACCGCATGCAGCCGCGCGCTTTCCATCACCAGAAAGCCCCGGATGCGTTTGCCGCCTTGCGTGGCGTAGCGCATGCCCTCGGCCACGGGGCCGGTGCCAAAGGCGGCCAGAACGCGGGTCAGATGCGTTTGGATGACCTCGGCCTCGGCGGCAAGTCGCGCCTGCATCTGCGTCAGAGGCCGTCGACGGGCTTGGTGCCGGTGGGCTGGCCGTCGGCGTCGAGGGTGATGGCGGCGACTTTTTCCTCGGCTTCTTTCAGTTTTTCCTCGCAGCGTTTCTTGAGTTTGGCGCCGCGTTCATAGAGCGTGATCGACTCGTCCAGCGCCACATCGCCCCGTTCGAGGCGCCCGACGACCTGCTCCAGCTCTTTCATTGCCTGTTCAAAGGTCATCTCGGAGGGGGGGGTATCGGTCATGGCTGCGTCCTTCTGCGCGGGAATTCAGCACCGATCATAGGGCTGTGCGGCGAGGGGTGCAATTCGGTTGACGCCCCGGTGCGGCTGGGGGACAGTCGAGCCATGTCAGAGCCTGCCGCCCCCCTGCCTGATCTTGATGTGCTTGGCCGCGTGGATGCGCGCCTGCGGGCCCTTGTGACGGCGCATCCCGAGGTGGCGGGGCTCGATATTTCCGAGGTGCTGCGGATCGTGCCGGAGAAGCGCGCGGTGCTTGCTGGGCGCTTGGACGGGCGCGCGGTGGTGGCGCGGCTGGTGGAGCCGAAATATTCCGAAGCGTTGGCCAAGGAATGGGCCGAATTGCAACGCATCTGGCCGCATATGCAGACCGGGCGGTATTGCGTGGCAGAGCCGATCCTGCACCTGCCCGATGCGGGGTTGATGGTGATCGAACGGGTCGAAGGCGACCCCTTGCTGGAACATCTGTGGCAGCAAGATGTCGGCGCGCGCGCGCAGCATCTGCGCCCCGTCGCCGAGTGGCTGCGCCAATACACGGAGGTCAGCGAAAGCTGGCAGGAGGGCAATGCGACCGGGTGGTTGGCCAGAGTGGAGCGGGCAGCGGGCACACAGCCCTTTGCGCGGCTACGGCGGATCGAGGCGGCGATTCTGACGCATCTGCGCAGCATGACGCGGGCCTTGGAGGGCGCAGATTGGCGGGTGGCGATCAGCCATGGCGACTATCACCCGAACAACCTTATTCTGGGATCTGACCGGCTGACGGGGATTGACACTGGCGGCTCGGGGCGGATGCCCGTCTGCAAGGATATTGCACGGTTTCTGGTGCATATGGGTCGACGCGGCATGATCCCGTCCGGGCGGCGCTATCTGGGGGTGGATGCGGAGGGTCTTGAGGTCTTTGCCGACGTGTTCGCCTTGACCGAAATCGAGCGGTGGCTGTGGCTGCCGTTCTTTATCGGGGTGGAGGCCCTCATTCGGGTAGAGAACCGCACGCTCAAATCCAGCCGAATCCGGCGCGCGGAAGAGATGTATGCCCTCTTGCTCGAGGATCTGGCGGCGCGGTAAGCGGCCGTCAGGCGGGGCGTGTGATCAAGGCCTCTTCAAGGTCAGCAATGCGGGCGAGAAGAGGTGTGGTGAGCGCCTGCACCTCAGCGGCGCTGTGGCGTGGGGTGATATGTTGCGGGCAGTTCCAGTCGAAGCCTTCGACCGTGATCAGAAACCCCCGCTCGATCCGGGCGCGGTAATCGGGCATTTCCAGTTGTGCGAGTGTTGCCTGATCCTCGGGGTCGATGACGCGGGCGCGGCCAAAGAGTTTCAGCCGGGTGCGGTTAGGGTAGTCCATGAAAAACATCGACACGCGATCGTCCGTGCTCAGGTTGCCGAGGCTGATATATTGGCGATTGCCGCGAAAATCGGCAAAACCCAGCGTGCGGCTGTCCAGCACGCGCATAAAGCCAAGCGGGCCGCCGCGATGCTGGATATAGGGCCAGCCGGTTTCGGTGACCGTGGCCATGTAGAATGAGTCACGCACCGCGATGAAACCGGCCTCGTGTTCGGTCAGGTGCTGGTTCACCGCATCGGGCTGATGCTGCATTCGCGCGTAGGATGTGCGGCTGCCTTGCAACTCTTGCAGTTTTATGACCGATGGGGTGAAGGCGATATCGGCGAAATGATGGGGCATGGCATCCTCTGAGGTCAAAGGCCTAGATCGGACAGGCCGGGGTGATCGGCGGGGCGTGGTCCCTGTGGCCAGTGGAATTTGCGGGCGCTCTCTTGGATTGGTTGATCATTGATGCTGGCAAAGCGGAGGCGCATGAGGCCTGCCTCGTCGAAGTCCCAATTCTCATTGCCATGGCTGCGAAACCAGTTGCCGGCATCGTCGCGCCATTCATAGGCAAAGCGCACGGCGATGCGCGTGTCGGCAAAGGCCCAAAGCTCCTTGATCAGGCGATAGTCGAGTTCGCGGGTCCACTTGCGTGTCAGAAAGACCTTGATCTCGTCCCGGCCCACGGGGAATTCGGCGCGGTTGCGCCAGCGGCTGTCGGGTGTGTAGGCCAGCGCAACACGTTCGGGATCGCGGCTGTTCCAGCCATCCTCGGCCATGCGGACCTTTTGGGTGGCGGTGGCATGGGTGAAAGGCGGAAGGGGCGGACGGGTGTCTTGGGTCATAGGGCTCTCCGATCGGGGGATGTGACGCGGCGGAGGGCCGCGCCACAAGACTGTTTCAGGCGGCAGTGCGCAAGGCAACCGTTGGAAAGTCAATCTCGACCTGCGTGGCCTTGCCCAAGAGGTTGGTAAAGATGTTCATCGCGACATGGGTGATGATCTCGATGATCTCGGCGTCGGAATGTTCCGCTGCGCGCAGGGCGGCGAATTCGCTTTGGCTGACTTGTCCGGAATGTTCGACGAGCGCGCGGGCGAAGGTGAGCGCTGCCTCGGCCTTGGCATCCGCCGAGCGGCCTGCGCGGTTGGCCAGCATCTCATCCGCATCCAGCCCTGCCTTGCGGCCAATCGCGGTATGGGCGGAGACGCAATACTGACAGCCGTTCTGCTCGGCCACGGCAAGAGCGATGCGTTCGCGGGTCAAGGGATCGAGCACCCCTGCCCCGGCTATGCCATGCAGACCGAGAAAGGCCTGAAGCGCCGCAGGGGAATTGGCGAGAACCCGGATGAAATTGGGCACCATGCCAAGCGCGGAGTGCACCGCGTCTAGCAGCGCCTTGGCGTCTCCGGTGGCGGTTTGCGGGTCGATGACGGATACACGGGCCATATTGCGGCGTCCTTTTGTCTGAGGGGCAATGCGATCCTGCATTGCATGGCGGTAATTTGGTGCAGATTGGCATTTGAAAGAATAGATGAAATGTGGAATACTTTATTTCTCTGGGAGTAATAATTTATGAACCGCTTGCATGAGATCGAAGTCTTTATCGCCGTGGCGGAGGCAGGCAGTTTTGCGCGGGCCGCAACGCGGTTGCGTCTGTCGCCGCCTGCGGTGACACGGGCCGTAGCCGCACTTGAGGATCGGCTGGGTGCGAGGGTGTTCAATCGCACCACGCGCAGCGTCACGATCACCGACGTCGGTCGGCGGTTTCTGGAATCGGCGCGGCGCGTTGTCAGTGATCTGGAGAGTGCGGAGCGCGAGGCGCTGGGAGAGGCCGCCACGCCGCAGGGCCATCTGACGGTCACGGCCTCGGTCACATTCGGGCGGGCGGCGCTGGCGCCGCTGGTCTGCGAATTTCTGGCGCTGTATCCGCGTGTGACCGTGTCGGTGCTTTTGCTCGACCGGGTGGTCAATCTGGTCGAGGAAGGGGTCGATGTCGCGGCGCGTATCGGGCCGCTGCCGGATTCCGGCCTGATGGCCCGCAAGGTCGGGACCGTTCACAGGATTCTGGTGGCGAGTCCGGCGTATCTTGTGGCGCGCGGCGTGCCGATGACCCCGGCGGACCTGCGGGACCATGCGGTGGTGGGATTTACCGGGTTGATGCCAAATCGCGAGTGGCGCTATGTCAACGGCTCGAAAGTCGGGTCCGTGGCGCTGCATCCGCGTTTTGAGATCAATGATGCCGCGACGGCGATCGAAGCGGCTGTGCTGGGGCACGGCATTACGATTGCGCTATCCTATATGGTGGCCGATCTGATCCACGCGGGCCGGTTGGTGCCGGTGTTGCAAGCCTATACCCTGCCACCGCAGCCGGTGCATCTGGTCTATCCCGAGACGCGGTTGGTTGCGCCCAAGATCCGCGCCTTTCTCGATTTTGCGGCTCCGCGTCTGAAGGCGAGTTTGCACGATCTCACCCTGCGCGACGCGGGTGCGTAGTGCTTTTTCGGGCTCGCAAACATATCCGCATGAGATCAGAGGAAGAGAAAATCGTCCGAGGTGAGTTGCGCCGCCGTGATCCCCTCAACGAGGATCGTGTTGCCGTTCACGGTCATTTCCGCGCCCGCCGCCGTGTCGACGATACCCAAAGCCTCGACAAACCCGGCAATTCCGTTGCCGTTGTTGCTAATGTTTGCCTCGCCCGTTGCCGGATTGACGATCCGGATGAACAGGCGGTCGACGCCATCTTTGAAATCGGGGATCACGTCGCGCTCACCGTTGAAAAAGGCGGAGAAGACGAATTGATCTGCGCCTGCGCCGCCCATCATAAGATCGTTGCCAGCCCCGCCGTTGATCGTATCGTCGCCGGTGCCGCCGTCGATCAGATCGTCACGGCCACCCCCGGCCAGAAAATCATTGCCGTCGCCGCCCAAGATGTCGTCACCGCCCTCGCCGCCGCCCACGTTGTCGTGACCTGCCCCCGCGTTGATCGTATCACGACCTGCGCCGCCGCCGATGTCGTCATCGTCGCCGTTGCCGAAGATCAGGTCGTTGCCAAAGCTGCCCGAGATGCTGTCATTGCCAGCCCCGCCCGCAAGCATGTCGTTGCCGGCGCCACCTGCAACCACGTCATTGCCATTGCCGCCCAAAGCGCTGTCGTCGCCAAAGCCCGCGCCGATCACATCGTCGCCCTCACCGCCGTCGATCGTATCGTTGCCCGGACCGCCGCCTATGAAATCTCTACCCGGACCCGCATCGACCAGATCATCCCCGTCCGAGGCTGCAATGGAATCATTGCCACCGCCGCCCTCGAGATGGTCGTGCCCAAGGCCGCCCGACAACATGTCTGCACCCGCCTGACCGAGCAGCGTGTCGTTGTGATCGGTGCCGATGAGCGTACTGCCTTGAGCAAGGGCAACGGCAAAAACATCGGGGTCGTCCAGAATTTCCACCATGACATCAGCCACGCGCAGCCTCTGGTCGGAGAACTCGATCCATTCCACGCCGATCAGTTCATCTGTGCCAAGCGCGGAGACGACCCTTAGCCCTTCGCTCGTGAGGCTGAACGCGGCCGAGGCGCGTGTGATCGTGTCGAAAACTGCCACATCATCGCCGAGATCACCCCAGATCACGTCATCGCCTGCGCCCCCGTCAAGCAGATCATCGCCCGCGCCGCCAAGAAGGGTATCATCGCCCTGCCCACCGTTGAGGATGAAACGCGGTGTGAGAATTTGCGTATGGTGCGTCTCTTCGCCGGGTATGTCTCCGAGGCTGAGAGCGTCATCCCCTGTGACGACCGACACGACCCGGCGCGCGGTGCCGATGCTGGCAGCGATGCCATCGGTCACAGCCTCGACGTTCAAATAGACCAGTGACCAAGCCTGCATGGTGAGCAGAAAAGCGTCCAGATCTTGGGCACTGACGAGATCTATCAGGTCTGTCTCGATCACGACCTGGGCCGCCGCTTCATCCTGGCCACCTGCCCCGCCGTCCCAAAGTTCGGACCAAGACACCCGGTAAAGGGTATCCGCCGGATCACGCACGGCGCTGAAATCCAGCGTCAGGGCGTTTTCGGTTCCGCTGCGTTCCGAGAGGATGAACAAGGTTTGCGGGCCGGCCTCAAATCCGTGGATCGACACATTGCCTGCGTCCCGAAAGTCCAACGATGGTGTCATGCCGATCGTCTGGGTCAGTTGGGAATAGGCCTCACCTGCGGTTGTGAGATGGCCACGACAGAAACAGACCAAAGTCACCGAGCGGCTGAAATCGAACAAGGACGGCCAAAAGTGCGCGACAGTGACATCATGTGTCACCATTTCGTAGAACATATCGACATTCAACGCGGCCTGTTGGAGACCACGGTTGTTGCCGTAGTCAACCTCAGTGGTTCGACGCACGTTCCATTCGGTGATGTAAAAGTCCAGCTCCGGCAGGGTCTGATCCCGTCCTACGAGGGTGTCGCGCCAGAATTGCATTTGGCTGAAGCCGAATTGCTCTTGGGTGTCGGCGGCATCGAACCCGCCGTCGAGGTAATAATGTTCGCTCACCCCGTCGATGGCATTCGCGGCTTCGGATGTGTCAATGGAAAGAAGGGCCCCGTTGCCCTCCTTGACGGGTGTGGTGTCCTGAGCAAAGGCCGAGAGGATGGCGATGTTCTGTGAGCGGGCCGTGCCCTGAGAGGGAACAACCACCTGTGTGAGCTGATCGACGGGAGGCATACCCACACCACCGATTTGCTGTGGGTCATAGACGAATCCCGTGGTCGCATCGACGTAAAGGGTCCCATCGCCATTGGGCGAAAAAAGACCGGCCGAACTGAGGGTCTGAACCACGATATCCGGTTGATCGGCGCGGTGAAGGCCAAGATCAAGCAAGGTGTTTTCGATTGTCTGGGATACGGCAGCGGCCAGATTGCCGTATTCCTGCGCCGCCATCCGTCCCGATGCCCAGAATTCGTTGCCGATTTCGAAGGCATCGATTGTCACGCCCATAGCCGTGGCTTCTTGTACCGCCATGGCGACGAAATCCGCCACATCCGCGAGATAGTCGGCGGACAGAATGCGGGTTCCGTAGGTCCCGGCCAAGAGCGCCTCGCCCGCCGATTGCGTGAACCCGACCGAGGTGGGAATGACAAGCGTCGTGCTCGTGCCAAGTGAGGCGGCCAGGTCCATGAAGTCGGAAAACGCGATCAAATCCAGATCGCCGGAGTTCTCGTAGGATCCGACCATCCGGTTATGGCTTCCGCCCGCGATATCCGAAATGTCGAAATGGGTTTCGGTGATCGTGCCGCCGGGATACCTGAGATTGGTGATTCCGGCCTCGCCAAACCGGTCAAGGACGTCCTGCCGTAAGGATACATCCGTGGTAAGCGTGAGATTGGCGCCAAACATCTCTGAGGAGATTTCGGTCCTTGACGTCTCATCTGTTTGGTCAACAATATGCAGCATTGATCGGAGTCCGTCCAGACGTAGACTTGGAAAGTATTTCGAAAAAACAAAGGTCTATTGGTTAATTTGCCCTGTGTCTCAGATGCTCGTGCAAGAACCGTGCAAAGTTTTTGGGAAACGGAAGGAATTACTCTGGGAAATCAGAATACTACTTTAAGGAGAGTTGTCTAGAAGTCTTCTCTAATGGCGTGAGTGGATTCTGACGCGCATTTCCAGGTCTCAGCCACTGTGGCGGCACATCGTGGCCATGGCCTCTGGACCATCCGGATTTGACCGGATGACGCGGGCGATAGCGGTCTTTTGCCGCTTTCAGGCCCCCTTGGGCGATTTTCATGTCGAAACGTCCGCATTTAATCTCTATGAGGGCGTCAAATCGGTAAACAGACCCTATTTTTGCAAGAACGGAAGTCCCAATGACGGCATATGCGCGTGGCAACCCCAGCCCTGAATACCTCGACATGGTTGCCATGTACGAGACGCTGCATACCGAAGGCGAAAGTATCGCCAAGAAATCTGGCAAGGATACATTTCCGGGCAAGATGCTGATCCGGCACACGCCGGGCATCAAGGAGATGATCGACCGGACGGGCGCGCGCAGTATTCTCGACTATGGGGCAGGCAAAGGTGCTGGCTATGAGCAGCGCAACATCGCCCTGTCGAATGGCGACACGGCCAGCAGCATTCAGGACTATTGGGGGATCAGCGACATCCGCTGTTACGATCCGGGGCATGAGCCGTTCAAGGATCTGCCCGATAGCCAATATGACGGCGTGATCTGCACCGATGTTCTGGAGCATATCACCACACCGGATGTGCCGTGGATCGTGGACGAGATGTTCAGCTATGCGCGCAAGTTTCTCTATGCCAATGTCGCGTGCTACCCGGCGGTCAAGGTGCTGCCCAACGGACAGAATGTGCATTGCACGGTCAAATCACCGGATTGGTGGGCCGGGTTGTTTCATGCCATTGCGATGCGGCACACGGATGTGTCGTTCCGGCTCATCACCTCGACGGCAACCGGGCGGAAGAAGAAGTTCGGCTTCGCCAAGAACCGTAAGAAGGCGTATCAAACGGTCGAACGGATGGCGTGACCCGGTCGGCTGGCCGGGGAACGCGCAGGGATCATGAGTGGTGTTTCAATGAAATACAGACCCGAAGTTGATGGTCTGCGCGCGGTCGCGATTCTGCCGGTGGTGCTCTATCACGCGGGCAGCCCGTGGTTTCCCGGCGGGTTCGTTGGCGTGGATGTGTTCTTTGTCATCTCGGGCTATCTGATCACCTCGATCATCCTGGCCGAGCGTGCGGCGGGCCACTTTACGTTGGCCGGGTTCTATGGCCGCCGCATCCGGCGTATCTTTCCGGCGCTCTTTGCGATGATGGGGATCAGCTATCCGATCGCATGGCTGCTGCTCGACCCATCGGCAATGGCCGAGTTTTCCAGCAGTATCGCGGCCTCGACCGTGTTTTTCGCCAATGTCTATTTCCTTGAGGTCAGCGGCTATTTTGCGACGGCGGCGGAATTCAAGCCGCTTTTGCACAATTGGAGCCTGTCGGTCGAAGAGCAGTTTTACTTGATCTTTCCGATGGCGGTGCTGTTGACATGGCGTGCCGGGTCAAAGTGGCAGGTCCGCATTTTCATCGCGGTGGCGCTTCTCAGCCTTGCCCTTGCGCAATGGCAGATCGCGCGCGGCAATGAAGCGCGCGCGTTTTTCCTGCTCTATGCGCGTCTGTGGGAGCTGATGGTGGGCGTTGTCATCGCCTATTGGCTGGCCACGCCGCAAGGGGCAGCCCTGCGCGAGAGCGGCCGGTGGCGTCACGGCGCGCTTTTGGGTTTGGCGCTCATTCTCTGGGCGGTGTTCACCTTTGACACTGAAACGAAATTTCCGGGGCTGGCGGCACTCTTGCCCTGCGTTGGCGCGGCTCTGGTCATCGCCTGTGCCAAGGGGCAGAGTCTGTCGGGCCGCCTGCTTGGCTGGCGTCCGGTCGTCTTTGTCGGGCTGGTCAGCTATTCGCTCTATCTCTGGCATGTGCCGGCGCTGGTCTTTACCCGTATTGGAACCGGGCGCGACGACCTTGGGCTCATGCTCAGTGCCTGTGCGCTCGCCTTTGTCCTTGCCTGCCTAAGTTGGCGCTATGTTGAACGACCGTTTCGGCGCATGCGCGCGCTGCCGCCCCTGCGCCTGTTTGGCACGGCGGCCGTGTGCATGGCGGTGCTGGGCGGTCTGGGCCTTTGGGGGCAGGAAACCGACGGGTTTCGCGCGCATTACCTTGCCAACCGGCTCGATCCCGTGACGCGCGCCAATTATGAGCGGTTTAGCCCGACCGCCACCCGCGCGCGCGTGGCCGATGACGGCTGTCGCTTTCGCGACGAAGAGATCAAGGATGAGTTCGGCACGCGGTTGCAGGACTGCGCCGCACGGCATGGGCCGGGAATTTTCATCCTTGGGGACTCTCATGCCGAGAATGTCTATAACGCCCTGCGCAGCACCAAGCAGTTCCCGTTTCTTGTGGCCCTCACGCGCGGCGGCTGCAGACCCTATAAATACAAGCCCGAATGCTCTTATGAGGCGGCGATCCCGTTTCTGGAGGCGCATCGCGACGCCGTGGCACAGGTGGTTTTTCATGTCTCCGGCTCGCATTACATTCTCGATCACCGCAACGAAGGTGACACTGACGCGGCGTTTGAGCCGGGCACCGAGGCGCGGATTGCTGACGAGAATATTACCCTCACCTCGGCCTATCTGGCGCGCTTGCCCAAGGGGCTTGATGTGCTCTGGCTTGGCCCCTTTGCCGAGGCGCGGGTGGACCTGAGCAACCCTGGTAATTACAGCCCCGAGCGGCTGCGCTTCAACCCGGTGGCGCTGGCGCATTTTGAGGCGTTGGAGGGGCGGCTCAGGGCCGAGACCGAGGGGCAGAGCGCCTATCGCTATGTCTCGCTGTTGGAGGCGCTCGCATTCGATCAAGACACGCTGTTACAGGGCGATTGCCTGACCTTTTGGGACGTGGATCATTTCAGCCCCTGCGGCGAACGCCTGTTCGGTCCGACCATCGCCGATCTGGTGCAGGGCAAGGCTCTGCTCACGCAGTCACGCTTTTGATATGGCAAATCGGATGTAGAATGAGTAAGCGACCCTCGAAACCGGTCACACTGCGACCGCCCGGCGTGAAACCGGCAGAAAAGGCCCAAGCCCATGCGTGACACTCTCCGCCTGCTGCGCGCCTCCTTTCCCGAGGCCAGCAAGGTCGTCTGGCGCAAGGCCAGTCGGCGCCTGCTCAAGCTCAAGATGGATATGAAAGGTGCGGGTCAAGACGAGCGCATCCGCGCTGAACGCCAGATGCGCGGCCGCGAGCAATTCGCCAGCCTGCAACGCGCCGATGCCGTGGTTGTGTCCTTTGGCAAGAGCGGGCGCACATGGCTGCGGGTGATGATCTCGCGGCTCTATCAACAGGTCTATGATCTGCCCGAGGATATTCTGATCGGGTTCGACAATTTTCACAACATGGACCGACGCGCGCCGCGGCTGTTCTTTACCCATGACAATTACATCGGCGATTTCACTGGCCATACCGACAGCAAGGCGGATTTCTACGACAAACAAGTTCTCTTGATGATGCGCGACCCGCGCGATGTGGCGGTGTCACAGTTCTTTCAGTGGCGGTTTCGTATGCCCTCTGAAAAAAAGCTGCTCAACGAATATCCGGCCCATGGGGATGACACCTCGATCTATGATTTCGTGCTGCATGAGGGTGGTGGCCTGCCCAAGATCATCGACTTCATGAATATCTGGGCGCGGGAAATGGACAAGATGCGCGCGCTCTGTCTCATCCGCTATGAGGATATGCGCGCCAATCCCCAGACGGTGCTGACCGAGGTCGCGCAGTTTCTGGAGATTCCCGCCGATGCCGCCGTGATCCAAGAGGCGGTGGATTATGCGGATTTCGAGAATATGAAGAAGAAAGAGGCCGACAGCAGTTTCCGCCTGAGTGGCGCGCGCGTCGCCCCTGGCGACAAGAGCAATCCCGACAGCTACAAGACCCGGCGCGCCAAGGTGGGCGGCTATCGCGACTATTTCGACGATGCGCAGGTGGCGGTGATCGACGCGCTGGTCGAGGCGCGGCTGGACCCGGTTTACCGCTATGGCGTGACGACCAAAGCGGACAAACCGGCGGAATGAGTCAGTCCGAGACACCACCCCGGATCTGGCGGGTTCTGGGGGACAAGCGCGGTGACAATGCTCAGGTCGAGATTGTCGCCGAGGCGTTGGCCCGGGACCGCGGCTGGGTGTCGGACCTGCGGCATCTGGAGATGTTGCCGCAATTCGTGGTCGGCAAGCCGCGCGTGGGGCCGACGCTCTATCACATTGATCAGAGCCTGAGTGATCCGATCGAGCCGCCCTGGCCCGATCTGATCCTGACACGTGGCCGACGCCCCGCCAATGTGGCGCTCTGGATCAAGAAGCAATCGGGCGGGCGGGCGCGGATCGTGCTGGTGGGCAAGCCTGCGGGCTGGTTCTCGCATCAGATGGCGCAGTTCGATCTGATCGTCACGAGTTCCGAGACCCTGCCTGCGCCGTTCGACAACGTCATGCAGATTGATCTGCCGCTGATGAAGATCAGTGAAGCGCGGCTAGAGGCCGGGCGCAAAGCGTGGCAAGCGCGGCTGGACACCCTGCCCCGTCCTTTGGTGGTGTTTCTCATTGGCGGGCCGACCAGCCCCTTTGTCTATAATGCCGAGATGGAGGCGCGGTTGCGCGCGCGCATGGCGCAGGTGCTGGCCGAGGGCGGCACGCCCTATATCGTTGGCTCACGGCGCACGCCAAAGGGGTTTCTGGACCGCGTAACGGCGGGCCTGTCCGACGGGGTGCAGCGCTTTGACTGGAGCCAGCCGGACAGTGAAAACCCCTATACCGGCCTGCTTGCCCTTGCCGATCGGTTTGTAGTGACCGGCGACAGCATTTCGATGCTGGTCGAGGTGGCGCGTCTGGGCAAAGCGTTGGAAATCGTGGCCCTGCCCTATGGCGGCTTGGGCAAGCTTGATGATCTGCGCAGGCGGGCGGCGGCGTGGATGTTTCAGGCGCGCCGCAACGAGGGGCCGGGCGAGGCGCTGCGTCTTGCACTCGCGCGCGGGCTTTACCACATGCGGTTGCTACAGCAGACCCGGCATTTCCCCGGCTTTCATCAAATCCTGATTGATCGCGGTTTGGCCTCATGGATGGGCGAGCCAAGCGCGGGCATCGGCGACCATCCGGCCCTGTCGGCAACGGATGGCGATGTGGCGCGCATCCTTGCGCGGATTGATCCGCTCTTGTCGGGGCGTTGACATGAGCAAGACCAGCGGCGCGACCCGCATTTGTATGATCAGCAACCCAACGAGCGGCAATAACCGCAAATGGCAGGTGGATATTGAGGCGCGGCTGGCGGCCTATCCGCAGGTCGCGCATCACGTTACCCGCTCTCCACAAGAGGCCGAGGCGCTTGTGCCGGACCTGGCCGCAGCACAGCCCGATGTGGTGGTGATCAACGGTGGCGACGGCACGATTGCCGCTGCCTTGGGCATGATCCTGACGCATTGGCCGCGTGACAGCCTGCCGCTGATCATCATCCTGCCCGGCGGCACCGCGAATATGACGGCAGGGGATATTGGCACCGCCTCGTCGCACCGCCGGGCGTTGAAGCGGTTTTTTCGCTGGCTGGATCGCGGCGCGCCGCTGTCAGGCGACATTCGCACGCGCCACATCATGCGGGTGACGGGGGCGGCGGATGGCCATATCCGCCACGGCATGTTTCTGGGAACCGGGGCGATCATGCAGGCCACGCGGTTTGCCCATAAGAACGTGCATTCGCGCGGGCTGGGCGGTGAGATCAGCCTTGGGATTATCCTCATCCGCTCGGTCTGGGGGTTGATCCGCCAAGACCCGCGGTTCTATCAGCCCACCCATGTTGCCATGACGGTGCAGAGCGGGACGGGTGCGGATGTCACGCGCGACACAGCCCCGATGCTGATCCTTGTGGCCAGCACGCTGGGGCGGCTTTTCCTCGGCATTCGGCCCTTTTGGGCCAAGGACGCGGCGCCCATTGGTCTGACGGCGATCCGGGGCGGTGCGCGACGGTTTGCCCGCGCCTTTCCGTCGGTGTTGCGCGGGCGTCCCAACCGGCATGTGACGGCAGAAAACGGCTATGAGAGCTTTCGCGGCGAGCGGATCGAATTGTGCTTTGACGGCGAGCTGAACCTTGATGGCGAGCTTTTCGCCACTTCCGGGACCGATGTGCCGCTCGTGATCCGCGCCGAAGGGCCAATCCGGTTCTTGCGGCCTCGGTAGGGCAACGCTTGTTTGCTGCCGCGCGGGGGACGTATAACCAGACATGAGATGTCGCATGCAAATCAAGCCAGGTCCATGACAGGCCAACAGCCCACCGCCGATTACCCGACGCCGGATGGCCCGACGCTGGAGACCTCTGCGCCGCTGCGCGCCTTGATGGTCGCATTGGAGACCCGGTTTGGCGATGGTCTTCAGGCGGTGATCCTCTATGGATCGTGTCTGCGCAGCACCGATCTGCTGGACGGGCTGGTCGATTTCTATGTGCTGGTCGAGACCACGCCCAAGGCGGAACCGAACCTCTGGCTAAGGCTCGGAGGGCGTCTGTTGCCGCCCAATGTCTATTACCTTGAGACCCCCTTGGGCACTGAGACCGTACGCTGCAAATATGCCGTTCTCAGCCTTGGGCAGTTTGAGCGCGGCACCGGTCCCGGCTGGTTTCAATCCTACCTCTGGGGACGGTTTGCGCAGCCGGTCAAACCGGTCTGGTGCCGCTCGGCAATGATAGAGCAACGGCTGCATGCGGCGTTCCTGCGCGCGGGGGAAACCCTCTTGCGGCGGGCGATCCCGGCCTTGCCGCCGCAAGGACCGCTGGAGGCCTTGTGGCAAGGCGCTCTGGCGCTCAGCTACGCCACCGAATTGCGGGCGGAACGGCAAGGGCGTGCGGCGGAGCTGGCAGGACATGGCCGCGCCTTCTTCGAGGCCATGACGCTGGCGTTGGAGCCGCGATTGGCGGACGTGTTGCACGTGGAGGACCGGGGCGGCAGTCTGATCTATCAGAGCCACGCATCGGGGCGGGCGCGCCGTCTGGCCCCATTCCTCTGGGCGGTGCGCCGGGTGCAGGGTAAGGCGCTGTCGGTCGCGCGGTTGATCAAGGGGCTTTTCACTTTTGAGGGCGGGCTGGATTATCTGGCCTGGAAGCTCTCACGCCATTCCGGGCAGGTGGTCGAGATCCCCGACAAGGTCCGGCGCAGGCCTTTGATCTATATCTGGGGATTCATGCGCCAGCTCTATCGGCGTGGTGTGTTTCGCTAGACCTGCCATTCATGAGCAAAAACCCGCGTATTGACGCGAGCTATGTTTCAAAGGTGTCGGTCCAGAGGGTCAAACCATGATCCAGATCAAATACATGACAATTTTAATTGTGTTTCTGGACATGGCGTCTCTGGAAAAAGTCATGTATAGAGCCGCTCAGAACAAAAAACCGAGGTTGCGGATCCCCTATCATGAAACACGCAGTATTCATTCAGACGAACCACAAGCAAATCGTCGGCGCGATTGTCGCAGAACATGCGCTACGCCGCTATTCCACCAACAACGACAAGTTTGACGTGCATATCGTCAACAGCCGTGACTACCCGTTCTTCATGGCCCGTGAAGGTCAGGAATACATGCGCGACGGCGTCAAGCGTGTCTGGCTGAATGAGGATCTTCAGTCCTTTACGCCGACCCGCTTTATGCCGCCTGAGTTGATGGGCTATGACGGCCGCGCCGTGGTCATCGACCCCGATGTCTTTGCCTGTGCCGATATCTGGGACCTGCTGAGCCGCGACATGAAGGGCAAGGCCGTGATGGCGCGCATGCGTTCTGGCACCAAGGGTCTCATCGACAAGGCCTATGCCAGCTCGGTGATGCTGCTGGATTGTGCCAAGCTGAAGCATTGGAAGGTCGAAGAGCAGTTCAACGCCATGTTTGACGGCGACCACGATTATTCCCGTTGGATCGGTCTGCGCAACGAAGACCCCACGACGCTGGAGTTCATCGAAAACGAGTGGAACGATTTCGACAAATTCACCACCGACACCAAGATGCTGCACACCACGCGCCGCAAGACGCAGCCGTGGAAGACTGGCCTTCCGGTGGATTGGCGCCCCGCAGAGCGGTTCCGTCTGTTCCCGCCAGCCGCCTGGATTTTGCGCCTGCGTCGCAAAATTTTCGGGGAATACGGCCTGATGGGCAATTACAAAGTGCATCCCGACAAGAACCAGGAGAATTTCTTTTGGGGTCTGGTCAAGGAATGCGTCGAGCAAGGCAAGCTGACGGAAGAGTTCCTGCGCAAGGAAATGGAAGACAACCACGTGCGCCACGACGCTCTCGAAGTCATCGCGCGTGTGCCGAGCCTGCCCGCCGCCCCGGCGCATCCGTTGAGCACCGGTGATCTGGCCAAGGCAGCCTGAGCAAAAGTCTGGCGCGGCTTCGGGCTGCGCCTATGAGAAAAGCGCGCGAATTCTAACCGCCGCATCCTGCGCTCCGCCCGAAAGGTCGGAGCGCATTTTTTCTGTCCATGTCTCGCCTTGAGCGATGAGATCGGGGGCTTCGGAAAGCCATCGCGCTTGATTATCCCGGACCAGAGCCGCTTGGATACGCGAGATGTCGCGGCGCATGCGTCGCGGGGCAAAGCGCATCGCAAGCGCGTGGCTCAGCGGTTTGGGACGCAAATTATGCGGATGCGACCACCAGCCCCCCTGCGGATCGCCGGGGTCAAAAAGATAGAGCGGACGGTCGAGGCTTGCGGCCTCTGCCAGCATCGACATGCTCTCGCCGGTGACGACGAACCGATCCGCGAGCCCGAGATAGGTGGCATAGGGATTGGGAGCCTTGGTGTCACGATCATGCCACCAATAGGTCTGAGCGGGCACGTCGAGGGTGGCGACGACCGCCTCGGCCACGGCGCGGGGGGTGCGGGGGCTGCCGCTCACCAGTGCTGTGCCGCCGGTCTGACGCAGCAGCCGGTTCACGCCCTCGGCCAGATGCCGCCCTTTGTCCGGGGTAAAGACAAACGGGCCGCTGTCGCCGCCGATCAAAACGGCTGTAAAGGGGCGTGGCAGATGCGCGAACTGCGGGGTTCCCTCTGCTGCGGCGCGGTCCACCGTCGCCCGGGTGAATTGGTGCATCGGCAGCGGATTGATCAGAACATTGGCGCAAGGGTCCAGAAAATATTGCGGCGTGCTGACGATAAGATCGTAACACGCCAGCGGTGCCCACGGGCGACCAATATGCACCAGCCGCGTTTTGCCCCCCGACTGGTGCTTGATCCAGCGTGCCACCGGCTCGTTGCGGCGCCCGGCGCTGATGACCAAATCCGGCCAAGGCGGGGTGAGCGGGCTAGACGAGGTCCGGTCGATGCCAAGCAGAGTGGATCCCAGCAGAAGATGTGGCAGGAGTTCCCAACTCCGGGCCAGGATCGTCTTGCGCTCAAAGGGCCACCCCAAGGCCTCGGCCAAGGCCAGCACTTGCGTGTTGTCGCCCGCTTTGCGCCCCAAGAGACACCAGACCACAGGCTGTAGAGATGCGGTGTTGCGATCCAAAGACATCTTCCCTCTTTTTGGGTGATGCGGCCCGAGCCATGACACAGAATAGCCTCTGGCGCACCTGCGGACAAAATTACCCATACAAAGACCGAGCGATACCCTCTATGAGCAACGCACGAAACCCTGATCCCTGACTAGATTGCCTGAATATGACCAATACATCCTACCGAGAGATATGGGAGGTGGCCTCGCGTCACCTGACGCTCACTGCCCTCTTCTTCTGGCCCAAAGCCAAGAAGATCGCCCTGGAACGCCGCCTGCGTGGCAAACAGGAATTTGCCAAGCTGCAAGCGGCGGATTGGGCGCTGGTGTCTTGGGGCAAGAGCGGGCGGACGTGGTTCCGGGTCATGCTGTCGCGGTTCTATCAACTGCATTTCGGTCTCGAGACCGACTATATGCTGGAATTCGACAATTTCCATCGGCTCAACCCGAATGCACCCAAGGTTCTGTTTAGTCATAACAATTATATCCGGGATTATGTCGGCCAATGGGATAATCTGGAGTACTACAAAGGCAAGAAGCTGGTGCTTTTGGTGCGCGATCCGCGGGATGTGGCGGTGTCGCAATATTTCCAATGGCGGTATCGCATGCTGCCCCGGAAAAAGGTGCTGAACGCCTATCCGCCGCATGGCACCGACGTCGAGATTTTCGATTTCGTCTGCAATCCTGCGTGTGGCATCCCGCGCATTGTCGAGGCGTTCAACGTCTGGGCCCGCTCGGTGCCAGAATTAGGGGATAACGTGCTGGTCGTGCGCTATGAGGATTTGCGCAGCGATCCGGCGGAGGTGTTGCGCCAAGTGGTCAGCTTTACCGGGATTGATCCCAGCCCCGATGATCTCGAAGCGGCCAAGGACTATGCCGCCTATGAGAACATGAAAAAGCGCGAAGCGACGAGTGATGGCATGCGTGGCAGTGGTCAGCGGGTCAAGCCGGGCGATGAAAGCAACCCCGACTCCTTCAAGGTGCGGCGCGGCAAGGTGGGTGGCTATCGCGACTATTTCACGCCCGAGCAATTGCTGGTGGTGGATGCGATGGTCGAAGACGTCCTTGATCCGGTGTTCGGGTACACTGGGGGCTGACGGGGACGTTGGTCCCAAGCGATAAGCCATGTGGTGCGCGCCCGGCGGGTCGGACGGGCGCTTCGCGCCTTGATTCCGCGCTTTGGGCATTGCGGCTCATGTCAGCAACAGGCCCGTCTCACTCTCTGGTCTCGGTTCACGCGTCGGAGTGTTTCGCCGAGGCTTCCTGGCTGTAGCGCTGCACCAGAACGTAGTCGGACACGGAATCGACGTCCACCGAGGCATGGGCATAGGGTAGGATCACGACGCCGATGCGCACCCCGACCCTGCGGGACAGCCCGGCGAGCGCCCGGTCAAGGCTGAGCCAGCCCAGTCGGTAGCGCAGCAGCGCCCAGAGACCGAGGAGGCGGATCACCACAAGTGGCTTTTTGCGCTCCTGCTCTACCTGTTTCCAAAAGTCGGCCACGCGGCGCCCGTCTTCGGTCATGAAGGCGAAGAGATTGCAACCGCAATAGCCACCGTCACGAAAGCGCAGAACGGTCTTTTTCAGGTCAGGATAGGTCTCGCGGACCAGATCATAGGGGGCCAGACCGATCACCACATCGCAGCCGCTTGTCGCACTGTCGCGGCAGAAGTGATCGACGATTTCATCGGTCAGCAAGGGATGGTCGGCGGTGGTGATCAAGACCGGCTGATCTCCGGGAAAGCGGCTGAGCATCTGATGGGCGCTGGTGCTGGGTGAGACCCCGGAGGCTGTCCAGTCCACCACGCGCCGTTCAATGAGACCGGCCAGCCCGGCATCGCTCTGGACACATGCCTCTGTCGGGCCGCTGAGATGGATTGAGGCGACGTGGGTTGACGCCTCGAGCGCGTTGATCACGCGCCGGATCATCGGGGTTCCGTCGATGTCGAGCAGCGCCTTGCAGGCCACGCCTGTTTCGTCACGCAGGGCGTCACGGTCTGCCCGTTCGCCCGCAAGGATTACGGAAGCAAAATCTTTCACGGTCTTACTTTCTCAGCGACTTGCTGTCTTGTTCGGTTCTCGGACCGTCTAAAGCGGTTTCTGGTACACGCGATACCGCTTGTAGATCGTGCTACCGATCGCCTCGATGATGTGTCGCATGCCATGATTATCCTCGAGTATCCAGCCCATCTCGACCGATGTGACGTTTCGTTGCTGCATCGCCTTGCGCACGGCTTCGATCACCAGAAAGGCCAGCGTCGGCCCGAGGCGCGCGTTCTGGTATTCCTTGCGCACGCCCATCAGCGCGACGCGCGCGCTCTTGGGGCCGCGCACCTTGAGCCGCCACAGCAGTTTTGCCCAGCCAAACGGCAGGAGCCTGCCGCGCAGATCACCGATCAGCTCGTTGAGATTGGGAAAGGCGGTGATAAAGGCCACCGGGCGCCCGTCGATTTCGGCGAACTGGATGTAATCGTCGGACAGCAGGAAGGAGAGAACCTTGGCTGTCTCGGCGAATTCCTCCTTGGTGAAGGGCACGAATCCCCAATTGTCCGACCATGCATCGTTGAAGATGTCACGCATCGCTTCGTAATCCGCCACCTTCGCCTTGCTGTTGAGGGGGCGGATGGTCACCGTGCGGCTGGCGCGCGTCGCCAGTTTCGTCATCACCTCGGGAGCCACGAAATCGGGGCGCACCTTGTAAGTCAGAAGATCCTTGATCGCGTTGAACCCCTGTTCCTCGATCCGGGCTTTGTAATAGGGCCGCGCATGTCCCATCATCACAAAGGGTGGATCGTCGAAATTTTCGACCAGAAGGCCGAGGTCTTCGTTGATCGACAGATTATAAGGACCGCGCAGGAACGAGGCCCCCTGCCCGCGCAACCAGGTTTGCGCAGTCTCAAAGAGCGCAGCAAAGACCGCCGCGTCATCAATCGCCTCGAGCATTCCGAAATAGCCGATCTTGCCGCCACCAATTTCCTCGGGCTGGAGGTGGTCAAGCTGTGCGGTGATCCGTCCAACGGGCGCGCCGTCACGATACGCCACCCAGCACGCAACCTCGCAATGGGCAAAGAGGGGTTTGTTTTCAAAGACACGTTGCTTTTGTTCAAAGATCAGCGGCGCAATCCAGGCCGGATCGTCTGCGTAGATACGTTCGGGGAGATGCAGAAAGTCCCGTACTGTTTGACCGTTCTTGGCCTCGACCAAGCGGATTTGACCGCGATCGGAGGATGCTACTGACATGAAGTGCCTTTCTCGCCGTGACGGGGCCCCGCCGCTGAGGCGCGCGGATGGCTGATACCAGATATCGTGAGGCTGTCCACGCACCACAAGGGACACAACCAGAACCTGCGTTGTGCCGTCATCCATGTCCCAAGAGGCAAAGCGACTGAACGATCCTTGGAAACTGCTTGCAATTCCGGCACCTAGCCTCAAATAACATCATAAGTATCCACACTGAATAAGAAGAAGTCGAGTCTCATTGGCCAAATTCATTCTTGCAAATGCGTATCGTGACAAGGTGTTCAATAATGTTGTCGCTCGGAACACGCTGTGGTTCATCGACCTTGTCGTTGTATCCGCTGTCATGGGGCTATTCAGAGCGATTCCAGTGGCTTGGGCATCTGCCATTGGCGCAAGGCTCGGCCTGATCTTTGGCAGGATCCTCAATCGGCGCAATCTGGATGTGCGCGCGAACCTGACTCTGGCGCTGCCGGACAAGTCGTCGGCAGAGATCGAGAAGATTGCCAATGAGGTCTGGGCGAATGCGGGTGCCGTGCTGGCGGAGTACCCCAATCTGCACAAGATCAGCGACCCCCGGCGGAATCGCATCGAGGTCGAGGTTCTTGAGCAAATTCCCGCCTATTCCCTGCCTGACCAACCCGCCGTTTTTGTCTCCGCGCATTTGGCCAATTGGGAGGTCATGGCGACTGCGATTGCACGTTTGGATATGCGCCCCTGTGCGATGTATGCGCCGCTGTCCAATCCGTGGCTGGACCGCATGATGCTGTCCTATCGCAAGGCGTTGGGCTGTGAATTGGTGTCGCGGGACGAGGGGCTGCGGGCCTTCATTGATGCTCTGAAAGAGGGCCGCTCGCCGATAATGCTCACGGATCGGCGCGTTGACGGGGGAAAACCGATCCAATTCTTTGGCGAGGAACGAGATACATCGCTTCTGCCGGCGAAGCTTGCTTTGCGCTTTGGCGTGCCTTTGGTGCCGGTTCAGGCCGAACGGTTGCCGGGCGCGCGGTTTCGCGTGCGGTTTCACCCCCCCCTATACCCCAGTGACCCAACCCTTGACCGCGACAATCAGGCTGTTGACCTCGCGCGTCAGATCAACGAAAAGTTCGAGCAGTGGATAACTGCAAGGCCCGGAGAATGGCTTTGCACGAGCAAAATCTGGCCGTCTTCTGTTCTTCGGACAAAAACCGACATATATAGAGACGTATAAAGTCGGCGCATATCAGGAGTGCCCCCCATGTTAAATCACCAACCCAGTCGGACTCATCGTGTCGATGAGTCGGTGCGCCTGTTCGAGAACCCGATTCTTGAAAAGTTGAGCCATGTCCATCCGATCGTTCCCCTGCTTGTCTGGGGACCGGTCGCGGTCTGGCTTTTGGTGCGCGCGGTTAGCGTGCATGGAATCGGGCTGAGCGGCATGGTGGTGATTGGTATTGCCGGGCTCGTGACCTGGACGCTGGCCGAATATCTGCTGCATCGTTATCTGTTCCATTTCGAGGCCAAGACCGATATGGGGCGCCGGTTTCTCTATCTCTTTCACGGCGTGCATCATGACACGCCGCAGGACAAGACTCGCCTTTTGATGCCGCCTGCGGGCGCGCTGCCGATCATCGCGGTTCTCTACCTCATGTTCTACATGATCCTGCCCTACCCTTGGGCTGAACCGTTCACCGGGTTCTTCATCATCGGCTATCTGGTCTATGACTATATCCACTATGCCACGCATCATTTCCCGATGCGGCACCCGGCGCTGAAATTCCTCAAGCATTACCACATGCGGCACCATTTTTCGGATGATGCCGGCCGCTATGGGGTCAGCTCGCCGCTCTGGGATATGATCTTTCGCACCTATCCGACCAAGCCGGAACGCACCGAACGGAACTAGGCACAAGCGAAATCCGCGCCGACAGTCCGGGAACGGGTATTGCCATGGCTAAATTCTTTCTCACGCCAAAGGGGCTGATCGCGCGGTTTCCCTGGGTTCAGACCCCGGCTTGGATGCTTGAGGCGGGCGTGTTCTACCTCTTGCTCGGCTTTGCGCGGGTGCTGCCCTATCGGTTTGTCGCGGCGAGCTTTTCGCGGGCTTTGGGGTGGTTCGGCTATCGCAACGCGCAAAAGCGCCGCACCGTGGGGCGCAACCTGTCGCATGTTTTGCCAGATGCCAGCGAGGCAGAGCGCGACGCGGTGATGCGCTCTATCTTTCGCTCGACGGGGCTGGCGGCGGCGGAATTGTTCCTGCTGGAACGGTTGTGGCAGCAGCGTGCGGAGAGGCTGGAATTTGCAATTCATCCCGACGCGCTGGACATCATCGAACGCAAGGAGGCGATTGTGTTTGCAACCGCGCATGTCAGCGCTTGGCAGCTTTGCAATCTGATCGGGCGCGAGAAAGACCTGACCATCTCGGTCATCTACTCGCCCGAGCCAAACCCCTGGCTGCATGGTTTTTTCCTGTCGCTGCGCCGCGCCTTTGGGGGGCCGCTGGTCCCCAGTGCAGGCGGCGCACGTGAACTTTTGCATGAATTGGCGGCGGGCCGGTCGGTTGGCGCGGCCTTTGACACGCGCATTGACCAAGGCGAATTGGTGCCCTTTTTTGGCACGCCGACGCCCACCAGCACGCTGCCCGCCATGCTGGCACTGCGCGGCTATCCGCTCTTGCCGATCCGGGCTGTGCGCCTGCCCGATGCCCGCTTTCGGATCGACGTTCTGGCACCGCTGCGCCCGGCCGATCCCGATTTGCCGCGCAAAGAGCGAATTATCGACATGACCCATCGCCTCAACCTGATTTTTGAGGGGTGGATACGCGACTATCCCGGCGAATGGATCTGCATGAAACGTCGCTGGGCCAAGACCCGCGCCACCGATCCGCAGTCACCCGATGCCTGAACCGGAGCAAAGCCCGCGTGTCTGGGTGCTGGATGCCTACCGCTCTGGCGAGAAAACGCAGGTGCGTGCCTTGGCGCAGGGGCTTGGATGGCCCTATGAGATCAAGAGCCTGACCTATCGCAAGTTTGAGATGCGGACCAATCTGTTGCGCGGCAGCGATCTGCGTGGCGTGGATCTGCCCAACTCGGACGCCCTTGCGCCGCCTTGGCCCGATCTTGTGATTTCCATGGGCATGCGCAACGAACCTGTCGCGCGCTGGATCAGGGACCAGTCGGGCGACCGCACGCGGCTGGTGTTTCTGGGGCGGCTCTGGGCCGATCCCGCGCGGTTCGATCTGGTGATCACCACGCCGCAATACCGGGTTCCAGACCGGCCCAATGTCCTGCGCAACGCCCTGCCCCTGCATCCGCTTGGTCCGGCCCGGCTCGACGCGGCGCGCGCGCAGTGGGCACCAAAACTGGCGCATCTGCCGCGACCTTACCTTACGCTGAACATCGGCGGGCCAAGCGGCCCCTATGCCTTTGGGACGCGCGCCTCTGCGCGGCTTATACGCGATACTTTGGCCTTGGCGCAGGCGCGGGGTGGATCGCTGCTTGTCAGTTCCAGCGCGCGCACCCCGCCTGAGGCCATCACCGCCTTTGCCGCGCAAACCGACGTGCCGATGCAGCTTTATCGCTTTCGGCCCAACGATCCGGACAATCCCTATCTTGGTTTTCTCGCCGTTGCGGATGAGATCATCGTGACCGCCGACAGTATTTCGATGCTGTCCGAGGCTTATGCGACGGGCAAGCCCGTGCATATGTTCGATCTGGGGGCTGGCGCGCTCAGCATGCGACACGATGCGTTGATGGCGATTGGAGAGCCAGCGCAGGCGCGTGCCTTGGCGCGGCAGGACCATGACCGCCCGGACCTGAGCCTTGGCGCGCTAGCTTATCGTGCGCTGATGCGCTGGGGCTGGAAACATCTGTCGCGCGATATCAGCCAGATGCACCTGCGGTTGGTGCAATCGGGCCGGATGCGTTGGCTGGGTGAGCCGCAGGGCGCGGCGCAGACGACGCCACCGTCCAGCGACATGGCGCGCGCGGTAGCGCGGGTGAACGCGCTCTTTGGGCGCGATTAGGCGTCCTCAACCCCGACTTGAGCCCCGTCTTGTGCCCCCGTCTTGCGCACCGTCACAGGTTCCAGCCGATGCACGATATCGGCGGCATCCGACAGGCTGCTGTTATGGGTGATGACGAGGATCGTGAGCTGTTCGCGCAGGCCGCGCAACGTTTCGATGATGGCGGCCTCACTCTCTGGATCAAGCGCGCTCGTGGCCTCGTCAAGGATCAGAAGTTGCGGTTCGTTGATGAGGGCGCGGGCGATGGCGACCCGTTGACGTTGACCGCCCGATAGCCGCCCCCCCCGCTCGCCCACGACCGTGTGAACGCCCTCGGGCAATTCGCAGACGAACTCCCAAGCGCCGGCTTTTCTCAACGCCTCTTCGACCCGCATCTCGGAAATCCGGGGGTCGCCGAGCGACACATTGTGGAGGATGCTGTCATGGAGCAGGACAGTCTCTTGGGGGACATATCCGACCATACGCCGCCACGCCTTGAGGTCGATGTCCTCAAAGGCCACACCGTCGATGGTGATCTCGCCGCTTTCAGGCCGGAGGAGGCCGATGACAAGATCAATGATCGTGGTCTTGCCCGATCCTGACGGGCCCACCAGCGTTGTCATCTGATGCGCGGGAATCTCCACATCGAGACCCGAGAGCACGGTGTTGCCGTCATAGGAAAACGCGATGTCACGCAATACGATACCTTGGGTCAGCGCGGGGGTGGCGTGGCCGCCCAGATGCTCTTGTTCCGCCTCGGCGCGTCGGTTGGTGTCGATCAGCGACCAATAGGCACTCTCGCTCTGCACCATCTTTTGATACTGCTTTTGCACCTTGCCCAGAAAATTATAGCCGCGCCCCAGCGTCACCGCCAGCATCAGCACAATGGCGAAATCCATCGACAGCACCCCAAGCGCCAGATAGACGCCAAAGGCAATGACCATGATGAACATCAGGTCCTGACCAGAGTTGAGCGCGGCGCTGGCCAGAACCTGACGGCGCAGCGCCTTGTTGAGGCGGTTGGTCTCGTTCTTGAGCAATTCATCCACCAAGTGTTCGCGCGCCATCGCCTTGAGCGGTTTCACCGATTGCAGTGTGTCGGTCAGATGCGACATGAGCGAGACCATGAGCTCGGTCTGTTTCTTGCCCGCCTTGCGGGTCATGCGCACCAGAAAATGCGACAGGCCAATGATCACGATGCCGCCAATCAGGCTGAGCAGAGTCGCTTGCCACGAGATCACCACCGCGACCGAGGTATAGACCAGCGCCTGAATGAAAAAGGTGAGCGCGGTTGCGCCATTCATATAGGCATCGGCCGCGCGCTGTGCCTCGGTGGCCAGCGTGTTGGCCAGCTTGCCCGCCGGCTGATGCAGAAAGAAATGCCAGCGGCTGCGCATCATGTTGCGCAGGATTTGCAGGCGCAGGTCGGTGGCGACACGGGCCGCCGTATAACCCACCTGCCGCTGTGCGATCAAAAGCAGCACCGCCTTGAACGTAGCCGCCACCACGATCAGGATCAGCAGCGCCCCCAGCGTGACGGGAATCCCGGCCCAAGCGAGCACATCAAGCACGACCTGTTCCAACTGTCCCGGCGGTTCTGCCAAGCTGCCCGAGGGATCGGTGTTGAGCACGATCTTGAGCATCGGAAGCATCGCCGACAGCCCCAAACCTTCGGCAAGGCCCGAAAAGAACAGCGCCAGCACCATGAGGAAACTGGCCATCGGATAGGCGCGAAAGAGGTTCAACATCAGGCGCATAGGAAGTCTTTCATGGTCTTGCAAGACAGCTTGCGCATGGGTGCGCCGGTCTCTTGTGGTGGAAGCGCGCGCAGGGCGCTTGCCGCATTGGAGGCGTGGGGTGTCATCACGGCGCGCATGCTGCATGGGCGCGCGCCAGTGTCAACTGGGTGCGGTGCCTCGCTGCCATCTCTGCAGCGCGTGTCGCGTGCCGTGCCGTGACGTCAATCACCCAACCCCCGGACATGGGCGTGAGGTGGTAGAGGTGATAGGCCGCCGCTTCGGGAGAGAGGGACGAGGCCGAGGGCACGCCGATGACCGCTGCCGCCCCATCGCGTGTCGCAAGCGTCTGGTGATGGGTGCGGTGGCTATGACCATGCAGCACCAGTTCCACGCCCTCTGCCTGAAGCAGCCGGCGCAACGCGGCCCCATCCCGCAAAGCCTTGCGCGCCGATACCGTGCCATCGAGCGGCGGGTGATGGATCATCATCACCCGGCAGAGGCCCTCGTCACGCGCCGCCCGCAGCAGATGCGCAAGCCGCGCCAATTGCGCCGGACCGACCGCGCCGCTGGCAAAGGCCGGGGGGGTGGCCACGGCGCTCGATACGCCGATCAGGGCAAGCATCCCCCGCCGCCGCATATACGGAAAGGCGTCAGACGCATGGGCCGTCACGGGTGCGGCATCGCCCTGCCAATAGGGGTGCCACTGGGCCGCGCCCGCCTCCCATGCGCCCCGGATGAGCGCGTCGTGATTGCCAGGGATGACCATGACGCGCGCCGGATCACCCAAGCTCTCAAGCCAGCGGCGCGCGGCGCGATACTCGCTCTCCAGCCCAAGGTTGGTCAGATCCCCCGTCACCGCGATGAGGTCTGGCGCATGACGCTGCATATCCGCGATTAGCGCCGCTAGGATTTCTGGCCGGTGATGATGGCGGCGTTTGCGGTGCCACGACAAGAGGCTCAGCGCGCGCTTGTTCAGCACCGCGCGCCATGGCACCGGCCCCGTCAGCGGCAGATGCGGGTCCGACAGATGCGCCAGCGTGATACCCGCGCCTGTCTCTGGGTCGGATCGCACCTGCCCTGTCATGTGTCTGATGTCCGTCTGCGGTTGGACGTGCCGGGCATGGCCCGGCCCGCCGATTTACTGCGCCGCCGTGCTCTGGCCGGTACGGGTGGCCGCCTCGGGTGCGACCGTCTTGAACGCCGCGATGATGGCGTCGATTTGGTCAAAGCTATGCGCCGCACTCAGGCTGCACCGCAAGAGCGCGGCCCCTTCGGGTGCGGCAGGTGGCAGCACGAGGTTGACGTAAACGCCATGCTCCATCAGCGCATTCCAGATCCGCGCGCCTTCCTCGCGCGAGGGCACGCGCACGGCTATGACCGGGGACACGGGCGCGGCCAACTCATAGCCCGCCGCATTCAGCCCGTCATGCAGGCGCGTGGCATTGGCCCAGAGATTGGCCTTGAGTTCGGGCCGCGTGCGGATCGCCTCTAGGGCGGCGGTGGCAGCACCGATGCTCGCTGGGCTGGGCGACGCGGTAAAGATATAGGGGCGGCTGCCATAGCGCAGCAATTGCAACTCGGGATGGCGGCTCACGCAGAAGCCGCCCAGCGACGCGAGGCTCTTGGAGAAGGTGCCGGTGATGAAATCCACCTGATCGAGAATTCCCGCCTCTTCGCAGAGGCCCAAGCCACGGTCCCCGTAGACGCCAAAGGAATGGGCCTCATCGACCATGAACCACGCGCCATATTCCTTGGCGATGGCGCACAGCTCGGCCAGCGGGGCGGTATCGCCCAACATGCTGTAGAGGCCTTCGGCGATCACCAGCGCGCCCTTGGCCTCATCCCCAAGACGCCGCAACCGCTTGCGCAGATCCTCGGGGTCATTGTGGCGGAAGGCAAGGAAATCGGCACCGCTGATGCGGCACCCGTCATAGATGCAGGCATGGCTATGGCTATCCAGCACGACCTTGTCACCGGGGCGCAGGACGCCCATCAAGAGGCCCAGATTGGTCTGATAGCCGGTCGAGAACACCATGGCCGAGGGCACGCCGTAGAACTCTGCAAAGGACCGCTCGAGCGCGGCATGGCAGGCAAAGCTGCCATTGGCCATGCGCGACCCGGTGGTGCCACTGCCCTGCTCGTGCAGCGCGGCACTGGCCGCCGCCAGCACCGCCGGATCAAAGGTCAGGCCAAGATAGTTGTTGGTGCCTACAAGGATGGTCGGGCGACCCGCAATCATCGCCTCGGTTGAGGACAGGATGCGCTCCATCACAATCCGGGTGGGATCGGCCTCTTCGGCCCCCAATGCGTCACGAAGGTGCGCCAGTTCGGCAAAGCGGTCTGAAATGCTCATGATTTTTTCTCCACAAGCAGTTTGATCTGATCGGCGAGGTTCTGGACCGTATCGACATTGGCCATCATGTTCAGAGGGAAACTGATATCAAAGGTGTCTTCCACCTCCATCAGCAATTCCATCATGTTGACGGAATCGAGGCTCATGTCGGCAACAAGACTGGTTTGCGCAGTCAACTCACCGGATTTCACGGGAAACTTCGACAGGCGCTCGAACAGCACGTCGAGGATTTCCTGTTCTAGGTCTTGGGTCTCATGTGACATTGCTTATGCCCCTATCAGATTTCAACGGCGTCCCGCGCAGGATCGAGGATAGCCCATTTTCCAGAGAAATCAGCGGCTGCCACCCGGTGTCGCGGCTGATTTCGGTGTTGTCGCACACCCAATCGGGGTGGCGTAACTCATTGACCTTGCCCGGCGTCAGCATCGGCATATACCCGAACAGGCGCGAGGCAAGCAGATTGATCCCGGCGACGGATCTCAGAACGTGCTCTGGTATTCTCAGACGCCAGCCGGGTCCACGCCCTGCCACCCGTTCGACAATCGCCGCGATCTCGTCCCAGCCATAGCCCGCCTCATGCCCGTCGTGGAGTTCATAGGTACCCTGTGCCGGGCTGTCCAGAAGTTTGACAATCGCTTGCGCAAGGTCATCCACATGCAAGAGCGAGGCGCGCGCGCCGGGGACGCCCGGCAGTGGCACGATGCCGCGCGCCATGGTCTGAAAGAGCGGCACAAGTTCGCGATCCTCTGGGCCATAAATCGCAGGCGGGCGCAGAATCGCCGCGGTGAACGCCGCGCCGGAGGCCGCCTTGGCCAGCCGCTCTTCGCCCGTGCGCTTGCTGGTTGCATAGGGCGAGAGCTGCGGTTCGCGGGCGGCAAGCGAGGATATCAGGATCACCCGGCGCAGCCCAGCCGCCTGCGCGGCCTCTGCCACATGGGTCACGCCATCGGCGTTCACGCCCAGAAAATCCGTCAAATCGCGCCCGCGCACTTTGCCTGCCACGTGAATGACCGCGTGCGCACCATCCATGAGCCGCAGCAGCGCCGCCCTGTCCGAAAGGCCGCCTGTCACAGTCTCAAGCTTGGGATGCGAAAGACCAACGCCCTGACGATGCACCAGCGCGCGCACCGGGCGCCCCGCCTCAAGCAATTGTCCGATCAGGGCGCGTCCGACAAAGCCGGACGCGCCCGTAACGGCCACCGGGCCGGTCATGCGATGTAACGGGCCTGCGGCATCGTCTCTTCAACGGGCAGGGTCCCGACAGGGTCCGGCGTATGCTGGACCTTGGCGGCCTGACGTCGACCGAGGTAATCAAGGCGCGCCCGCGCCCGTGCCAGCTTGCCCGAGGACGTGCGCGGCAAGGTGCGGGTCGGCACCAGTTCGATGACGCAATCTATGCCATATTCAGACCGCACCAGCGAGGCGATGGTTTTGATCAGGCGCGCACGCTTGATCTCGTCACGCTCACGGCATTGCAAAACGATCACTGCCGTTTCCTGCTGATCTTTCTCGGATGGCACCGAGAAGGCGGCCGCATCGGTATAGTTGATGCCCGGCTGCGTCTTGGCCAGATACTCCAGATCCTCGGGCCAGATGTTGCGGCCGTGGATGATGATCATGTCCTTCTGGCGTCCGGTCACGAACAACCTGCCATTCGCCAGATAGCCAATGTCGCCCGTATCGAGCCAGCCATCTGCGCTCAGACATTCGCGGGTGATCGCCTCTTCCTGAAAATAGTGGCTCATCACGCTGGGGCCGCGCAGGTTGATCACGCCAGCCTGACGCTCTGACAGGTCATTGCCATGCTCGTCGCGGATCGCAATTTCAAACGTGGGCAGCAGCGCGCCGCAATCCACATAACGAGCGACGCGGCGTTTGGATTTCTGCGCCTCTTCCGGGTCGAGCGGCTTGGCGATGCTGTCTTCCTGCATGGTTTCGGCATCGACATAGTCGATCTTGAGTTCCTCATCGAGCCCGGCAAAGCTGATGCCCAGCGAACATTCGGCCATGCCATAACAGGGCAGGAACGCGGTCGATTTAAAACCCGACGGTGCCAGCGCCTCGGCAAAGCGCTTGAGCGGCTCGGGATTGATCATCTCGGCACCGACACAGGCCACGCGCAGCGCGCTGAGATCCCATTGTTCGGCATCGCTCTGGCGCACACGCATGGCGGCAAGGTCATAGCCAAACGGCGGGCCAGAGGTGATCGTGGTGCGGTTGGCCGACATCATTTCCAGCCATTTGCGGGGGCGCATGGCGAAATCCTGCGTGCCCAGGAAATCAACCGATCTCTGGGTAGCCATCGGCATCATGATAAAGGCGACGAGGCCCATGTCATGGTAAAACGGCAACCAAGATCCAAAGCGGTCCTGCTCGGTCATCTTGAGACCGTTGGTGGACATATCGTTGATATTGGCGAGCACCGTTGTGTGGTCAATGACGACGCCACGCGGAAATCGGGTGCTGCCCGACGTGTATTGAATATAGGCGATGCTCTCGGGCGACACGGTCGGCAGCTCGTTTGTCGAGGGCGTCAGGCGCTCAAAATCATCCGGGGTTCCGACAAAGGTAAGGTCAGCACCGGTGGTGGCTTCTTCGAGAAAGCTCATCCATTCGGTCGGGGCCATCGCCACGGATGCACCGCAATTCTCGATCAGTCCGCGCAGTTGTGCGACATAACCCGCATGACCGCCGATATGCATGGTCGCCGGAAGAGGCACAGGAACAAGCCCGGCATACTGGCAGGCCCAGAAGAAGCGCACGAAATGCGGCGAGGTTTCGGCCACCAGACCAACCCGCCCCCCCGGCTCAAGCCCAAGCCCGATCAGGCGACGCGCGAGCGCGATCACCTCGACCTGCAAATCGGCATAGGTGGAGCTTGCGTAAAGTTCGCCACGCGCATTGTAGAAGTTGACGCCCGTGTCGCCCTTGGCGGCATAGTCGAGCGCCGCGATCAACGTCGTGAAGTCTCCGCGCCGTAACGCGAGGCTGTGCGAACTGCCTGTCGCCTGCATCTCAATTTTCCTTATTTCGCTTCCGACTGCTGTCGGTTTGCCCTCTTTGATGACAGTTATATGGCATCTGGCGGTCTCCTGACACAAGCTGGCGTTTCTGGTCAAGAGAGTGACCGAACGTGTGTCGGGCCAGTTTGACCGCGAAGATGGCCCCTTTGCATCTGTCGCGGGTCGTCGGAAATGCGCGTCTGATGACCGTCTTCCTCAACGGGTTCCCAAAAGGCGCAGGCGGATAGACCGGCTCTGCGGATCAGCGCCCAAGCGCACCGCCAAGGACCATCCGATCATGGTCAAGTTCACAGCGGACTGTCATGCGGCGGCAAGCCGGACCGGACAGATCACCCTGTGCTGGAACTCTCTCGGCGCGATGGAACAAGATTTACTATTAAGTGTTTTAAAGCAATTGCTTAGACATGTTTCATGCTGAAGTGCCATCGCTGTCCGCCTGAGGGCCACAGCCTTGGGGTGGGCCTCATCGACCACGGAACGAGAGACAATGAACGGACTCAGAACCGCTCAGTCTAGAGCCCGCCGCCCTAATCTCTGTTCGCAGCCTGTTCTGGAGAGGACCGGACACCCTCTGCAACGACATGCGCGCGGGCCATGATAGAGCCGCCGAAAATGACGCGAGCCGTGGGCAAAACAACATAGGCAACAAGTTGCCCCTGATGTCACATTTGGTTTCCAAGCCGTAACATAAACACTAGATACGCGAGGCTTGAGGCGTTGTGCTCGGAATAACACGCTCTGGACGCCGCGAAATGCGAAGCGAAAGAATCCCGCCTGTTACCCCGGAATACGCCCCGGACGGCCGTAAAGAAGGAGCCTGCCGCTCAGATCTCCGCGCGACCTTTGAGCGGGCCTTTGCATGAAACCGGGTCTCTCTGCATCCTGAGAACGATGGCATCGTGGCTGGTCTGACACGGGCATGTAACGCGCCCGCCTCACCTCAGAGGCCGCTCCGAAAGTGGCCGCTGTGAAGGATGCCGGATCTGCCGATTGAGGACCGAACATCGCGGGCTGTCCTCATCGAGACCAGCCTTGAACTTTGACTGCCCAAGCAAATTCGATGCGGCCACAAATACCCGAGTATGTGGCCAAATGGCGGAGGGAATGGGCCTGAAATCCTACCTTCTTTTGTGGATTCAAACAGGGTCATTGTTACCGCCTCCTCCGCATTCCAATTCAATTGTTTTTCTCATTCTAAGGCTACTGCCAGATGAGTCGAACCAATCTCAGCAAGGATAAAAGTGTTATCCTTTATCTAGCTTCGCGGTGCTGTTCGATTGAATGGTCACTCATCACGATCCGGAGTCGTCGAGCGCCACCGTCATAGGCGTAACCTTGACCCAAACTGACCGAAAGCGGCTCGACAGATATGTCTGTTATGCTGAACAAGGTCGTTGTTAGGTGCGATGCATGAAGTCTCACGGCCCGATCCATCCATATTCGAGCGATCAGGCGATCATAGATGATGCTCGGAGCGCGAAACACTTGATCCGACTATGCGATCAGGCGATGTTGCCTTCAAACGACATGCCACTCGGGGAATGTCGGGTGATCCGTCTCAAAACTTTCCCAAAGTCTGAAGGAACCCGCAGCAGATGAAGCCGATCAACCCTCAGGACCGCCGCATCGCCAATATTCACCAGGCCAACTTCACACCCTTCGTTTACCCCGACGGCGTTGCTCTTGGCGATGCGGTCCTGCAGCTTGACGACAGCCGCGCATTGGGAACCGGCTTTCACGTATACCGCATGCCGCCGGGCATGCGCACGCGCGGGCATCGCCACAACGGCCACGAACAGTTTCTAATTCTGGAAGGCGAGCTGCACGAAAACGATGGCACCATTCTGCGCGCAGGTGATCTGGTCTTTTACCGAGATGGCACCGAACACGACTCCTTCACCCCAAACGGTTGTCTGTTGGCCGTCCACATCGCTGCCGAGGAAACGCCGATCGAGTCACTCTGACAGGCGGCCATACCGATCAGAACGATCACGCGTCTTGATTTGACCATGGCAACGCTTGTCTAAATGTTTGGTCCCGCAGCTTGTTCCTGTTGCGCTGGATCTAAGCCAGTACTTTCCAACTTTGCGCGACCCACCATCGCCGAGCCGCTGCCGCTGGCAGTGGCGTGCCGCGCCTCTATAGGAGATACATCATTCCGTACATTGCTATTAAACTACCCAACTAATGGACTAAAATCCTTTGGTCCTCGTGAAATCTGCATAAACATATCACAGCGGCTGGACCACTTCAGACGGGGCATTCCACCACCGAAAGGCTGCGGGTGTAGCGCATTTGGGGACGAGGATATGGTCAGTTCCCTAAAGCCGCTTTGCGAACCGTACCAGATCGGAAAGATCGAGCGGATAATGATCCGGCTCATTGATAAGGCAGTCCTTGTCGAACGTGGCACCGGGCTTGGCAATGCAGGGATCCGGAGCCCAAGCTCCGTCCGCAAAGGGCCTGAGGAAACTGTCTGAACAGAGCCGCAGCATCCCGCCGAACACCTCCATCAGCAGAGCGGACCCAAGCGGCCCGTAGTGCGCGCCGCCGGAAGAAATCTCGCTCTCCCGCAGAAGGTAATAGAACAGCGGGGTGTGTTTTGAGAGATCCTTGCCGCTCTTATGCAGGACAGCCCCCACCCGCTTCCAGCCATGCACATCGTCCAACATCAGGTCCGCGACATCCAGCGGATATCCCTTGGCCTTTAACTCTTTCGCGATGTCCTGACCGGACGCCACGCCTAAAGCCGAGGCCCGCATGAGATTACGGAACGCAAGAGCGCGGTCGTTCGGATTGCGGCTGCCGACAATTGGCAGATTCATCAATTCGTCCGCGAAGGCCGGATCGAACGCCTTCGACATATGCGGCACAACGCAGGGGCTAAGGTGCAGGAGGAAACTCCAGTCGGGCACAAGGTCTTCTGGCAGCGCGGTGAAACCCAACGTTCCGAAAGTTTCGTCGAAAAGCTGGACCTCCTGGTTGGCTGCGTTGAGCGCGTATCGATCGCGCACCATTGTATGTCCCACCCTGTAAGCTGCGGTCGAAAACTCCACCGGCATTGGTAGCTTGCCATGTTTGTCCAGCCCGTAGCATAGAGGAAACTTGGCTTTCGGATTGCATAACTTGGCGGCCGCGTAGGCAAAGATTTCCGGGTCGCAGATGCGCTTGAGAAAGTCAAACAGTACGACGAACTGGTAGTGATACCGCGTCTCGCGCTGTGCCTCTTCGAACCGGCGCCAGCCCTTCTGGGCGATGTCGCGCTGATAGACGCGTTCATCAAAGATCCGGTTGTGAAGCTGATGCATGGCGAGCTGAATCTGGGCGATGAAGATGTTCTCGTCGTTTCGCGGATCACCGATCAGCGCCGTTCCGCCAGGGGAGCGGGGTAAATCATAGCCGTTGGCTGCTACTCCCAGATGATCACCGCTGTAGATGTGCGGGCTGCCCTCGGGGCCGAACCCATAGACGCAGTCCAAATCGAGACTAGCAGAGCGCACGTTACCGAGTTCTTCGGCCACGAATTTGTGGACATCATTCTTCTGCGGGCTTCCGTCAGCTGGTCGAAGAGCACTGGACACATCCAGCGTCACGTCATGATCGACGAACTGGGCAAAGAAAATATAGCCCACAGGAACTTTCGAGTCCGGCGAGACGCTATCGAAATCGTGCATCACCCCGCCAGGGCCGCCGATTGCGGCGGCCTCCTCTTCAGTAATTACAAGCGGCTGAAGTTGCGGGAAAAGGTGGGAAAACTTGCCCACTGCGATGTGCGAACATCCGCGGGCCTTGGTGACTCCATGATGACAGGGGGTGGGGGAGGTCATGTATTCTTCTCCTAAATATTGATTAAAATGCAGGCTTTTAATTAAGTCTTATCAGAAGGAGAGTAATCCCAACTGAGTTCTAGTCAAGAGGGAGTTGCCGTAGCGTAAGGTAAGCAGCGGCTTTCCGCGACCTGCTCACACTCGCCTGACGTATGCCAAAAGGTGAGCCGCCAATTTAATCTTCGACGAAGCCCTACTTTCAAGTGCGTTGATGACCAGTCGAGCTACCTCTTTTCTCTTCGAGAACGCATTGGCGTCGACAATAAACAGGCACTCCGAAACATGGTCTGGCCTATCTCAGCAGGAAATTTAAGGGTTCCAGACAATTTGTCTTATCGTTGCTCATCTCGCGTTCCCACAGTCTTTTCAAAATAGTGAAAGCTAGTGATGTCCGGGCGAGCCGCGATGCCCTTGATCAAGGTGAGCAAGGGAGTTTCGCCGAGGGGGTAGTCCGTGCGGATGGGTCCGGCAGCCTTGAGCGCGGAATACTGCCCGTCGTCGTAGAAGGCCGCGAGCAAAAGGTCGTCATCGCTCTGGAATGGGCCGCGCGTAGCGCGCAGGCGTTTGATCGCAGGCGGCACCAGAAGGCCGGGGCGTTCGGTGATCGGCTCCTGACCACGGGTGATCTTGTCATAGAGGTTTGGATCAATCGGGCCCGCAATCTCGCCATAACCGCCGCGCACGTAGAGCCGCACCTCATCGGGGACGGATTCGTAGCGCGGCCTGCCCTGATCGCGCCCCATAACGTTGAGGATCGCTTGCGTCACGATGTATTGGGCAAAGGGGCTGACGATGATCGGATAACCCAGATCCTCGCGGACATGCCACGCCTCTTCGAGAATGTCGTTGAGCCGTCCCTGAAGCCCCATGCTCTCGAGTTGATAGGCAAGGTTGGAGACCATGCCCCCGGGGCATTGGTGACAGAAGTGGAACTCGTCGTATTCCCGCACCTCGCCCACCGGCTTGCCTTCGACCTCGGCGATGAAGGCCAGACGTTCGGCCACCTCCTCGATCGGGCCAAGGTCGATATCCACCTCAAAGCCACGCCGACGCAGATTGCGGGTGACAGTCTCGGTCGGGCTGTGGCTGACGCCATTGGCGAGGGTTGAGGTGGCGGTATGCACCACATCGACACCATGCTCGACCGCCTGCAAGACGACGTAGGGGGCGAGGCCAGAGTTGCAATGCGTGTGGATCTGCAACGGCATGTTGCCCATCACCGTCTTGAGCGCGGGCACCAGCGTGGCGATACGCTCGGGTCGCAAGAGGCCGCTGGCATCCTTGAGAAAGATGCCATCGACACCGAGGGCCATCAGCTCTTTGGCTTTCTTTCGGTAATAGGCGTCGGTGTGAACCGGGCTGAAGGTATAGACCAGCCCGCCCACCACATGCAGGCCATGTTGCTTGGCTGCCCGAACGGGGATTTCGAGATTGCGCATGTCGTTGAGCGCGTCATAGGGGGTGTGATAGCGCATCCCGTTGGCTGCAAAGCGCTCTGCCGCCAGTTCTACGATGTCATCGGGAAAGAACTCGAAGGTAAAGAGGCTCTGGCCGCGCGTGTGGATGATGAGCGGGGTTTCGGTGATCCATTGATTGAGGATACGCATCCGCACCCATGGGTCTTCGCGCAGGTAGCGCACGCAGACGTCGAACACGGCCCCGCCGACGAGGTCGATCGCCTCGAACCCGGCGCGGTTCAGCCGGGGAGCGATGTCCTGCATCATGGCGGTGGTCATGCGCGTGGCCCAGAGGCATTGATGCGCGTCGCGCAGGGTGACGTCTACCAGACGGATGGTACGGCTCATTTTTCCCCCTCAAAGACCTGCGGCAAGAAGCGTTCCTCGACCCATTTCGTGTGAATCCTGCTCGCCGCGAAATCCGGGTCGTGGACCAGCGCACGGTGCAGGTCGATGGTGGTGTCGATCCCCTCGACCTTGAAGGCGGCGAGCGCTGCGCGGGCGCGGCTCAGGGCGTGGGCGCGGTCCGTGCCATGAACGATAAGCTTGGCCAACATCGAATCGTAATAGGGCTGCACCGTGCTGCCTGTGGCGACAAAGCCGTCCACCCGGATGCCCGGCCCGCGCGGCGGCTCCCATGTCGTGATCCGTCCCGGTGAGGGGCGGAAATCATGCCGGAACGATTCGGCGTTGATGCGAAACTCGATGGCATGGCCACAGTCGGCAGGGGGTGGACCAACCGACAGCGACTCGCCGCGTGCGATGCGGAATTGTTCGGCCACCAGATCCGCGCCGGTCAGCATCTCGGACACGGGATGCTCGACCTGAATCCGCGTGTTCATCTCGATGAAGAAATACTCTCGGGTGTCGGCATCAAAGATGAATTCGACCGTCCCGGCGCCGCGATAGTTCACACCCGCGGCCAGCCGAAGGGCGCTGTCCTGAATATGCGCGCGTTCCGTTGGGGTGAGGATGGGCGATGGGGCCTCTTCCAGCAATTTCTGATGCCGCCGCTGCACGGTGCAATCGCGTTCGCCCACATGCACGGCGTGCCCGGTGCCATCGCCAAAGACCTGCACCTCGATATGCCGGACATTCGCGATGAACCGTTCGAGATAGACCGACGCATCGCCGAAGGCCTGCTGCGCCTCGCGGCTGGCCTGTGAGAAGAGCGCCGCGAATTCCGAGCGGGATCGGGCGATTCTCATGCCGCGGCCGCCCCCGCCCGCGCTGGCCTTGATCAGGATGGGAAAGCCGATGTCGTCAAGAAGATGCTCCAGTTGGGTGGGATCATTGACAACACCGTCAGAGCCGCGCACGACCGGGACGCCGAATTTGATCGCGGTGGCGCGGGCCGCGGCCTTGTCCCCCATCAGGCGGATGGTTTGCGCCTCTGGGCCGATGAAGATCAGCCCCTCGGCGGCACAACGCTCTGCGAAATCGGCATTTTCGGCCAGAAACCCGTAGCCGGGATAGATCGCATCGCAGCCCGTGGCGCAGGCGACATGCAAGAGCGCATCGACATTGAGGTAGCTTTGGGAACTGGGCGCAGGGCCGATGCACACCGCCTCGGACCCCGCCCAGACATGGGGCGACGCCGCATCCGGCGCGGCAAAGACCGCCACCGATCTAATGCCAAGCGCGTTGCAGGCCCGCACCGCCCGCAACGCGATTTCGCCTCTGTTCGCAATCAGGACTTTCTTCACGGTGATCCCGGTCCTTGTGCTGCCATGTTCCCTAGCCTCACAAAATTTGAAAAATTGGCAAGCAAAATTTCATCTTGTAAAATTTTTCATTCCGGATTTTGATAATATGAAGATTCTGCTCTATGAGGACCCTGCATGACCGCTCCGCTCAACCTGTCCAATCCGATCGGCGACCGCTCGAGCGTTTCGCAAAAGACCTTTGCCGTGATGGAATGTGTCGGGTCATCGGGGCGCCCGCTGACAACCTCTGAAATCGCAGTGCTGCTCGACATGCCGACACCGACGGTGCATCGGATCGTGCATCAACTGGATATGGATGGGCTTTTGGTGCAGGAGGCGGGCAGCCGTGGGTATGTGCCCGGCCCGCGCCTCTTCAACTTTGCGCTCAATGTGTTCCAGACGGCGGTGCGGCACGGCTCCAAGCATGCGATCCTCGAGCGGCTGTCGGCGGCGACCGGCGAGACCTGCAACTTTGGTATCATTTCCGGCGGGGCCTTGCTCTATGCCGACCGGGTCGAGGCCTCTTGGCCCTTTGGCCTGCGCTACGAGGTGGGGTCGCGCGTGCCGCTGCATTGCACCTCGATGGGCAAGATGCTGTTGGCGCATCAACCCAAGCGGCGGCGCGAGCATCTGCTGTCCCTGTCGGATCTGCATGCCTACACTGCCACGACCATGACCGACTTGACCGTGCTCGAAGAGCAGTTCGCCCAGATCCGGACGCAAGGCTATTCGCTCGACAATCAGGAGTTTCTGGCCGGTGTGATCTGTGCCGCCGTTCCGGTTCGGGATGCTCGGGGCAAGGTTTGCGCGGCGGTGGCCGTATCTGCCCCGCAGGCGCGCATGCCGATGAGCCTTGCGATCCGGCACATCCCACGACTTCTGGAGGCGGCTGACGAGATTTCATCAGCCTGGGCGATGGACGAGGCCGAAGCAGGTGAGGATGGACATGCCCGGATTTAAGGAAATCGGCGAGATACTGAGCATTATCGACTCGTCCTCCTGTGACGAGGTTGTGCTTGAAACCCAGGACATCAAGCTCGTCGTGCGCCGAAGAGGGACGGGGCATGGAGAGGCGAGCGCCGCAGCGGCCCCGGTTGCCCCGGCGGCTCAGCCCGCGCCAACGGGAGCCAAGGCGCAGGCCG